>JBCNPK010000040.1:0-52975 GCA_039593355.1 Pseudoduganella sp.
ATTAGAAAAGCCCGCTAGGCAATGTGCCAGCGGGCTTTTTGTTTTTTAAACCCGGTGAACCCGGGTCTGACCCAAGGGTCAGACCCCCGACGGTCTCGCAGCCGCGGGGTGGGTTGTGCGATGTTGATGTTCGCAGAACGTCAAAGGCCCAGAACCAGAACCTCTGAGGCTGAATAGACGGGGTCAGACCCTTGGGTCTGACCCAGGTTTACCGGTTTTAAACCACTGGTTGGACCAGTCACACCATCTCCAGCTTTCCCGCCACATAATCGATATGCGCCTGCATTGCAGTCCGCGCAGCCTCCGGCTTGCGGGCGCAAATAGCCTGGCAAATGGCGCGGTGCTGTTGCAGCAGCTGGCCGGAAACCTCGGCATCCAGTGCCCGCAGGTTCGAGCCATTCAGCGTGATGTGCTCGCGCAGTATTCCCAGCACGCTCGCATGCAGGTGCAGGAACATGCTGTTATGCGATGCCAGTGCGATTGCCTCATGCAGTTGCGCGTCCAGCGCTGCCTCCGTCGCCGCCTCTTCATCGAGCCGCGACTGTTCCAGCCCGGCCAGGAGCGTGCGGATGCCGGCGTATTCTTCTTCCGTTCCGCGCAGGGCGGCGTAATAGGCCGTGGCGCCTTCCAGCACGCGGCGGAATTCGAGCACGTCGCTCAACAGGGCTGGCTGATCGACCACCAGTTGCGCCCACGGTGAAGAAGTGCTGGTGCGCAGCTGGTCCCCGACGTACACGCCGGCACCGGGACGGCTGCGCAGCAGGCCACGCGCCACCATCCTTTGCAGCGCTTCGCGAATCGTATTGCGCGATACCGAAAACTGCTCCGCAAGCATGCGCTCCGACGGCAGCTTGCTGTTGGCGGGGTAGCGTCCATCCAGCAGCGCCACTTCCAACTGGCGTTGCACGTCTTCGACCAGTCCGTTTGTTTTCATCCTGTTGTTCTCCTTTTGCGGTGACTGGTCCGACCAGTTTGCCGCGCCGCCTGCATGCGGGAATTATGGGACCTGTCGACGGAATAAGCAAAACAGAGGAGACGCACCATGAAGCCCCGACAATACCCCTCGCTGGCAGGCCAGCGCAATGTGCACGTGTACCTGTTCGGCACCTGCGTGATCGACCTGTTCATGCCAGAAGCCGGCCTGGACGCCGTGCGCCTGCTTGAGCATGAAGGCGTGACCGTGCACTATCCGCGCGGCCAGAGCTGCTGCGGGCAGCCTGCTTACAGCAGTGGTAATCCCGAACAGGCCCGGGCCGTCGCGCGCGCCCAGCTCGACCTGTTCCCCGAATCCTGGCCCGTCATCGTGCCGTCCGGCTCTTGCGCAGGCATGATGCGCCACCACTGGCCCGAGCTGTTCGGCGACGATCCGCAAGCCGCCGCCAAAGCGCGCGAGCTGGCAGGGCGGATTTACGAGTTGAGCGAATTCCTGTTGCACGTGCTGCACGTCGATTACCGGGCTGCGCCCGCGCAGGCCGAAGAACGCGTGGTGTTGCACACCTCTTGCGGTGCCAGGCGCGAAATGGGCACGCGGGAACATGGCGTGGCGATGCTCGATGCCATGCCCGGCGTGACGCGCGTGGAGCACGATCGCGAATCTGAGTGCTGCGGCTTTGGCGGAACTTTCTCCCTCAAGCATCCCGATATTTCCGGCGCGATGGTGGCGGACAAGGTGGCAGCCGCCTGTGCCACCGGCTGCACCCGCCTGGTCTCCGCCGACTGCGGCTGCCTGCTGAATATCGGGCACGCCGCGCAGCGTCAGGGAGCTCCGCTTCAGGTGGAGCATATGGCCAGCTTCCTGTGGCGGCGCCTCAACGGCCAGTCCGCCGCGAAGGAGGACGTGCAGCCATGAAGACTCGCGAAATCATCCTCGGCGCGCTGCGCGCAAATGCGCCGGCCCCCACGCCGGATAGTCGCGCGCTCGAGGCACGCATCAATCGCCACCACGCACATGGCGCATTGCGCGGAGCTACATCGCTGCAGTGCGCTGACGTGATGGAACGCGTCATGACCTCGGTTCGAACGGACGTCATACGCAGCAATGCCGAGGAGTGGCCGGCGCTGTTGGCCGGCCGGCTCGCGCAAGCCGGTGTGCAGCGGCTGCTGCTCGATTCCACCTCTGCCGAAGGCGCTGCGCTGACCGCGGAGTTGCCGCCGGCAGTGAAAACGCTGCCGTACTCCCAGCCTCTGGAAGCGTGGAAAGGAATCCTCTTTTCAAGCGTGGATGCCGGCTTTACGGTAGCGCGTTCCGGCATTGCCGCCACAGGCACGCTTGTGCTGGCGCCCGATGCAGGCACGCCGCGCACCGTGTCGCTCGTGCCGCCGCTGCACGTTGCGCTGGTATATGCGAGCACGCTGCATGCCGACCTGCATGCAGCGATGCACACCGAGGGCTGGAGCGCCGGTATGCCCACAAACCTGGTGCTGGTGTCGGGGCCTTCAAAGACTTCGGATATCCAGCAAACCCTGGCTTATGGAGCGCACGGCCCTGCCGCACTCTGGGTGGTCATTGTGGACGACTCGACGAAGGGGCAGGCATGAACGCGAGGCCCATGCATTTCGTTTCTCCTGCCGACTTTCGCGAGCGCGTCAGCGATGCGCTGCAAAACCCGGCACTGCGCGCCAGCATGCGCGGCGCGATGGACTTCCTGCAGGCCAAGCGCAGCACGCAATTCCCCGATGCCGACGAACTGGAACGGCTGCGCGACCTGGGCGAGGCGATACGCCAGCACGCACTGGCCAACCTGCCCGACCTGCTGGTGCAATTTGAAGCCAGCCTGCAAGCGCTGGGTGTGCATGTGCACTGGGCGGCGAACGCGGATGAGGCGAACGCCATCATCCACGGCATCGCCCGGCGCCGGGGTGCGCGCAACATCATCAAAGGCAAGTCGATGGCCAGCGAAGAGGTTGAGCTGAATCACTACATGGCCGAACGGGGGATCAGCTGCGTCGAATCGGACATGGGCGAATACATCGTGCAGCTGGCCGAGGAAAAGCCTTCGCACATCGTCATGCCGGCCCTGCACAAAACGCGCGCGGACATTGGAGCGCTGTTCGAACGCCATCTGCCGGATACGCCTTATACCGAGGACGTCGACACGCTGATTCTGGCCGGCCGCCGCGCTTTGCGCCAGAAGTTTGTGGACGCCGACATCGGCCTCTCTGGCGTCAACTTCGCGGCTGCCGATACCGGCACGCTTTGGCTGGTGGAGAACGAGGGCAATGGCCGCCTGTCGACCACTGTGCCCGACGTGCATATTGCCCTGATGGGCATCGAGAAGGTGGTCGCCAAGCTTGAGCACATTGTGCCGCTTGCGAGCCTGTTGACGCGCTCCGCGACCGGCCAGCCCATCACAACATACTTCAACCTGATCACCGGACCGCGCCGCCCCGGCGAACTGGATGGTCCGCGCGAGATGCACGTGGTGCTGCTCGATAACGGCCGTTCGCAAGCCTATGCGGACCAGCAATTGCGCGCCACCTTGCAATGCATCCGCTGCGGCGCCTGCATGAATCACTGCCCGGTCTACGAGCGGGTAGGCGGGCATGCCTACGGCACCACTTATCCAGGCCCGATCGGCAAGATCATTTCCCCGCACCTGCTCGGCCTGGATGAAACGGCCGACCTGGTGACCGCTTCCAGCCTGTGCGGCGCCTGCGGCGAAGTGTGTCCGGTGAGGATTCCGATTCCCGAGCTGCTGGTGCGCCTGCGCACCGAGGCCAATCGCGATCCGGCGCAGCAGGTCGATAGCCCGCTGCGTGGCCAGGGTGCGAGTTTCAGCCGCGGCGAACGGCTGGTGTGGCGGTTCTGGAGCGGGGCCTTTGCGCGCCCCGCGGCATATCGCCTGTTCCGCTGGGCGGCGACGCGACTGCGCGCTTTCGCTCCATCCAGCCAACTGGGCTGGACCCGGCACCGTGCGCCGCTGGTGCCGGCCAAACGCAGCCTGGCCGACCTGCTTAAGGAAAGGGGGCAGGCGGAATAAGGCTTTCTTGAAAACGGCATAAGAATAATTCACCTTGGAGGAGTACACATGCAAACCTGGAACCAGATTTATGCCCCATTGGGCAGTCTATGGCTGTCGGCCCTTGTTGCCGCCATTCCCATTCTTTTCTTCTTTGTCGCGCTGGCGGTCTGGCGCATCAAAGGACATATCGCCGCCGCCGTGACGCTGGCGTTGGCGCTCGCCGTTGCGGTTTTCGCTTATGGCATGCCGGTGCCGCAGGCGCTGGCCGCTGCAGGCTTCGGCTTTGCCTACGGGCTCTGGCCGATCGCGTGGATCATCATCAGCGCAGTCTTCCTGTACAAAGTCGTTGAACGTACGGGCCAGCTCGAGATCATCCGCGCCTCCGTGGTTTCGATCACGGACGACCAGCGCTTGCAGATGCTGCTGATCGGCTTTTCCTTCGGCGCCTTCCTGGAAGGGGCTGCCGGCTTCGGCGCGCCGGTGGCGATTACTTCGGCGCTACTGGTCGGACTGGGCTTTAACCCTCTGTATGCGGCCGGCCTGTGCCTGATCGCCAATACAGCGCCGGTGGCGTTCGGCGCCATGGGCATTCCGATCATCGTGGCGGGGCAGGTGACTGGCCTGGACGCGATGAGCATCGGCGCCATGGCCGGCCGCCAGCTTCCGCTGCTGTCGCTGGCGGTGCCCTTTTGGCTGGTGTTCATGATGGACGGCAAGCGCGGGGTCAAGGAAACCTGGCCGGCAGCGCTGGTGGCGGGCGGCAGTTTCGCCGTCACCCAGTACATCACTTCCAACTACATTGGCCCGGAACTGCCGGACATTACCTCCGCCCTGGTCAGCCTGGGCGCGCTGACCGGTTTCCTGAAAGTGTGGCAGCCTGCCAGCGCCAAAGCCGGCGCACGCGGCGCCATTTCGATGGGCGGCGGCACAGCGGCAATGTCGCCGTTCGGCGGCGCGGCTGCCGTCGGCAGCGAACCGCGCAGCCGCAGCAAGTTGCCTTATTCCACCGCGCAGACGGTGCGCGCCTGGGCGCCGTTCGGCCTGTTGACCGTCGTGGTCACGGTGTGGAGCCTGCCGCAGTTCAAGGCCTTGTTCGCCGCCAAGGGCGCATGGGCGGGCACCGTGCTGAAATTCCATGTGCCTTACCTGGACATGATGGTCATGAAGATGACGCCAATCGTTGCCGCGCCCAAGGCTTACGAGGCGATTTACAAGCTGGACCTGGTTTCGGCTGTCGGCACCGCGATCCTGCTGTCGACATTGCTGTCCATGGTCCTGCTGCGCTTCAGCCCTGCCAATGGCTTGCGCGCCTTGCGCGACACGGTGCTTGAATTGCGCCGCCCAGTGCTGTCGATTGGCCTGGTGCTGGCGTTCGCCTTTGTCGCCAACTACTCGGGCATGTCCTCGACCCTGGCCCTGGTGCTGGCCGGTACCGGTGCGGCTTTCCCGTTCTTCTCTCCTTTCCTCGGCTGGCTGGGCGTCTTCCTCACCGGCTCCGACACGTCGTCGAATGCCTTGTTCTGCTCCCTGCAGAACACCACCGCGCACCAGGTCGGGGTATCCGATACGCTGCTGGTGGCCGCCAATACCACTGGCGGCGTGACCGGCAAGATGATCTCGCCCCAGTCGATTGCGGTGGCCTGCGCGGCCACGGGCCTGGTGGGGCGCGAGTCTGAATTGTTCCGTTTCACCCTCAAACATAGCCTGCTGTTTGCCGCCATCGTTGGCTTGATGACCTTGCTGCAAGCCTATGTTTTGACGGGAATGGTGCCCGGGTGAAATAAGTCCCACAGGAATATCTCAGCGGTGTGTTGCGTTTAAGTGCTAATACTATTGGTAACTGTTTGACATTTAAAATTTGTCAATATATCGTCGTTCGTCCCAACAACCAATTTCTGGAAGGGGTCGTAATGATGCTACGTAAAACGATGATCGCCGCTGCGATCGCACTGTGTGCGCAATCGGGCTTTGCCGCCGCGCTGCCAGCCCAGGCCAATGCAAGCTTGATGGCCGAACTGGCTCATGAACGCGCCGGCAAAGGACTCGATAGCGACCACGGCTATGTGATCAATCGCCAACACCCAGGGCAGCAGGACAAGGTGATCACGCGTCTGAACCACACCTACAAAGGGATCCGCATCTTCGAATCGGAAGCGGTGGTGGTGTCGGACAATCGCGGCCACATCATCAGCCAGACCATGGCTGACCGCCGCGCGGGAGTTGCGAAGTCCGGCATCGCGAACAAGAAAGCTTCGATCAGCAGCAAGGCTGCTATCGAGGCGGCGGTTCGCAGCGTTGGCGGTGCGGCCGCCCATGTTTCCGCACCGAGCGCCGAAACCATCATCTATCCGGTCATGAAGTCGCAGCGCGTGCCAGCGGCCGCCAACAAGGCCGAAGAGGCATTGAATGCGACGGACCTGGAAGACGTGGTGGATGGCTATCGCCTGGCCTACCTGGTCGAGACCCGCATGGACCGCGGCGGGCGGCCTGTCTATCACAACACCATCGTGGACGCCGCCAACGGCGCCATCCTCGACCAATGGAGCATGGTTCATACCGCGACGCCTGCCATCGGCGTGGGCAAGAGCCAGTACAACGGCACTGTGCCCGTCGCCACCAGCTTTACCGGCAGCCAGTACCAGATGATCGACCTGACCCGCGGCACAGGCGGCACTTACGGCGGCATGGCCATCACCAATGCCAACCATGGAACCAGCGCCGGCGCGCTGTATGTGGACCCCGACAATACCTGGGGCGACGGCATGCAATATATCGCCGGCGGCTCGACCACCAACGACAACGGCCAGACCGCAGCGGTCAACGCGCTGTGGGGGCTGATGAACACCTACGACACGATGAAAAACGTGCTGGGCTGGCAATCGCTGGACGGGCATAACACCGCCACCTACATCGCTGTGCACGTCAACACCGCATACGACAACGCCTACTACACCGACACCTGCAAATGCATGTTCATCGGCGACGGCGGCTCCTATTTCAACAACCTCGGTTCGAATGACGTGATCGGCCATGAAATGGGACACGGCGTAACCGCCGCCACGTCCAACCTGACCTACCGCGGCGAGTCGGGCGGCCTGAATGAGTCTTCGTCCGATATCAATGGCGAGGCAGTTGAAGCGTATGCGCGCAACGGTGGGACAGGAAGTATCGTTCCGGAAGGGAAAAATGATTGGTTTGTTGGCAAGGAAATCGCCAAGAACGGCGTGCCCCTGCGCTTCTTCAAGAAGCCGTCGCAGGACGGATCGAGCCCCGACGCCTGGAGCCGCAAGATCCGCAACCTGGACGTGCACTATTCGAGCGGGCCCAACAATCGCATGTTCTACTTCCTGTCCGAGGGCTCCACCAGCTCCTCTACGCCCGAAACGTATAGCCAATACCTGAAAAATGGCCCGATGACCGGTATCGGCATCGACAAGGCTTATCGCATCTGGTTCCACGCCAATACGACCAAGTTCACTTCCTCCACCAACTACGCCAATGCGCGCACCCTGATGCAAGCGTCGGCGGAAGAGCTGTACGGTGTGGGCAGCGCCGAGTCGAAGGCGGTACAGCGCGCCTATGCGGCTATCAACGTAGGCAGCGACATCGCGCCGTAAGCAGCATTGTCGCCGTGGGGGCCCGCTTTGCAATTGCAAGCGGGCCTTTTTGCATTTTGTCCCCCAAAATCGTCGTTTCGTCGCACAATCGCCTTAGGTTTGACTTAACCCCAGTACGATCCATGAGTCGCAACTTCGTTTAGACAAAGGATAACGATAATGGACAGGACGAGCCCCCACGGTTTTGTGCCCACCGAAGGTAATGAACGCATCGAAGCGCTCGACGTTGTACGAGGCTTTGCACTGATCGGCATCTGCACCATGAATGTCGAGTATTTCAACCGCGCCCTCGCCGATATGGGCGGCATCAACCCGAAATTCACCGGGTTGGATTTCATCATCAGCTACATCACACAGTACTTCGTCACCGGCAAGTTCTGGACCATCTTCTCGCTGCTGTTCGGCATGGGCTTTGCGGTCATGCTGACGCGTGCCGACAGGGCAGGGCGCAGCTTCCTGGTTCCCTACATGCGCCGCATCGCTGCGCTTGCAGTGTTCGGCGCCTGCCACCACATCTTCATATGGGGCGGCGACATCCTGTTCAGTTATGCGGTAAGTGCGACGGGGCTGCTGATTGTCCTGTTCGGGCGGCCGAAATACATTGCCACTGCCATTGTGCTGTTGCTGCTGGTCGGCTTCGCGCCAAACGTGGCCGTCATGGCGGGCATCATTTCGGAAAAATCGGCGCCGGACCTTGGCGTGCTCCTTGGCATGGCTGGCAGCCTGGCGTTCTTCTCGCTCGTCGCGTGGTGGCTGCGCGGCGAGCAGCAGGTGAAGAAGCTGAATATTCCCGTGGTCGGCCTCGTATTGCTGGTTGGCGGCATCCTGTTGTCGATCGCAGCCGTTGTCGTGTGGTTCATGCCGCAACTTCCGCGCCCCCTGCGTTTCTCGCTTCCGATGTTCGGCCTGATATTGACCGTGGCGGGTTACCTGACCTCCAGGTACCACGGGCAGAAATCCGAGCGTGCCTGGCGGCTTGGCGCCGGCCTCTACATCATTGCGTTCACCGTCATGACGGGCATTGGCGCGATGCGGTATATGCTGCCGGAGAAACCGGCGGCCCAGGTTTCCGCTTCGGCGCCTGCCGACAGCAAGGAGGCCAAGGCCGCCAAGGCGAAGGCCGAACGGGCGGCGGAGGTTGCCAAACGGCTGAAAGAGCGCGAAGAAAACATTAAGAACGAAGTCAAGGTGGCCACCACGGGTACTTATAGCGAGCACGTGGCCCTGCGCGCCAAACACTTTGCTGAAAATGCGCCCGGGGAGCTTGGCTTCGCTCCTATCGTGGTGGGCATGTTCCTGATCGGCTATTGGTTTGTCCGAAACGGCATCATGGAAAATACCCGCGCGCACCTGCCGCTGTTCCGCAAGCTGGCCATGTATGGACTGCCGGTCGGCATCGGGCTTGGCTTGCTCGGTTCGGCCATTGCCATGTACCCGGTGCCGGGGTCGGACGGCAAGGATGGGATGCAGCTGGCAATGGGCATGCTCATGCTGGGCAACCTGCCGGCCTGCCTTGGCTATGTCAGCCTGGTGATCCTTATGTTGCATAGCAATTCGGTGTTCTCGAAAATCAAGGTATTGGCGCCGCTTGGCCGCATGGCCTTGACCAACTACCTGACGCAGTCGGTGGTTGGTTCGGTTTATTACTTCGGCTGGGGATTCGGGCACTTCGGCGCCAGCCGCGCGCACCAGATGGCCTATGTCGCGTGCATCATCGTGCTGCAGATTGCGTTCAGCCACTTCTGGCTTGCCCGCTTCCGCTACGGCCCGATGGAATGGCTGTGGCGCGCAATCACCTACTGGACCATCCCGCGCATGTCGCTGGACAAACCGTCCGGCGTGCCCGCGGTAGCTGGAGGCGTGTGATTGAATAGACTGGCGCTGGCTTTAGTACTGTTGGCTGGCGTGGGCGGAGCTGCCCACGCCGAAACCCTTGAAGTGGCGGGCCTGCGACAGCCGGCACGCATCCTGGTCGACAAATGGGGCGTGCCGCACATGTATGCGGGCGACAGCGATGACCTTTTTTTCGTGCAGGGCTTCAACGCGGCGCGCGACCGCCTGGTGCAGATTGATTTGTGGCGGCGGCGCGGCCTGGGGCGCATGTCGTCGGTCTTCGGCCAGTCCTACCTGGAGCAGGACCGTGCGGCGCGGCTCTTCCTCTACCGCGGCGACATGGACGCGGAATGGAAAGCCTACGGCAGCGGCGCGCGCGAAGTCACCGAACGCTTCGTGGCGGGCATCAACGCCTATATTGAGCTGCTGGAACGCAAGCCGGAATTGCTTCCCTTCGAGTTCCGCCAGTTCTCCTACAAACCGGAGAAGTGGGCGGCGGAAGACGTGGTGCGCATCCGCAGCCATGGCTTGACCCGCAACCTGCTGCAGGAATTCGAACGGGCGCACGTGGTCTGCAACGCCAGCCTGGAAGCGGACCAGATCCGCGCCAGGCTGTCTCCCGCCTGGGTGACGCGCGTGCCGGAAGGACTGGACCCCTGCCTGCCCGATAACGCGCTCGACGTGTTTCACCTGGCTACAGCGCCGGCGCGGCTGCTGCGCAAGCCAGGCAAGGCCGACGTGGCCGCAGCCGAGGCGCAGCGCATGGAAGGCAGCAACAACTGGGTCATCGCGCCAGCACGCAGCGCGACCGGCCGGCCTATCCTTGCCAACGACCCGCACCGTTCCTATGCCGCGCCTTCGCTGCGCTACATTGTTCACCTGAGCGCGCCGGGGCTCGACGCAATCGGGGCAGGGGAGCCGGCCTTGCCGGGCATTTCGATCGGCCACAACGGCAAGATCGCCTTCGGCCTTACCATCTTCAGCATCGACCAGGAAGACCTGTACGTCTACCAGACCAACCCGGACAACCCGCGCCAGTACCGCTACCAAGGAAAATGGGAGGACTTTCGCGTGGTGAAGGAAAATGTGCCGCTGCCTGGCGGCCGATCCGCGCAAGCCGAATTGCTGTTCACGCGCCATGGCCCGGTGATTTTCGAAGAGCCGGGGAAGCGGCGCGCGCTGGCTGTGCGCAGCGCCTGGTCTGAGCCCGGCACCGCGCCTTACTTCGGCAGCATCGATTACATGCGTGCGCAGAACATGGCGCAATTCCGCGATGCGATGGCGCGCTGGGGGGCGCCCGCGGAAAACCAGGTCTATGCCGATACCGCCGGCAATATCGGCTGGGTGGCCGGCGGCATGGCGCCACTGCGCAAGAACTGGGACGGCCTCCTGCCGGTGCCGGGCGACGGCAGGTATGAATGGAGCGGTTTCCTCGATGGCCGCAAGCTGCCTTCGCAATTCAACCCCAAGCAGGGCTGGTTTGCGAGCGCGAACGAAATGAACCTGCCGGCCTCCTTCCCCTATAAGGACTACAAGCTTGGCTTCGAATGGGCCGAGCCATCGCGCGCCCAGCGCATCGCGGAAGTGCTCGGCAAGCCGGGCAAGGTCGGCATTGAGGATATGCAGCGGCTGCAGAACGACCTGGTTTCGATTCCGGCGCGGCGCGTCCTGGCTGTGCTGAAGCAAATAAAGCCGGCCGATGCCGGGGCGCAGGCGGCTTTGCGCCTGCTCGATGCCTGGAATGCCGAAGTGCGTGCCGATTCGGCCGCCGCCGCGCTGTTCGAGGTGTGGTGGTCGCGCCACCTGGGCGAGGCGTTCAAGACCGCCTTGCTCGGCAAGGCGGGGGCAAACACGATGGGCGCGCCCGATACTGCCGTATTGCTGGAAGCGCTGGAGCGTCCCGCCGCGCGCTTCGGCATGAACGCCAATGTTCGCCGCGACCGCGTGGTGCTGGACAGCCTGACCGCCGCCTGGTCCGAAATGGTACGCCTGCAGGGCAGCGACCCGTCGCGCTGGGCCTGGGGACGGCTTCAGTTCAGCTATTTCATGCACCCGATGTCGCAGGCGGTGGATGCGGCAACGCGCGCAAAACTTGACGTCGGCCCGCTGCCGCGCGGCGGCAGTTCCTACACCGTCAACCAGTCCGGCTACCACCCAGCCAACTTCTGGCAGATCAACGGCGCTTCTTTCCGCATCGTGGTCGACGTCGGCGGTTGGGACAACTCGCGCGCGATGAATACGCCAGGCCAGTCCGGCGACCCGGCCGGTCCGCATTACCGCGACCTTGCGCAGGATTGGGCCAAGGGCTCATACTTCCCGCTGCTGTATTCCCGCAAGGCTGTGGATGCAGCGACGGAAAAGACGATTGAGCTGGTGCCCGCGCGGCACTGACACCAGGGGAAGAAACAGATGATGTGCGATGGTTTGCCGGCGCTGGACGTGAAGACGCCGCCCGGTTTTTGCGTGGCCGTGGTCGCCGATAAGCTGCGTTATCCGCGCGGCGTGCAGGAGCTGCCGGGCGGCGAGCTGGCCATTGTCGAAATGGGCGGCTGGGTGGAGGGTAAAGGACGGGTCATCGTGATCGGCAAGGATGGCAGCCAGCGCGTCCTGCTCGACAAGCTTGACCGGCCGAATGGAATTACCCTGGGCCCGGACGGCAAGCTGTACGTCGGCGTGGTCAAGCGCATCGTCCGCATCGACCCGGCGAAGCCAGGGCAGGGGACGGATTTCATTTCCGGCCTGCCCGGCGTCGGGCGCCACCTGCTGACGGCATTGCGCTTCGACCAACGCGGCGACCTGTACGTGAACGTGGGCTCGGCAAGCGACCATTGCGAAAGCACTTCCGGCGACGAGCCTGCGGCAGACAAACCTTGCGCCGAGAACGAAGGGCCGCAGGCGTCGGGTGTTATCCGCAAATACAGCATCGCCTGGCCCGAGGGTGCGGTGAAAAGCTGGGAAGTCTATGCGCGCGGCCTGCGCAATTCGATGGCGATGGCGCTGCATCCCGTTACGGGCGAGTTGTGGCAAGGCGAAAACTCGCGCGACAACATCAACATCCACATGCCGCAGCTGAAGAACGATGCGGAGCTGCCGCACGACGAATTGAACGTGATAAAGCGCGGCGCCCATTACGGCTGGCCTTATTGTTACGATGCGAATATTGCCAGCCCCGAGTATCCGGCGGCAAAGTGCGCAGGCTATGCGGCGCCCACAAGGCTGCTTCCGGCGCACGCGGCGCCGCTGGGAATGTTGTTTTACTCGGCCGACCGTTTCCCTTCCGAATACAAGGGCAGCCTCGTCATGACCTTTCACGGCTACCGGCAGCATGGGCATCGCCTGGTGGCGCTGCTACCCGACAAAAAGGGGGCGCCTCTCGGCAAGATGGTGGAGCTGATCTCCGGCTGGGAGGTCAAGGGCGTGCAGGGGCGCGGCGCGCCGGTCGACGTAAAGCAGGCCGCCGACGGCGACCTGCTCTTGATCGATGACCATAACGGCCAATTGCTCAAGCTTCACTTCAAGGGCTGACGTTCATGCGCTGCGTGTGCGTCCAGTTATGGTCGTATGCGCTCACGGCGGAAGCGTAGGTGCGGTAGGTCTGCCCCTCGCCCGGCCACGGGTTCATGATGTAGATGTAGTTGGTGCCGTTGTAGGTCTCGTAGCCGCGTCCCACCATGATATGGCCGCCGCCGTTGGTCCAGCCGTAGCGGATGACGAAGGGGCGGTTGGCGTTGATGTCGTTGACCACCGTATTCCACGACAGGTAGTTGTTGATCGCGGTGTTCGGAACGCCCCATGCGGACAGGATGTTCTGCACGCTGCCCGAGGTGCCGTACATATTGTTCGGCCGGTTGGCGTAGCTGTACCAGTCGAAAGTGCCGTTGCCGCAGGCGTAGTTGATGCCGAAGGCCCAGTTCACGATCTGGCACTGGCTTGGCGTGCGGCTGTAGTAGTTGAGGACGGCCTTGCTGGAGCCGGCCCAGCACCATTGGCTGTGCTCCTGCGTCACCAGCGGCACGTTCAGGGTGCGCCATTGCGCGAAGGCGGAGGGCAGGGCGAGCACCAGCGCGGCGGCCGCCAGGGTTTTTGCAAAGTTCATGGGTGGTTCCTCCTTAGCGGAATGCTTCGATATTGGCCTTGACTGCTGCGCGCAGCGGCTCCAGCAGCTCGGCGCCATCCACCAGCTGGTTGCCGGCCTTCTTCATCAGCAGCGACTCGCGCGCGGAATGCAGGGGGGCGAACTTGGCGTGGTCCACTTCCAGGAAGTCGGAGCGCGCCTGGTAGATGCGGATGAAGCGCAGGTTGGAACGCGCGCTGTTGCCGTGGGCGGCCATCGCAGCTTCAACGTCCTTGGCCAGCACGGAAGCGCCATAGGCGACAGTCTCGTAGCGCCCGTTCACGTGCTGCACGGTCGCCAGCCCGATCGGCTTGCCGTGCAGGGAAATGACGAAACGCCATTCGCCGGTCGGCTTGGCCAGCGCGGGCAGGTCGCCGCGCGCCAGCAGCTCTTTCGGGTCGATGGTGTACACCTCGAAGCCGCCGCTGATCGTGGCCTGCTTCAAGTCGCCCACGTCGGTGACGTCGAGCGGGAAGTCCACGGGCGCGCTGCCGGGACGGAGTGCTTGCTGGTGTTCGGCGAATTGCGCCAGGCCGCGTTTGGCCGCCTGTAAAGCCGCGCCGTTGTCCGCTTTTGCCAGGAACGGGACGGCCATCATCGCTGCGCAGGCAATGCGCAGCCAGAGTCGATGCGTATGCATGTGACTACTCCTCTGAAGGTTGATCAGATATTTTTTTGGATACGAGGTTGGACTGCCCCCTCTGTGCTGGACCTGAGAGTTTCACAGGCATGGGCGGCCTGCTTGCTCCTTCGGTGCGCCAGCCTTGCTGCACTGGCGGCTCTTCAGAGTTGTGAAAACACGCGACCGGTCCTTGGGCCTGAGAGATTCCGGGGGCGGCTTGCTCCTTCGGCGTTGTCCGTGGGTGGGACAAACTCTCCCGATCGCGCGGCCGGCATGCACCGGCAGCGAAATCAGGATAGCCCAGGAAAGTATACGATTTCAATTGTTTTCCATTGTTTTCGATTGCGCGTTGCTTTTTCGCCAAGCGTGGGAATCCTGTTATTCTGTTGACACTCAGGCGGGAAATTGGTAACGTTTCCAAAAATAGCGGCACACTACAGGAGACGGGATGTTGAAGCAGTTCTTTGCCTGCGTCATGACGCTGGGCGCTGCCGCCGCGCAGGCGTCCGGCCCGAGCGCGGAAGTAATCCACTGGTGGACTTCGGGCGGCGAATCGGCTGCCGTCAAGCAGTTGGCCAATGCCTACCGCGCGGCGGGGGGCACCTGGATCGATACGGCCATTGCCGGCGGCGACCAGGCCCGCGCTGTAACCCTCAACCGCATGGTCGGCGGCAAGGCACCGACTGCCGCGCAATTCAACATCTCCAAGCAGTTTCTCGATATCGTCGACCAGGAAATGCTGGTGCCGCTGGACGACATCGCGCGGCAGGAGCGTTGGGACGCCACGCTGCCGGAACCGATCGTCAACACCGTGCGCATCGCAGGCCATTACTACGCGATGCCGATGAACATCCACATGCAGACCTGGATCTGGTATTCCAAGGCCGCCTTCAAGAAGGCCGGCATCGCAAGGGAGCCGGCCAGCGTCGACGAACTGTTCGCAGCGTTGGACAAGCTGAAGGCCGCCGGCCTGGTGCCGCTGGCGCACGGCGGACAGGCCTGGCAGGAACATATCCTGTTCGCGTCCATGCTGGCCAATATGGGCGGCCGCCAGCTCTACCTGCAGGTGATGCGCGACCGCGACCAGCGCGCCATCAATTCCGATGCGCTACGCAAGGTGCTGCTGGCCTACAAGCGCCTGCAATCCTACGTCGACCCTGCCTCGCCGGGCCGTAATTGGAACGATGCCACTGCAATGCTGGTCAGCGGCAAAGCCGGCGTGCAAATCATGGGCGACTGGGCAAAGGGTGAATTCAACAATGCGAAGATGGAGCCGGGTGTGCAGTACGGCTGCATTCCCGGCCTGGGGCCGAATTCGCCTTACCTGATCCAGGGCGATGCCTTTGTCTTTCCCCGCTCCGATCGCGCCGAGGTCCGGCAGGCGCAGAAGCTGATGGAAAAGGTATTGCTGGCGCCGGCCACGCAAGTGAATTTCAACAAGCTGAAAGGCTCGCTGCCACCGCGTTCCGACGCCGACACCAGCCAACTCGACGCCTGCGCGCGTGCCGGCGCCGCCATCATGCGCGACCGCAACCGGCAGGTCGGCGCGCCGGAGATTTACCTGACACCGGACCAGAACGGGGCCGTCCAGGACGCGTTGACGGCCTACTGGAATACTTCCATGCCGGTCGAAAAAGCGCAAAAGGCGCTGGCAGCGGCGCTGAGGAACTGAGCGTGCGCCGAGCGATGTCCCATGCGGCCCTGCTGCCGATGCTGCTGACGGTATGCGTCGGCTATCTCGGCTCATTCGCCTGGACATTCTACGTGTCGCTCACCGGATCGCGCAGCATCGCGACCAATAAGCTGGTTGGCTTTGCACAGTACGAGCGCTTGTTCGACAACGAGCGCTGGCTGTTGTCGCTGCATAACCTGGCGCTGTACGGTGTGCTGTTCGTCATGGCCTGCATGGTGATCGGATTTCTTCTGGCGGCGGCGATCGACCGGCAGGTAGCGGGGGAGGGCGCATTGCGCACGGTCTTCCTCTATCCGTACGCCATGTCGTTCGTCGCGACGGGCCTGGTGTGGCAGTGGATACTGACGCCCGGCGGCGTTCCGGGGCCGGAAATCGACTGGCTGGTGAACCAGGACACGGTCCTCTACACAGTGGTGCTGGCATCGGTCTGGCAGGCATCGGGATTCGTGATGGCCCTGATGCTGGCGGGCCTGCGCGGCGTCGATCCGGAAATCTGGAAGGCCGCTCGACTGGATGGCATCCCGGTTTGGCGCGTCTACGTGTCGATCGTACTGCCGATGCTGGCGCCGACGCTGGCAACGGTCTTCATCCTGCTGGCAACCATGGTCGTCAAGCTCTACGACGCGGTGGTTTCCATGACACAGGGCGGGCCCGGCATGGCCAGCGAAGTGCCGGCCAAGTTCATCATGGACCACCTGTTCCTGCGCGCCAATATCGGCCTGGCTTCGGCTGGCGCGGTGGTGCTGTTGCTGACGGTGCTGGCATTGCTGGCGCCATGGGCATACGTGCGTAGCCGCAAGGTGGCAGTGTGAGAGCGGCGCGTGTGGGGCTGTACGCCTTCCTGGCCTGTGCGGCGCTGTTCTTTCTGCTGCCGCTGTACGTGATGCTGGTGACGTCGTTGAAGCCGATGGAGGAAATCCGCCTGGGCAATATATTCGCGTTGCCGTTGGCGCCATCGCTCGACGCCTGGCGCGCCGCGTGGAGCGAAGCGTGCACCGGCGCGGCATGCGAAGGCGTGCAGGGCGGATTCTGGAATTCCGTGCGTATCGCGGTGCCCAGCACATTGTTGCCGATTGCCCTGGGTGCACTGAATGGCTACGCGCTGTCGTTCTGGCGTCCACGCGGCGCCAACCTGCTGTTCGGCGCTTTGCTGCTGGGCGCCTTTGTGCCGGTGCAGGTGATGATTTACCCGCTGGTGCGCATGATGGCGGGCCTGGGTGTTTTCGGATCGCTGCCGGCGATCGTGATTGTGCACCTGGTGTTCGGCATGCCCGTGTTGACGCTGTTGTTCCGCAATTATTACAGCGCGCTGCCGCAGGAGCTGTTCCATGCCGCGCGCATCGATGGCGGAGGTTTCTGGCGCATCTTCTGGCATGTGATGCTGCCGTTGTCCGTGCCGATGCTGGTGGTGGCGGCGATCATGCAGCTGACTGGCGTATGGAACGACTATATCCTCGGGCTGGTGTTCGCCGGCCGCGATAACCTGCCGATGACGGTGCAGCTGAATAATGTGATCAATACCACGACGGGAACCCGGCTTTACAATGTCAACATGGCCGCCACGATATTGACGGCGCTGGTGCCGTTGGCGGTGTACTTCCTGTCGGGCCGATGGTTTGTGCGCGGCATCGCCGCCGGTGCCGTGAAAGGTTGAATGTGTCGAATGTCAGTGTGAAAAAGCTCGATGTAACGCTGGCCGGGAACGCCATCATCCGCCATCTCGACCTGGAGGTGGAGGAGGGGGAATTCCTGGTGTTGCTGGGGCCTTCCGGCTGCGGCAAGTCCACGCTGTTGCACAGCATTGCAGGATTGATCGAAACCAGCGGCGGCACCATCGAAATCGGCGGCCATGATATGTCGCGTGTCGATCCGAGCGAGCGCGGGATCGGCATGGTGTTCCAGTCCTATGCGCTGTATCCGACCATGACGGTCGAAAAGAATATGTCGTTCGGGCTGCGCATTGCCGGCGTGCCGAAGGCCGAGATCAAGCGCCGGGTGGAGCGGGCGGCGGCCATGCTCCACCTGGGCGAACTGCTGCAGCGCAAACCGGCAGCCTTGTCCGGTGGGCAGCGGCAGCGGGTAGCGATCGGCCGGGCACTGGTGCGCGAGGCGGGCGTGTACCTGTTCGACGAACCGCTTTCGAACCTGGACGCCAAGCTGCGCACCGATTTGCGGCGCGAGCTGAAGCTGCTGCACCAGCAGCTGGGCGCGACGATGATCTATGTTACGCACGACCAGGTAGAAGCAATGACGCTGGCCAGCCGCATCGTTGTGATGCGGGCGGGGGAGATCCAGCAGGTCGGCACCCCGGCCGAAGTCTACGAGCGGCCAGCCAACCTGTTTGTGGCGGGATTTCTGGGCGCGCCGGCAATGAACCTCATCTCGGGCAGCATCGATGCGGAAGGCGTGTTTGCCGGCGGCGCGGTGCGGCTGGCTCTTGGCGCGGCCGGCGGCGCGCGCAAGGCCGTGCTGGGTGTGAGGCCGGAGCATATCTCCATCGCGCCAGGCGGGCCGCTGCAGGGCAGGATATCGCTGGTGGAGCCCATGGGGGCGCATCGCGTGGTTTGGCTCGATTGCGGCGGCACGCAGCTGTCGTGCATCGTGCAGGGGAGCCGCGCGCTTGCGCCGAATGATACGGTTTCGTTCGCGATCGATGCGCAACGCGTGTCCCTGTTCGACCCTGACAGCGGCCGGCGCTTTGAAACGGCGGGCGCTTCCAGTATGCTCGCGGTGACGTTATAAGCAGAAAAGGAAACCAGTGGCCACTATCAAAGACGTAGCCCGCCTGGCGGGCGTAGGACTGGGCACCGCCTCCCGTGTCGTCAGCGGCAAAGGATCGGTGTCTCCAGCCACGCTTGAGAAGGTGAAGAAGGCGATCGACGAACTGGGATTCAGGCCGTCGCACGCGGCGCGCACCCTGCTGACCGGGACCAGCCAGATGATCGGGGTCTACATCCCGGTACTGAGCGGAACGTTCTACACGCCCATCCTGCAGATTATCGACACCGAACTGCGCGCCGCCGGCCTGCACATGGTGGTTGCATTCGGCGTTGGCCTGGGCGATGAGCGCAAGCAGGCCAACGACGGCATCAAGTTCCTGATGGAGCGCGGCTGCGACGGCCTGATCGTCATGACCAGCGCCCTGCTCGACGAGGATATCGAAGCGCTTGGCGTGCAGCAGGGGAGGATCGTGGTGCTGAACCACAGCCTGGCCTGCATTCCTGACCAGTGCTTCACCGTGGACCATAAGCTTGGCGGCCGCCTTGCGGCGCGTGCGCTGCTCGACCACAAGCACCGCGACATCGCCGTGGTAGCCGGTCCATCACGCCTTGCCGACAACGTGGCGCGCATCGAAGGCTTCATGGAGGAGCTGCAGGAGCGCGGCATCGACACCAGCCGCATGTGGGTCGCCGAAAGCGACTTCTCCCCGGCCGGCGGCTGGGCCGCAGCCAAGGAACTGGTGGAGTCGGGACGCCGCTGCACGGCCCTGTTCTGCGCCAACGATGAAATGGCGGTCGGTGCGCTGTCCTATTTCCAGGAGGCGGGCATCCGGGTGCCGCACGACCTGTCCGTCATCGCTTACGACGATACGCCGAGCGCAGAGTTTTCCGCACCGCGCCTGACGACGGTGCACATGCCCTGGCGCGAGATGACGATGAACGGCCTGAGCGCCTTGCTGAACCGCTGCTACGACCTGCGGCGCACGGTGACGCGCAGCTTCCCGGTGACGGTAACGTTGCGGGCTTCGCTGGCCAAGGCGGCCAGTGCCAGGCGCAAGGCGGCATGATGTAGAACTTTGAAGGGGCGCTTGCGCCCTTTTTTTCGGCAATATGTGGAAACCTTTCCAATGCGTGGATGACTGAATATGAACCAACCTGACCAGCTTGAACCAGGCGCCCCGGCGCGCAGCGACTTTGCCCGCGACTTCCTGTGGGGCTGTGCCACCTCGTCCTATCAGATCGAGGGGGCCGGCCGCGAAGGCGGGCGCGCCGAGTCGATCTGGGACCGTTTTGCCGCCACGCCGGGAAAGGTGCGCGATGGCTCCAGCGGCCTGGTCGCCTGCGACCATTACCACCGCTGGCCGCAAGACATGGATATCGCCCGCGACATGGGCTTGAGCGCCTACCGCTTTTCGATTGCCTGGCCGCGCGTCGTGTCGGAATTCGGCGCGGCGCCCAACCAGAAGGGGCTGGACTTCTATGCGCGCCTGGTGGACGGCATGCTGGAGCGCGGCATCCAGCCATGGGCCACGCTCTACCACTGGGACTTGCCGCAGTACCTGCAGGACCGTGGCGGCTGGGCCGAACGCGATACGGTGCAGCGCTACCTGGAATTCGTGGACGCGGTGACGCGCCGCCTGGGCGACCGCGTGCAGCACTGGATTACGCACAACGAGCCGTGGTGCACCGCGATCCTTGGAAATTTCGAGGGTATCCATGCACCGGGCCTGACCGATTTCGGAACGGCGCTGCAAGTGTGCCACCATGTGCTGCTCTCGCACGGCAAGGCGGTGCCGCTGATCCGTGACAACGTGCCCGGCGCGCGCGTCGGCATTTCCCTCAGCCTGCATCCGCTGCGCGCGGCCAGCGATAGTGCGGCTGACCGCGCGGCATGTGAGCGCCACGACGGCTTGCGCTACCGCTGGTTCCTCGATCCGCTGCATGGACGCGGCTATCCGGCGGCAACGCTGGAGCAGGTGGGGCCTGCCGCACCCGTGGTGCTCGACGGCGATATGGAGGCGATCGCGGTGGCGACAGACTTCATGGGCGTGAACTACTATTTTCCCGAAACGGTGGCGGACGCGCCCGGCCACGAGCCGCTGGATGCGCGCGTGCTGCCGCCGCCAGCCGGTGCGGAGACCACCGCCATGGGCTGGGAAGTGGCGCCGGAAGGCCTGGGCGAGCTGCTTGGCCGCATCCACGCCGACTACGCGCCCAAGGAGCTGTACATCACCGAGAACGGTTCCTGCTATGACGATCAGGTGCTGGCCGACGGCACCGTGAACGACGCGCTGCGCCGCCGCTACCTGGCGCGCCACCTCGGCGCCATGAAGGACGCCATAGCGGCCGGCGTGCCGGTGAAAGGCTATTTCGCCTGGAGCCTGGTCGACAACTTTGAGTGGGCGGAAGGCTACCTGCGCCGCTTTGGCCTGGTCCACATCGATTACACAACACAAGAACGAAGGCTGAAGGAAAGCGGCAAGTGGTATCGCGCCTTCCTGCGACAGCCCTAAAAGGAGACCTGATGAAGAAGATTGCATTGCTTGCAGCGCTTGCGCTCCCCGCCGCCGCCGCCCCGCTGGCGGACTGGCCGCATGTGCAAAGCGCCATTGCGCGCGACCCGGAGCTGGAAAAGAAGGTGGCGGCCATTGTTGCCGGCATGACGCTGGAGCAGAAGATCGGCCAAATGACCCAGCCGGAAATCAAGACCGTCACGCCGGACGATGTGCGGCGCTATTACATCGGTTCCGTGCTGAATGGCGGCGGCAGCTGGCCGAACGGAAACAAGCACGCCAGTGCCGCCGAGTGGCTGGCCCTTGCGGAGAAATACCACCAGGCTTCCATGTCGACCGACATGGCCGTCAAGGTGCCTGTGGTCTGGGGCATCGATGCCATTCATGGCAACAGTAATGTCTTCGGGGCGACGCTCTTTCCGCACAATATCGGCCTCGGCGCAGCGCATGATGCGAAACTGGCCTACGACATTGGCGCAGCCACCGGCAAGGCAGTACGGGCGACGGGCATCGCCTGGGTGTTCGGCCCGACCATCGCCGTGGTGCGCGACGACCGCTGGGGACGCACATACGAGAGCTTTTCGGAAGACGGCAAGCTGGTGGCCCAGTATGCCGGCCAATACGTCAAGGGACTGCAGGGCCGCTTCAAGGATGACGCCAATGTCCTGGCAAGCGCCAAGCATTTTGTCGGCGATGGCGGTACGGACCAGGGCAAGGACCGTGGCGACAACCGGGCTTCCCTGGCCGATATGATCAACATCCACGGTGCCGGCTATGCGCCGGCGCTGGCTGCCGGTGCGCAGACCGTCATGTCCTCGTTCAACAGCTGGAATGGCGTCAAGATGCACGGCAACCGCGAAATGCTGACCGGCGTGCTGAAATCCAAGATGGGTTTCGACGGATTCATTGTCAGCGACTGGAACGGCATTGCCGAAGTACCGGGCTGCCGCAACGACAGCTGCCCGCAGGCGATCAACGCCGGCATCGATATGGTGATGGTGCCGGATGACTGGAAAGCCTTCATCGCCAACACCGTTGCACAGGTGAAGGCGGGCGAGATCCCGATGGCCCGCATCGACGATGCCGTGACACGGATCGTGCGCGTCAAGCTGCGGGCCGGCTTGTTCGGCAAAAGCCCTGCGCAGAATGCCTTTGCAGGCAAGGGCGCGGCGCTGCAAAACCGCGAACTGGCGCGCCGTGCGGTGCGTGAGTCGCTGGTGCTCCTGAAAAACGAGGGTCCATCGTTGCCGCTGGCGCGTGGCAGGAAAATCCTGGTGGTCGGAAAGAGCGCGGACAGTATCGCCAACCAGACCGGCGGCTGGTCGTTGACATGGCAGGGTACGGACAACACCAATGCCGATTTTCCGAATGCCGACAGCATCCTGACAGGCATCCGGTCCGCAGCGGGCGAGGGCAATGTGGAATTCAGCGTGGACGCGAAAGGCGTGGACCTGTCACGTTTTGACGCGGTGATCGCCGTGATCGGCGAACGCCCGTACGCGGAAGGCGACGGCGACATCGGCCCATCGGGCACCTTGCGCCACAGCAGCCGCTATCCGGAGGACCTGGCCGTGCTGGAGGAGGTCGCAGGCAAGGGCAAACCCGTGATCACCGTATTCGTTGCCGGGCGTCCGCTCTTTGTCAACGACTTGCTGAATCTGTCCGACACCTTCATCGCTGCGTGGCTGCCGGGAACGGAAGGCAAGGGCGTGTCCGACTTGCTGGTGGCCGGGCCGCACAGCTATGATTTCCGCGGCAGGCTGTCCTTCTCGTGGCCGAAGGCGGCCTGCCAGACCCCATTGAATTTCGGCGATGCCGGCTACGCGCCCCTGTTTGCATTGAACTATGGCTTGCGCAAGGGGCAGCGCTCCAGGTTGGGCAAGCTCGAAGCCTCATCCGCGCCTGGCGGCTGCGGCGCGGACAATATCGTTCCGGTCCACAGCCAGGCCGACCGTTCCAGCTTCCCGCTGGCGATCCACAGCGGCAGCGAGCAGCTGGCGCTGGGCGCCGACCTGAACGCGACTTTCCAGCTGCCTGGCATCACAGTGCGGACGGCGCAAGTCAATACCCAGCAGGATGCCAAGCTGGTGACGTGGACGGCCAGCGCGGAACTGGCCGCGCGTGGCGCCAAGCCCCTGGTCCTTCCAGCCGCAGCATTACGCGACGGCGCACTGCAATTCGACGCGATTGTGGCCGCCCCGCCGCACGGCAAGGTCATCCTGGCGATGCAGGATACCGCGCTCGACGCGACCAGGCTGTTCACGCGTATCGCCGGCAAGGGAAAGCAGACCGTCAAGGTGCCGCTGGCCTGCTTCGTGGCGCGCGGCCTGCAGCTGGAGCGGATGGATGCGCCGTTCAGGATCCGTGCCGACGCACCGTTCGCCGCGGCCATCGCGAACATAGAAATTGCCGGCGGCGCGGCCGCGGCGGCGGACGCAGCTCGCTGCGATGAATTCACAGGAGAGAAATAATGGCAGGCATTGCACCCGACACGACGGCCGTGTCGCAGGAGACGGCAGGCGGAGCGCAAAACGGTGCCGACACCGGCGCCCTGGTGATCGTCACCATCCTGTTTTTCATGTGGGGCTTGATCACTTCGCTGAACGACATACTGATCCCGCACCTGAAGTCGATCTATACCTTGACCTATGTGCAGGCGATGCTGGTGCAGTTCTGCTTCTTCGGCGCCTATTTCATCGTTTCGCTGCCTGCCGGCGCGCTGATCCGCCGCATCGGCTACCAGCGCGGCGCCGTCGCCGGTCTGCTGATTGCCGCCGGGGGCTGCGCGCTGTTCTACCCGGCTTCGTTCGGCGGTTACGGCTTGTTCCTGTTTGCCTTCTTCATTCTGGCGGCGGGCATTACTGTCCTGCAGGTGGCTGCCAACCCTTATGTGACGGCGCTTGGTCCGGCGCGAACGGCATCGAGCCGCCTGACGCTGACCCAGGCCTTCAATTCCCTTGGTACCACGATTGGCCCGTCAATCGGCGGCATGCTGATACTGTCGGCTGCCGGCTCGGCCGCCGCCGCTGCCGATGGCGCGGCAGTGCGCGGTCCTTACCTGGCGCTGGCGGCCGGTCTGGCGCTGCTGGCCGTGCTGTTTTATGCCGCAAAGCTGCCGCGGATCGCAGAAAGCGAGGATGTGGCGCTGGCGGGAGAAGGCCATGGATCGGCCTGGGCGCACCGCCATCTGGTGCTGGGGGCGATCGGCATTTTCCTGTATGTCGGCGCGGAGGTAAGCATCGGCAGTTTCCTGATCAATTTCCTGGGCGAGCCGCGCATTGCGGGCCTGGCGCATGCGGATGCCTACCGCTTCGTCAGCATTTATTGGGGCGGCGCCATGGTGGGGCGCTTCATCGGTTTCGCCGTGATGCGCGTGGTCAGCCCGGGCAGGGCGCTGGCGTTCAACGCTTTGCTGGCGATCGCGCTGTTGCTGACCGCGACATTCGGCAAGGGGAGCGCCGCCATGTGGGCGGTCCTGGCGGTGGGGCTGTGCAACTCGATCATGTTCCCCACCATCTTCAGCATGGCGCTGAACGGCCTGGGCAAGTACACGGGACAGGGCTCCGGCATCCTGTGCATGGCCATTGTCGGCGGAGCACTGGTGCCGTTCGCGCAGGGTGCGCTGGCCGATGCGATGGGAGTGCAGGCGTCCTTCATGTTGCCGGCCGCCTGCTATGCATTCATTCTTTACTTCGGCGCCAGGTACTCTTCCATGTACGCGGCGCAGTAATTCTCCACGTACTGCTGGTGCGGCGGCAGCTGCGCCACGGTCCGTGCCACGTTGTTGCGGATGCTGTCGAGGAAATGGGACAGCTCCGCATCGCCCATCAAATCTGCGGAAGGATGGTGCTGGTGCGGCATGATGCCCTGTCCCAGCATCACCTGGATCCACGAATTTTCGGCAAACAGCTGGTTCGACAAGCGGAACACGCGCCCCGTTTCGCGGAACAGGTCGATGCGGTGCAGCAGCGATGGCGGCACGTCCATCGCGGCGCAATGGCGCCAGAACGGCGTATCGCGGCGATTCGTCACCTTGTAATGCAGGATGATGAAGTCGCGGATATGCTCGATTTCGGCCCAGGCCTGATGGTTGTATTCGTCGATCTCCGATTGGAAAATGCCGGCGGAAGGGAACATCTGCATCAGGCGCACAATGGCGCGCTGGATCAGGTGGATGCTGGTCGACTCGATGGGTTCCAGGAAACCGCTGGACAGGCCGATGGCGACGCAATTCTTGCGCCACACCTTGCGGCGCTGGCCCGGCTTGAAGCGGATCACGCGCGGCTGCACCAGCGGCTCGCCGGTGATGCCGGCCATCAGCTTGCCGCGCGCGGTATCGTCGTCGACGAATTTGCTGGAAAAGACCATGCCGTTGCCAACGCGGTGCTGCAGCGGGATGCGCCATTGCCAGCCCCAGTCATGGGCGATGGCGCGGGTGTAGGGCACGGCGGGCCCGGTGGATGCGGTCTGCACGGCGATTGCGCTGTCGTTGTGCAGCCATTGCGACCAGTCGTCGAAGCCCTCGCCCAAGGTTTCGCCGATCAGCAGGGCGCGAAAGCCCGTGCAGTCGATGAACAGGTCGCCCTCGACCATCGCACCGGATTCGAGCTGCAAGGCGGTGATGTGGCCGGTGGCCGCATCGGTATGGACTTTGGCGATCTTTGCTTCGATGCGCTGCGCTCCATAACCCTCCGAATACTTGCGCAGGTAGCGTGCATAGGCGCTGGCGTCCAGGTGATAGGCATAGTTGATCCCCTGGCGCGGCAGGTGGCCGAAGCGGTTCAGTTGCGCCGCTTTCAGCTCCAGGCAATAGTCGCCGTAGTCGCTGGCCAGCTTGCGTTCGCGCCCCTTGCGCCAGAAATGCTGGAAGCCGGCGGTCCAGTGGTCGGTCCCGGTGAGGCCGAAGGAATGGATGTAGTCTTCGCCGGCATTGCGCCAGTTTTCGAAGCTGATACCCAGCTTGAATGTCGCTTTGGTCGCCACCATGAATTCCTGCTCGTTGATCTGCAGCAGTTCATGGAAATTGAGCAGGGTGGGAATGGTCGCCTCGCCGACACCGACGGTGCCGATCTCGTCGGACTCCACCAGCCTGATGTCGAGGGCTTTTCCGAGGCTGCGCGAGATTGCCGCCGCGACCATCCAGCCGGCGGTGCCGCCGCCGGCAATGACAACGCGCCGCACAGGGCGGCGCTGGCTTTGTTCGTCTCTCATCAGGGTCTCCGTTTATCGGTTGATTTTTTTGAGAAGCTGGGCGCGCAGCATGCGCGCTGCATCGTCGCTGATCGGGCCAAGCACCCCCCGCGCCTGCGCCGGGATGTGGGCAGCGGTTTTTTCGCCGGCCTCGAAGACGTAATGGCGGAACAGCTCCTGCCATGCGCGCCGCTGTTCGTGCGGCAGGTCGCGGATCGAGAGCAGCGACAGCATCAGCGCATTGGTGGGCGTATCCATGTACTCGGGCGACTGGCGCCACCAGTAGTTGACCAGCACATTGAAGTTTTCCAGCGCTTCCACGTGGTGCCACCACATGCTGGGAATGAAGATGGCATCGCCCGGCTCCAGTTCAGCACAAAGCGCATGGCGCATCGCTTCGGCAAAGCGCGGGAACCGGCCCAGGTCCGGCTGGTGCAGGTCCACCAGGCTGATCGCCTGGCCTGCTGGCGTGAAGTCGAGCGGCCCGACGTACAGGTTCTCCAACTGGTTTGGCGGAAACAGGGTGAAGCGGCGGCGGCCGGCGGTGACGCAGGCCAGGTTGTCCGGCAAGTCGTAATGGGCGGCGATGCGGGTCCGGTTGCCGATCCAGACGCTCATGAGCGCGTCGCGCGGCCCCAGGTCGAGCGGATTTTCTTCGCGGTAGCCGGGCAGCGCGGTCTCCACCGTGGTGGCACCGACGTAGATCGCGGGCGGGGCAGGGTTGCCGCGGTGGCCCGCCAGTTCATCGAGCACGTCGTCGAGGCGTGCGCGTACGGAGGCGAAGTTAAAGCCGCTCAGATCCTCGTTGTAGAAGAAGCGGCCGCCGATCTCGTGGGTGCCCAGCATGGCAACCACGCTGGCGTCGCGGTAGAAACGGCGCAGGTAGGCGTCGGCGCTGGCGGCGCCGGCGCGGCTGGCCTGCACGGCGGGCCAGCGGGCAACCAGGCCGCGCAGCACGATCGGCTCGCTGGCAGTCAGGAGATCGTCATTGAGGTCGGACGGCGCAAGGCCGTGGAGCTCGCGGATCGGTTTAGCATTGGCCAGCATGGACGCGGTTCTTGCGCTCGATCAGGGTGCGGAAGTTCGACAACGATGCAATCACCATGTAGATTGCCTGCAGGTAGCCGGCGCGGTTCAAGCGCTCCAGGGCTTCGCCCGGCAGGGCGGACAGGTGCTCCTCATTGATGGTGTAGAAGCCGGCCAGGCGATGCTGCGAGCCGTCATCAAGTTCAATGTCGAACACGAAGGACTCCAGCAGCTGCAGCTCCAGCAGCGCGGCCAGGAAGCCGTTTGCCTGCTGTAGTCCCTGGTGCAATGCCAGCAGGGTGGAATTGACCTTTTCCAGGTATTCGGAGGTGCCGCCGTGCGGCAGGAATACGCGTTCACCGGCTGACGCGTTGACGCGGGGGTTTTCGAGGTCCACATGCACCGTGAGCTCGTTGCCATTGACGCCGATCAGGAAGGGCTGGCGTTCAATCGCCAGCGGTACGTACGGCGCTTCCCACCCATGCAGGCCGAGGAACAGGTTTTCGCCCTCCTGGAAGCCGAATAGCGCATGCGCCTCGAAACCGCCGTTGGCCGCCTTGCGGAACACGATCGGGTAACAGGCCTGTACATCGCGGAATTCGGACGGGAAGGTGAGGGCGGACATCACGTTGTCGCCGAAATGGGCGCCTCGCCCGGTCTGCACGTGCAAGTCCTTGTGGTCGATATTATTGAGCAGGACGGGTTTGGCCATGATGGTCCTCAGATGGTGGGCAAGCCGTGGCGACGTATATGGTCGATCAGCTCGCGGTTGGTCGGCAGGGCGGCCAGCATCCTGTGCGTCAGGCTGGCCGCTTCGCGGAAATAGTTGTCGGCCGCCTGGTCGTTGTCGCGCCGGCGAATCCCGCCACCGGCGTCGCTGCGGAAGCCCATGCCGTACAGGACGTATTGCCAGCTGGCCGACGGGAAGATTTCGTCGACGCGGCCGAAGTCGTAGCGCGATGGCTGGCGGTGGCGCCATAGCGCAAGCATTTCGGCCAGCCGCGCGGGCACCGATTCGCGGTTGTCGATCCAGTAGGGCGAGTCGCTGCGTTTGCTCAGCACATAGTGCAGCTTGAGGAAGTCGATCACGCGTTCCCAGCGGTAGCGGAAGGCTTCGTTGAAACGTCGCGCGGCCAGGTCCATGGTGGTGCGCGTGGCCGGCATTTCCTCGCTCAGCATATTGGCCGAGAGTTCGACCATCGCCAGTGCCGACGCTTCCAGCGGCTCGATAAAGCCGGCCGACAAGCCGATGGCGACGCAGTTGCGGTGCCAGAATCGTTCGCGGTAGCCGGGATTGAAGGTCAGCTTGCGCGGCTGCGGAATGTCTTCCGGGCCGCCGCCGTCGATGATGTACTGGCGCAGGGCGCGCTCGGCTTCTTCGTCGCTGCTGTGGGCACTGGAAAAGACATGGCCGATGCCGCGCCGTGTTGGCAGGCCGATGTCCCAGATCCAGCCGGAGCGCTGGGCGGTGGAACTGGTCTGCGACGCAATCGGGCTGTCTTCGGACGGATAGGGAATCTGCACCGCAAAGGCGCTGTCGTTGAACAGCACGTGCTTTTGCGGCAGGAAGGGAATTTCGTAATGCTGGCCGAGCAGGCGCGATTGCAGTCCCGTGCAGTCGATGAACAGGTCGCCCGCGATGGGACCGTGGCTTGCACCCTGCAGCGCGCGGATGTCGCCGTCCGGTCCGGCGAGAACGGCCTTGACGTGGTCCTGCACGTGCCGTACGCCCAGCTTCCCGGTGCAATGCTTGCGCAGGAAGAGGGCAAACTTGCCGGCATCGAGGTGGTAGCCATAGTTGGCCACCGCGGCAAATTCCGGGGTGGAGGGCTGCTTGGGCGCCTTGCCGTTCACGCACAGGTGGGGCTGGAAGCTGGCCAGGTCGGCAAAGGGGATATGCGCATGCGCCTGCTGCCAGCGTTCGGCGAGATTGGCCTCGCCATACCCTTGCGGCAGCACAAATGGGTGGAAATAGACATCGTCGGCCGCGCCGGTCACCCAGCGGTTGAAGCGCGAGCCCTGCTTGAAGGCGGCGTCGCACTCGCGGAAAAAGCCGGATTCGGAAACGCCAATGCGGCGCAGCGTGTCGCGCATGGTAGGCCAGGTGCCTTCGCCCACGCCGATGATCGGCACATCGGGCGATTCGACCAGGGTGACCTGCAGGCCCCCTGGCTGGTCGGCAGGGTGGTCGGCGGCCAGGATGGCAGCGGCCAGCCAGCCGGCCGAACCGCCACCCATGACGACCACTTGCCGGATCGCGTTGCTTGCCATCAGAACTTGTAACGGACGCCCAGCATATAGCGCGGTCCCGATTGCGTCACGAACAGCGCCATGCTTTCGGCGCGGCCGTGCACGCGCTGGATTTCGTTGGTCAGGTTGATCGCTTCAAACTGCACGCTCAATTTTTCGCTGAAGGCGTAACCGACGCTCAAGTCCAGCTGGCCGTAGGCCTCCGTATAGTTCGGGTTCGGCCCCGAACCGTCGAAAGTCGAGGACAGGAACTTGTCGCGCCAGTTGTAGGCCGCGCGGACGGTCCAGTTCTTGTCCTCGTAGATGCCGACCAGGTTGGCCGAGTTGCTCAGGCCGACCAGCGCGAACTGCTCGCCGATCTTGTAGTTGTCGTATTTCAGGCCCGAGTCGACCCAGGTGTAGTTGGCCGATATGCCGAAGCCGGAATTGCCGAACATGTGCTGCACATTGAGCTCGGCGCCCTTGATCTTGTCCTTCTTCTGGTTGGAGAAGGTGGTGATCTCGAACGGCAGGACCGGATCGTCCGGCTGGCCGACAATGGTGCCGGTGGCGTTGCCGCTCGGGTCGTCCGCGCCGCGCGTGACGCCGGGAGCGTTCGGGTGGTTGCGGAAGATATAGTTGCGGATGCAGACCAGGTCGTTGCCGCAGGCGCCCTGGCTGACGGCTTCCTTCCACAGCGCGCCGCCGACCGGCGTGTGCAGGTTGAACGGGGTGGCCGTGATCTTGGACTGTCCGGCGTAGTTGTCCAGGTTCTTGTGGAACAGGCCGAGCGAGGCGAAGCTTTGCTGGCCGTAGTACCACTCCAGCGAGAGGTCCAGGTTTTTCGACTTGACCGGCTTCAGTTGCGGATTGCCCTGCGAGCCGGTGCCGCCGAAGACGCGGGCCAGCGTGTTCAGGGTGGTGCCGCCCTGGATCTGGTCGTAGCGCGGGCGGCCGATGGTTTCGCCATAGCTGGCGCGCAGCTTCATGTCGGAGCGGATGTCGGCATCCCAGTCCACGCTAGGCAGCACATGGTGGTATTTCCCGTTCAGGGTGGTGAAGGTGGCGGGGCCAAAGGAAACCGGGAACTCGTTGGCCGATACCCAGCTGATGGTGGTTGCCGCCGGCACCAGCGCGGTGGAGACCACGTCCGTGGTTTCGTAGCGCACGCCGACGTTGGTATGCATCGGGATCGCGGTGTCCCAGTCGGTGCCGAACTGCACGTACGCGCTCTTCGATTTTTCGGTGGTGCGCTGGTCGGTATCGAAGCTGCTCTTCGGCAGGTACAGGTCGGGCTGGCCGCTGACCTTGGACACCAGCGCGCGCAGGTCGGCGAAGTTGAACGTATAGAACTGGTTGAACAGGGCCGGGTTGCCGCTGCCGTCGATGCGGTCGAAGTACTGGCGCAGCGACTCCTGGTGGAACATGCTGGCGGGGTAGTCCGACGCCTTGGTGGCGCCGCCCCAGGTGTCGCGCTGCTGGGTCGAGAAGGCGGAGCGGTTCTTCACTTCGGTCGACGCCAGGCCGAAGTTCAGGTTGGATGCCTCCAGCACTTTCAGGTTGCCGCGGAACTGCGCCTGGTCGACTTCGCCCTTCATATAGCCGTTCTGGAAGACGGAACCGGTCACCTGCTGCGGCGCGGCGGCAAAGTCGGCGCCCTTGATGCTCAGCACGGGGAAGGCCTGGCGGAAGTCGGCCGTGGTATCGCCGCGGCTGAAGCTTGCGGTGCCCAGCACGTTGCTGGAGCCGAACGGGCTGTCGGCTTTCGATTCGGCCGTGGACTTGTGCACGTCCAGTTCCAGCTTCAGGCCATCGGTCTTCCACGCGGCGTTGAAGCCGAGCGACTTGTTCTGGGTCCGGGTGGCGAAGTCCGCGCCGCCCATGGCGATGTCGCTATTGCCGGCCGGGATCAGCTCCGTGTACACCAGCGGCGCGGCAACCGGGCCGTCGCTCCAGGTGCTGGTGGAGGGGCCGAAATTGAACCACGCGGACAGGTCCTGGCGGCGGGTCTGGATCTTGTTTTCGGAATAGGTGTAGTCGAGCGTGGTGGTCAGCTGCTTGACCGGCGCCCACTGCAAGGTCAACTGGCCGTTGGTGCGCTGGCGCTGCACGCCGTTCATGTTGTAGTTCAGGTTCTGCGGCACCGAGTAGACGTCGGTAGGCTTCGGGCGGTTGGTGATGCGGTCGGCGCCGTCGGCGCCCGGCTGCGGGATGGTGCCCCAGTTGTTTTCATCGCCGCGGAACGGACCGCGCCAGCCGTTCGAAACGGCCGCCTGGTTGAAGCCCAGGTTGCGCTCCTGGTAGCTGGCGCTCAGCGCCACGCCGAAGCGGTTGTCGTCGAAGGTATTGCTGTAGATGCCCGAGATTTCCGGCGTGGTGGAACTGCCCCGCTTGACGTCGCCCGGCAGCTTGTTGTGCGAGGTGTCATGCACCGCCTTGGCGCCGATGCTGGCCAGCAGGCCCGGGCGCTCCAGCGGACGCGCCGTCATCACGTTGACCGTGGCGCCGATGCCCCCGGTCGGGGTTTCCGCGCGGCCGGTCTTGTACACCTGGATCTGCGAGATCGCTTCCGACGCCAGGTTGGCAAAGTCGAAAGCGCGGCCATTCAGGTCGCCCAGGTTCGAGGTCGGCATCTGGCGGCCGTTCAGCAGCACCAGGTTGAAGTCGGGGCCCACGCCGCGCACGGTGACCTTTGAGCCTTCGCCGATGGAACGGTCGATCGACACCCCGCTGATGCGCTGCAGCGATTCGGCCAGGTTAGTGTCGGGGAATTTGCCGATGTCGGCCGCCACGATGCCGTCGACGATGCCGTCGGCATTGCGCTTCAGGTTCATCGAGGAACCCAGGCTTGCACGCAGGCCGGTCACCACCACGGTCGCGACATCGCCGCTATTGGAAGGGGCGGGGGCAACGCCTGCCTGGTCCGATTCCTGTGCCTGCGCCGGTGCGACGAACGCCGCGCAGGCCGCCGCTACTGCAAGGCTCATCAATGACTGCTTCGCCTTTGGATAGTGCATTTGGTCTCCTTCGTTTTTATAGTCTGGCCGCCTCCCCAACCAGCATGGAAACGTTTCCATGTCGTGCTTCAAAATACTAGGGGCAGCAAAATCGATTGTCAATAAAATATGCCGTGAACCGGCGGGAAGTGTGGGGTTTCCGTCATCAAACTGGAAACGTTTCCATTCTGGTCAGCGCAATATAGCACCGTTCAAAATTCGGCGTCAACAGCCTGGATGTGGCGTGCACGCCGCAAATTTGGGAACGTTTCCATAATGAAGTGCCGGTCGCTGCGACGGGAGTGGCTGGCATGTCCCGAGGCTCGCGGCCAGTGCCGCGCGGGCAGGGCATCGTGCAATGGCGCCGTGCGAACTGATGGTACACTCGGTGCATGAATGCAAACATTCTTGCTGCGCATGGAAAGCTGACTGGAGGCAAAATGAAGGAAAGGACCGCCCGCGCCATCATGCTGGTCAAGGCGATCGAAGAGGCCGATCAGCAGAAGGAAGTGCTGACCGACGATGACCGCAAATACGCCAGCCGCACCGCGCGCGAGCTGGCGAACTGGCAGGCTGCGGAGAGCAGGACGGCGGCCACGCTGCCGAATTTCCTGTACCACCGCGCGGAACAACTGCTCAAACGCCTGTCCGCGCGGCACAAGCTGTTTGCCGGCGTGGCGCAAGGCCACAGCGGCATGTGGGGCGCAAGCTGGCTGCTGCCCCTGGTCGCGCTGCTGGTTGGCAGCATGGCCGAGCGCATCGGCGACGCGCACCGCGTCGATCTCCTGTCGTTTCCTCTGCTAGGCATCATTGCCTGGAACCTGCTGGTCTATGTCCTGATCGTGGCCTGGGCGCTGCTGCCCGCACGCCGGTCCGGCTTGCGGCGCGCCCTGGCCAACCGCATGGCGCTGGGCGGAGGTCATGTGCCGCGCCGCCTGCCGCATGCCCTGGCCAGCGGCGTGCTGCAATTCATGGTTGACTGGTCGCGCCAGGGGGCGCGCCTGAACATGGCCCGCATCGCGCGCATCCTGCACTGGTCTGCCGCCGCATTTGCAATTGGCGCCGTGCTGTCGCTGTATTCGCGCGGCATCATCGAGCGCTATGCGGCGGGCTGGGAGAGCACGTTCCTGAACGCGCAGCAGGTGCACCAACTGCTAGCGCTGGTGTTCGGGCCTGTTGAGCGGCTGTTTGGCCTGGAAGGCTTTACGCTTGCCGAGGTGCAGTCGCTGCAGAATTGGGGCCAGGCGCAGGCCGGCAACGGCGCGCGCTGGGTCCACCTGTATGCGGCAGCGCTGATGCTGTACGCGGTGCTGCCGCGCATTGCGCTGGGACTGATCGCAGGGCTGCGCGCGGTGCTGCTGCGCCAGCGCTTCCCGCTTGACCTGGACCAGCCATACTTTCACCAGTTGTCTGCGGCCGCCGGCGGCGAGCCCGGCCTGCTGCGCGTGCTGCCCTACAGCCTGACGGTCGACGAGGCGCGCAGCAAGGGACTGGACGCGGTGGCGCAGGCAATGCTGGGCGAACAGGCCCGCGTGCGCCTGCTGCCGCCGGCCGCCTATGGCAGCGAAGCGCCCGCGCTGGAGGCAGGCGAGGGCGTGACCAATGCCGTCCTGTTCGGCATCGCGGCCACGCCGGAGCAGGAAAACCACGGGATCTTCCTGGCGGCGCTGGCACGCGGCAAGCGCCTGGTGGCGCTGCTCGACCAGTCAGCGGTGGCGGCGCGCATGGACGCGGCCCGCCTGCGCGAGCGCATCGAGTTGTGGCGCGAGTTCTGCATCCTGCATGGCGCCGAACCCAAAGTGGTGGATTTGCTTTCGCCGGAAACGGTCAATGGAGGCGCGGCATGAGCGGCGCTCCCGTCACGATCCAGCTGGCGCTGGTCTCGCATACCAACAACGGCAAGACCACGCTGGCGCGCACCTTGCTGGGCGCCGATGTGGGCCAGGTGCGCGACGCGGCCCACGTCACAACGTTCGCCGAGTCCCATATGCTGATGGCGACCCCGCAAGGCGACCGGCTGCTGCTGTGGGATACGCCGGGCTTTGGCGATTCCCTGCGCCTGATGAAACGCTTGGCCATGGCCGGCAACCCGATCGGCTGGTTCCTGCGCGAGGTGCTGGACCGCTACCGCGACCGGCCGTTCTGGCTCAGCCAGCAGGCGGTGCGCGCCGCCCGCGACGAGGCCGATATCGTGCTCTACCTGGTCAACTCCACCGAGAACCCGGGCGATGCCGGCTACATTCCTGCCGAAATGCGCCTCCTCGACTGGCTGGGCAAGCCGGTGCTGGTGCTGCTGAACCAGATGGGGCCACCGCGTCCGCTGCAGGAGGAACAGGCGGAGCTGCTGCGCTGGAAAGACTTCATGCTGCAATTCGGCCGGGTGCGCGAAGTGCTGCCGCTCGATGCGTTCGCCCGCTGCTGGGTGCATGAGCGCGTGTTCTACGACGCGCTGGGCGCGCTGGTGGGGCCGGACAAGCAAGCCGGCTACGAGCGCCTGTTCTCCGTCTGGGAAGAAACCAATGCGCGCCGCTTCCGGCAATCGATGGCTGTGATGGCGCAGCAGCTGGCCGACGCCGTGCGCGACAAGCAGGTGGTGGAAACGGTGGAGCGCGGCGTACTGACTTCGGCACTGAAGATCATCGGCATCGGCAAGGGCGAGGACCGCAAGCGGCAGGAACGGGCAATGAACACCCTGATCGGCCGCCTCAATATCGCGATCGGCCAGGCCACGGTGCACCTGCTGGCGCTGCACAAGCTGGACCCCAGCGAGGCGCCCAAGATCAATGCCCGCGTCAGCAGCAATTTCGTGGTCAAGGCGCCGGTGGAAAAGGCGCAGGCCGCGCTGCTGGGGGCCATCATGTCGGGCGCCGCCACCGGCCTGTCGGCCGACCTGGCTGCCGGCGGGCTGACGCTGGGTACCGGTGCGCTGCTGGGCGGCGTGATCGGTGCGCTGGCGTTTTCCGGCGCCGCCTGGGGCTTCAATGTCGGCACTGACCGCAAGGTGCCGGTAATCACACTGTCGGACGAATTCCTGCGCACGCTGCTGGTGTCGAGCGTGCTGCGCTACCTCGCCGTCGCCCATTTCGGCCGCGGCCGCGGCAATTTCGTGGAGGGCGAGGCGCCCGCCTTCTGGCAGGAGGAAGTGGAGTCCGCCGTCGCCGCGCGCGACGAGCAGGTAGCGGACCTCTGGCGGCAGTTGCGCGAAACGGATGCGCCGGACCTGGCTCCGGCCAGCGCCCTGGTCAGCGCCATCGCGAAGGAAGTGCTGGAACGCCTGTACCGGCAGGATCAGGCAATCATCGCCTAGTTCTGTGCTACCGCCTGCGGGCTTGGCGCGCCTAAGATGGGCGCATGAAAACCATCGACCACCTCTACATCAACGGCGAATTCGTCACCCCGCACGGCAGCGAATTCATGGAGTTTGCCAACCCGTCCACCGGCGAGCCGCTGAGCCGCGTGCGCCTGGCGGATGAAACGGATGCGCAGCGTGCCATCGCCGCTGCCAAAGCCGCTTACCCTGCGCTTTCCGGCAGCAGCCGGGAACAGCGCATGGACATGCTGCAGCGCCTGCACGATGCCGTGCGCGAAGGCGAGCAGGAATTGATCGAAGCCATGCTGGACGAATACGGCGGCCCGCTGGCCACCTCCACGGGCACGGTGCGCCGCGCCGCAGCCAGTTTCGCCATCGCGAAAGAACTGTTGGCAGGCTACGACTTCGTGCGCCAGCTTGGCAGCGCGCGCGTGCAGATGGTGCCGCTAGGCGTGGCCGGCCTGATTACGCCCTGGAACGCGAACTACAGTTTCATCTGCGGCAAGCTGGCGATGGCCATCGCTTCCGGCAGTACGGCGGTGATCAAGCCCAGCGAAATGAGCGCCATGCAGACCGCCGTCCTCACGCGGCTGCTGCACCGCGCCGGGCTGCCGTCGGGGGTATTCAATATCGTCACCGGCCGCGGCGACACGGTCGGCGCCGAGATCGTGCGCCATCCCGACGTGGCGAAAATCTCCTTCACCGGTTCCACGGCGGTGGGCATGGCTATTGCGCGCGGCGCGGTAGAGACCATGAAGCGGGTGACGCTGGAACTGGGCGGCAAATCGCCCACCGTCCTGCTGGACGACGCCGATTTCGTGAAAGCCATGCCGCTGGCTATTGCGGCCGCCACTTTCAACAGCGGCCAGGCATGCCTGGCGGGTACGCGGCTGCTGGTGCCGCAGCACCGGCTGGCCGAAGCCAAGCGCCTGGCTGCCGTCGAAATGTCGAAGCTGAAGGTCGGCGACCCGCGCGACCCTGGCACGCGCATCGGTCCGCTGGTCAGCCGGCGCCAGTGGGAGCGCGTGCAGCACTATATCCGCCTGGGCCTGGAGGAGGGCGCCGAGCTGCTCGCTGGCGGCGAAGGCAGGCCGCAAGGGCTGGAAGCGGGCAATTTCGTGCGGCCTACCGTGTTCGCCAACGTGCATAACGACATGGCCATCGCGCGCGAAGAGATTTTCGGCCCCGTGCTGTCGATCATCAGCTACCGTACGGAGGAGGAGGCCGTGCAGATCGCCAACGACACCAGCTACGGCCTGCATGCCTACGTCTTCTCCGGCGACCTTGCGCGCGCCAACCGGGTGGCGTCGCAGATTGTGGCGGGGCGGGTGTTCGTCAACGGCCTGTATGATGAACCCCTGGCGCCGTTCGGCGGTTTCAGGCAATCGGGCCTGGGCCGCGAATTCGGCATCCATGGACTGGAAGCCTATCTCGAACCGAAGGCCATCATGGGCTATGAAACGACACTCTGAGTTGTTGCAGGAATTGCGCTTGGCCGTGGCCCGGCACTTCGGCGCCGCTAAGCAGGAGCGCCGGGATATCGTCACCGCCATTCCCTGGTTGACGCTGATCCGCATTTCCGCCCCCACGGAGGTGGGCCGGGGCCTGCTGCAGCCTTCCATGTGCCTGCTGGTGCAGGGCGCCAAACAGACGCTGGTCGGCCCGGAAGTGGTGCGGTACGGCCCCGGCGATTACCTGCTGGCGGCCGTCACGATGCCGGTGTCCGGCCAGGTCACGGCGGCCACGCCGGCGCGGCCGTATTTCGGGATACGCGTCGATTTTGAACCCAAGGAAATCGCGGCATTCATCCTTGAGATCGAGATCGCCCCGCCGCCTCCGGCCCCGTTGCCGGCCACCTATGTTGCGAGCGCCGGCACAGAGCTGCTGGAGGTTATGGCACGGCTGCTGGCGCTGCTGGACAAACCGCGCGACATTCCCGTGCTGTCACGCCTGCTGAAGCAGGAGCTGTTCTACCACTTGCTGATGGCGCCGGCTGGCGCTGCCCTGCACATGGCCGTGCGGGGCGGCGGCAGGGAACAGGCGATCGGCGAAGCGGTCCAGTGGATACGCCAGCACTTCGACCAGCCGCTGCGCATTGAAACGCTGGCCAAGGCAGTGCGCATGAGCACCTCGGTCCTGCACCGCCGCTTCAAGGCGATGACTGTGATGAGCCCATTGCAGTACCAGAAGCAGGTGCGCCTGCTGGAAGCGCGCAAGCTGCTGATGGCCGGCGGCGTGGAGGCGGCCACCGTCGCCTTCAAGGTGGGCTACGAAAGCCCGTCCCAATTCAGCCGCGAATACCGCAGGATGTTCGGCGCCTCTCCAATCCAGGACGCCGAACAGCTGCGGCAGGCGCAGCTCGAGCCTTAGGCGGCGAAGCCGCCGTCGATATTGAGGCCGGCGCCGGTCACGTAAGCTGCATCGTCGCTGGCCAGGTAGGCCACCATGGCGGCAATTTCCTCGCCGCGCGCGTGGCGCTTGATCGCCATCAGTTCGTGCAGGGACTTGGCAAAGTCGCTGTGGGCCGGGTTCATGTCGGTATCCACCGGGCCGGGCTGCACATTGTTGACGGTGATGCCGCGCGGACCGAGGTCGCGCGCCAGGCCTTGCACCAGGCCGGTCAGGGCCGACTTGCTCATGGCGTAAATCGAGCCGCCGGGGAAGGGCATGCGCTCGGCATTGGTACTGCCGATATTGATCACGCGGCCGCCGGCCGTCATATGCGCCACCGCCGCCTGGGTTGCCGCAAACACGCCGCGCACGTTGACGGCGATGGTCTTGTCGAAGGCCTCCATCGTCAGCTCGGACACGTCGCCCAGGTGCAGTACGCCGGCATTGTTGACCAGGATGTCGAGGCGGCCGAAGCGCTGTGCGATGCCGTCGATGGCAGCCCGGGTGGCGGCAGCGTCGGCGGCATCGACCTGGAGTGCGATGGCCTGGCCGCCGGCGGCCTTGATTTCACCGGCCAGCGCATCGGCGGCTGCGCCCGAGCTCTGGTAGGTGAAGGCGACGGTCGCGCCGTCCTTGGCGAGGCGGCGCACGATGGCGGCGCCGATGCCGCGGGAACCACCGGTGACGAAAGCGATTTTGTTCATGATTTGCTCCTGATTGGGTTGGGATGGAGCCAGTATGGTCCGCGCATTGCATGCTGACTAGGTGGTAATATCGGCTATCACTTTCAACTGAATGTATCAAATGGAGCCTCTGAACCTGCTTGAATCGTTCCTGCAGAGTGCCGAATGCGCCGGTTTTTCCGAAGCGGCGCGGCGCCTGGGCCTGACCCCGGCCGCCGTCAGCAAGAACGTGGCGCGGCTGGAAGCCCGGCTTGGCGTGCGCCTTTTCCAGCGCAGCACGCGCCGCCTGGCGCTGACGGAAGCCGGCGAGCGCTTGCTGCAGCAGGTGCGCGGGCCGCTGGCCGAGCTGCAGGGGGCGATCGCCGGCGCCGCGCAGGATGCCGGGGAGCCGGCTGGCACGCTCAAGGTGGCGCTGGCGCACGGCGTGGGGCGCATGTACGTCCTGCCGCTGATAAAGGGCTTTATCGAGCGCTATCCGGGCGTGCAGCACGACTGGCGCTTCGACAACCGCACGGTGGATTTGATCGGCGAGGGCTATGACGTCGCCATCGGCGGCGGCATCGACCTGGCGCCGGGCGTGGTGGCGCGCGAGCTGGGACGGCCGCGCATCCTGGTCACCGCCGCGCCGTCCTATCTGGCGGGGCGGAGGCTGCCGAAGCATCCGTCGGAACTGGCCGGCTGGGAAGGCGTGGCGCGCCGCTCGGCGGAGAGCGGGCGGCTGCGCGACTACCTGCTGCGCAACGCGGACGGCGCGGAAGCCGTGGCTGAGTTCCGACCCGTGGCGACTTTCGACGATCCCGAGGCCATGGCGCAGGCGGCCTGCATGGGGCTGGGCGTGGCGCTGCTGCCGGGGCCGCACGCGGCGCCGCTGCTGGAATCGGGCCAGCTGGTGCGCCTGCTGCCCGGCTGGCATGCCGAGGTGGGCCCCTTGTCAATTTACTATTCCAGCAAGAAGCTGCTGCCCGCCAAGACACGGGCCTTCGTCGAGTATGTGATTGCTCAAATGCGCGACGCCGACTTTGCGGGGCGTCTCGACAGGCTTTGAAACTTCACGGTACTATGGGTCTTCAATTCATCAGCGATAGGGGTGCCTTCCATGAAGTTCCGCCTTGTGACCCGCAGTGATTTTGATGGCCTGGTGTGCGCGGTGCTGCTCAAGCACCTGGACTTGATCGACGAGATCCTGTTCGTGCATCCCAAGGATATGCAGGACGGGAAAATCGCCATTACCAGCCGCGATATCACCACCAACCTGCCTTATGTGGCAGGCGCCCACCTGGCGTTCGACCACCACCTCTCCGAAACCATCCGCAACACGGGCGACCGCCAGAACCACATCATCGATCCCAGCGCGCCGTCGGCCGCGCGCGTGGTGTACGACTATTACGGCGGCGGCAACAGGTTCCCCTCGGCCTGGAACGACATGATGCTGGCGGTGGACAAGGGCGATTCGGCGCAGTTCAGCCGCGACGAGGTGTTGAATCCCAAGGGTTGGGACTTGCTGAACTTCCTGATGGACGCGCGCACCGGGCTGGGGCGATTCCGCGACTTCCGCATCTCGAACTACAACCTGATGATGGACCTGATCGACTACTGCCGTTCGCACACGATCGCCGAGATCATGGCGCTGCCGGACGTGAAGGAGCGCAGCGACCTGTATCACGACCATGCGGAAAAGTGCAAGGAGCAGATCCGCCGCTGTTCAACTGTACACAAGAACCTGGTCGTGCTGGACCTGCGTAACGAGGAGACGATCTATGCCGGTAATCGCTTCGTCATCTATGCGCTGTACCCTGAGCAGAATATCTCGATCCACGTGTTGTGGGGACTGAAGAACCAGAATACGGTGTTCGCGACCGGCAAGTCGATCCTGAACCGGACCTCGAAGACCAATATCGGGGCGCTGATGCTGGAATACGGTGGCGGCGGGCATGAGAATGCCGGGACTTGCCAGGTGGAGAATGAGATGGCGGAGGAGGTGTTGGGCGCGCTGATTGCGCGCATCAACAAGGAGGGCTGAAACCCGGTAAACCTGGGTCAGGCCCAAGGGTCAGACCCTTGGGCCTGACCCAGGTTTACCGGGTTTGGCAAGCTGTATTAGAACTCTTTCTCAGGTAAAGCTATAGAATTATCGGTCGAGAACTGGTAGTCCTTGAACACGTGTTCCGCCGTCAGCAGCTGGTAGGAACCATCCGGCTTCTTGAAAGAAGTGTCCTTCAGGCGGTAGGTATAGTGGCCGCAAGTCCAGCAATTGAAGTTGCGCATGTGGGTGCACAGGCAAGTCTTGTCCATCACCTTGATGCCTTTGTCGCTGCCGCCATTGGCCACCACTTCGCGGTTGTACGAATTGATGTAGGCGCAGTTGCCGGTCGCATCGAGCAGGTAGCCGTAGGATTCGCAGCCCGGGCGGATGCCGGCGCCGATGGCAGGGGTCTGCTTCAGCATGCGCATCGGGTAGCCGGTCGGCGAAATGCCGTTGACGATCACGTCGTCCTCGGTGGCCTTGAAGTATTCCTGTTTGACCTCGTCCGGCAGGCCGCATTCCTTGGTCACGGTGAAGCGGGTCGCCACCTGCACGCCGGCCGCGCCCATCTCCAGGAAGGACACCGCATCGCTGCCGGTGAACACGCCGCCGGCGGCGATCACCGGCACGTCCAGGTTTTCCGCCTTCATGTAATCCAGGATCTCCTGCACAATCTGGTGCAGGTCGAATTCCTTCCAGTCTTCCAGGCCGAAGCCCAGGTGGCCGCCGGCCAGCGGGCCTTCCACGATCACGTAGTCGGGCAGGCGGTTCAGCTTCTGGTTCTTGCGCAGGAAGATCTGCAGCGCGCGCACGGAGGAGACGATGATGCCCAGCTTCGCTTCGCGGAAGCGCGGGTGGTCGGCCATCAGTGCGAAGGAGCCGAAGTGCAGGCCGGCCGACAGGGTGATGCCGTCGATGCCCGCGTCCAGCGCCGCGTTCAGGCGGGTGCGCAAGGTTTCCTTCGGACCGTTCATGGTCAGCTTTTCCATGCAGTTCACGAAGATCAGGCCAGGGCCGGTCTTGCGCTGCATGGTGTCGCCGATGTGGCGGCGCTGTGCTTCAGCCAGGCGTCCCAGGTCGAACTGCACCTCGGACTTGTCCATATTGTTGATGTTGTGCTTGTACAGTCGGGTTTTGTCCTTGACGAAGGTGGTGTCGAACTTGCGGTCCGAGACATCCTCCACCATTGCATCGGAAATATGGCCGATGCCGCCAAGGCGCGCTGCTTCCAGCGCCAGTTCGGTCGTGGAAATATCCACGCCCATTCCGCCGATCATGATTGGCACATACTCGTTGTCACCAAACTTGAGGCGGAAATCGTCAACACGTTTCATTACAGTCCTTCGATCAATCGCGGAAATTGTTGAATTCCAGTGGCGTGTCCGGCACTTCCTTGCGCAGCAGCTGCATCGCGGCCTGCAGGTCGTCGCGCTTGGCGCCGCTCACGCGCACCGACTCGCCCTGGATGCTGGCCTGGACCTTCATCTTGCTTTCCTTGATAACCTTGGTGATCTTTTTCGCCGTCTCCGAATCGAGACCGTTCTTCACCTTGATGACCTGCTTGACTTTGTCCCCACCAATTTTCTCTACCTTGCCTTCGTCGAGGAAGCGCACGTCGACCTTGCGTTTGGCCAGCTTGTTGGTCAGCACATCGCGCACCTGGCCAAGCTGGAATTCCGAATCGGCGAATGCCGTCAGGTCGTTTTCTTTTTGTTCTACGCGCGCATCGCTGCCCTTGAAGTCGAAGCGGGTCGAAATTTCCTTGTTGCTCTGGTCGACGGCGTTGCGCACCTCGATCATGTCCGCTTCGGATACTACGTCAAACGATGGCATATTCTTTCCTTTACAATGAAGCAACCGCCCAGAGGGCGGACTCAAAAGAAGCGACATTTTAACGGACAAACAAGCGAACGCTCGGTCGTTTTTGTCGTCTTTACACTATAATCGAGCAAAAACTTGATCTACCCATGTCTTTCCCCGAAATTCTCCAGCGCGACTACCCACTAAAGCATTTAAATACGTTTCGTATTGATGTACGCGCCAAACATTACCTGCGCGTGACATCGCTGGAAGACCTGCGCACCGCCCTGGCCGATCCGCAACTGGCCGCCATGCCGCGCCTCGTCCTGGGGGGCGGCAGCAACCTGCTGCTGACGCGCGATTTCCCCGGCCTGGTGCTGCATATCGCGCTGGAAGGGCGGGAAATCCTGGCCGGAACCGCGACTCACCACCACGTGCGTGCCGCAGCCGGCGAAACCTGGCACGATTTCGTGCAGTGGACGCTGGCGCAGGGCGTGGGCGGGCTGGAAAACCTGTCGCTGATCCCGGGTACCGTGGGGGCAGCGCCGATCCAGAATATTGGGGCGTATGGGGCGGAAACCAAGGACTATTTCCTGTCGCTGAGCGCCTTCGACCCCGCCAGCGGCGAGGTGCGGGTGATGGACGGCGAGGCTTGCCGCTTCGCCTACCGCGACAGCGTGTTCAAGCACGAGGGCCGGGAGCTGATCATCCTGGACGTAAGTTTTGCCCTGCCGCGCGCATGGCAGGCCAACCTGCGCTATGCGGAGCTGGCCAATGCCGTGGCGGAGCAGGGCATCGCCGCGCCGACGCCGCAGCAGGTGGCCGACACCGTGGTCGCCATCCGCCGCCGCAAGCTGCCGGACCCGGCGCAGATCGGCAATGCCGGCAGCTTCTTCAAGAACCCCGTCGTCAGCGCCGAGCAATGCGCCCGGCTGCTGGAACAATTCCCGGCCCTGGTGCACCACCGCCAGGCCGACGGCAGCGAAAAGCTGGCCGCCGGCTGGCTGATCGACCAATGCGGATGGAAAGGGCGCAGCATGGGCGCGGCAGGCGTCTACCCGAAACAGGCGCTGGTGCTGGTGAATAACGGCGGCGCCACCGGCGCCGAAGTCCAAGCGCTGGCCGCCGCCATCCAGGCCGACGTCGCCGCCCGCTACGGCGTGCCGCTGGAACCCGAGCCTGTATTTATTTGAGTTTCAGATTCAGGATGCCATGATGACGCGGTTGCGGCCTTCGGCTTTGGCGGCGTAGAGGGCGCGGTCGGCTGCCGCGACCAGTTCTTGCCAGGTCAACGGTTTGTGCGGGACGACGGTGTGCACGCCGATCGACATCGTCAGCAGGCCTTGCGGCGTTGCCTTGGTGTTTTCGATCCGCAGATTTTCCAGGTGGCGCAGGCAGTCCCTCGCCACGCTCATGGCGCCTTCGCTGTCGGTCTCCGGCAGGATGATGGCGAATTCTTCCCCGCCGTAACGCGTCACCAGGTCGGCCGGGCGCTTCAGGTTTTCGGTCAGGACCGCGGCCACCTTCTTCAGGGCCAGGTCGCCGGCAGGATGTCCGTAGCTGTCGTTGTATTGCTTGAAGTGGTCCACGTCCACCATCAGCAGCGACAGCGGGGTCTTGTCGCGCTGGCCGCGCTGCCATTCCAGCACCAGGGTTTCGTCGAAGCGGCGGCGGTTGGCGATGCCGGTCAGCGGGTCGAGCGCGGCCAGCTTTTGCAGCTCCACATTGGCCGCCGCCAGCTTTTGCTGGCTCTCGCGCAGGAAGCGGAAGGCCTGGTCGCGCTGCAGGCGGTGGATGTGGGCGTTGGAGTGGTGGCGTACGCGCGCCAGCAGTTCCAGCTTGTCGGGCAGCTTGACCAGGTAGTCGTTGGCGCCGACTGCAAATCCGTGGGCTTTCAGCTTGGGGTCTTCGCGGGCGGACAGCACGATGATCGGCACATGCGCCAGCATTTCCTCGTTGCGGAAGCGGCGGATCAGTTCAAAGCCGTCCACTTCGGGCATCACCAGGTCCTGCAGGATGACGGTAGGCTGCAGCCCATTGGCGCAATGGATGGCATCGCGTGCATCCGTCGTGAAGTGGAATTCAATGTCTTCCTGGTCGGCCAGCATGCGCCGCACCGCTTCAACGATGATCAGCTGGTCGTCAACCAGCAGCACGCGCACCTTGAAGTTGGTCAGGCTTGGTTCGGTTTCCAGGTTCAAGGTGAGGTGGTCCGACATCGCTTTCCTTTAAATCAGTCTGCCTCCAATCGTGCTGCGCAGGAATGGCCCGATCTTTTCGAGAGGCAGGATAGTTTGCGCCGCATCCAGCTCCACCGCGGCGCGCGGCATGCCATAGACCGCGCAACTGGCCTGGTCCTGGGCAATGGTGGTCTTCCCTGCGCGGCGCATTGCCAGCAGGCCTTCGGCGCCGTCGCGCCCCATGCCTGTCAGCAGTACGCCGACTGCGTCGCCTTTCCAGTGCTGTGCTACGCAGTTGAAGAACACGTCGACCGAGGGGCGGTATGCGTAATCCTTTGGGTTCGCATCGTAACCTAGTTGGTATTTTTCATCCAGTACGAGGTGGTCGTTGCTTTTTGCGACCATGACTATACCGCCTTGCAACAAAGTGCGGTTCTCGATTGCGCGCACCGGAACGGCCAGTTGCTCGGACAGCCATTTGGCAAAGTGGTCGGCGAAATTTTCGTCAATGTGCTGGACCACCACCACGGCGCAATTGAGCGGCGGCGTCCAGCCGGCCAGGATGCGCGACACGGCCATCGGCCCGCCGGTGGAGGCGCCAATTGCCACCAGGGTGTCGACCACGCCATCGCGCGCTTCCGCCTGGGTGATGTTGCGGCGCGGAGACATGGACTGGTTGCCGCCGCTATGGCGGATCAGCTTGTCCATGGTTTTGATCTTGTGCAGAAGCTCGGCGTCGCCACCTTGCTTCCCTTGCAACATGGGGGTGGCCGTCACGTCCAAGGCTCCCGCACCCAGGGCGCGGAATACTTGGTTCACGTTGTCCTGCGGACGCCCGGTCACCACCAGGATGGCGCAGGGGCATTCGTCCATGATGCGGCGCGTCGCTTCCACCCCGTCCAGCTCGGGCATGTTCAGGTCCATCAGGATCAGGTCGGGGCGGTCGATGCAGCATTTCTGCACCGCTTCCAGCCCGGTGCGGGCGATCCATGCCACCTGGTGTTCCTGCGTGCCGGCGATCACGCGCCGCAGCGCTTCGGCCGCCATCGGAACATCGTTGGCGATCGCGATCCTCATCGGTAAGCGTCGCCTATCAGGTCCGACACCGCATCGAGCAGCGTCTCGTCGTGGAAGCTGCCCTTCGTCAGGTAATAGTCGGCCCCCGCAGCCAGGCCGCGTGCGCGGTCTTCCGGCCTGTCTTTGTAGGACACGATCATCACGGGCAGCGTGTGCAAGTGCAGGTCCTTCTTGATCAGGTTGACCAGTTCGATGCCGTCCATGCGCGGCATGTCGACGTCGGTGATGACCAGGTCGTAGTCGCCGCTGCGCACGACGTTCCAGCCGTCGATGCCGTCGATCGCGATGTCCACTTCAAAACCGCGCCCGGCCAGCAATTTACGCTCCATTTCGCGCACCGTGAGCGAATCGTCCACGACAAGAATGCGTTTCATTTTACGCCGACCGGCGTAGTCTGCGCGCGTCAATTGGTGCAGGGCGCCTTCTTCCAGCAGCTTTTCGACGGAAAGCAACAGGTCGGGCACGTCCAGGATCAGCACCGGCTCGCCGTCGTCCAGCAGGGCGGCGGCGGAAATGTCGCGCATCTTGCCGAAAATCGGGTCGATGGCTTGCACGGCCAGGCTCTCTTCGCCGCGGATCTTGTCCACCACCAGGGCGTAGCGCCTGGTGCTGCTGCCGATGACGACTACCGACAGCTCGTCGGCGTGCTCCATGTCGCCAAGTTCAAGCACCTGGGCGGCGGCCACCAGGCCAAGATGCTCGCCCTGGTGCTCGAAGAACTGCTTGTTTTCCAGGGTGTGCACGCCGGCCTGCGGTACCTTGACGATGCGCTCCACCTTGACGATGGGGATGGCGTAGGCCTCGCCTTTAACGTCCACCACCAGGCCGCGCACGATCGATTGCGTCAGCGGCAGCATGATCGAGGTGCGGAAGCCTTTGCCCAGTTCCGACTCGATGCGCACCGTGCCGTTCTGCTGGCGGATCGTATCGTGCACGATGTCCAGGCCCACGCCGCGCCCGGAAATTTCCGTAATGCCGCCTTTCAAGCTGAAAGCGGGCAGGAACAGGAATTCCATCAGCTCGGACTGCGACATGGCGGCCACCATCGCTTCGGTGGCCATTTTGCGCTCGATGACGGTGCGTCGGATTTTTTCCGGGTCGACGCCGCGGCCGTCGTCGCTGATCTCGATATTGAGCATGCCGGCGCGGTGGCGCGCTTCCATGACGATGGTGCCCGTGGCGGGCTTACCGGCCGCCAGCCTTTCGCCGGGGCTTTCCATGCCGTGGTCGACGGCGTTGCGCAGCATGTGGTTCAGGGGGCTTTCAATGCGCAGCAGGATGTCGCGGTCGACCAGCGTGTCTTCGCCTTCGACATGCAGCACGACGTCCTTGCCCAGGCTTCGGGCCAGGTCGCGCACCATGCGCGGGAAGTGCTGGATGCCGTCGCGGAAGGGGCGCATGCGCAGCGACAGCACTTCGTCGACCATGTTTTCGGAGCCGGTCAGCAGGCGCCGTTCATAGTTTTCCATGTCGGTGATGTGCTCGAGCATGAACTGCTTGAGCGGCTGGCTTTTCTGGATCGCCAGCAGGGCCTTTTCCTTCAAGGCGAGGTCGTTGGAATTGGAGGCCGCTTCCATCAGTTCTTCCAGCACCGCGAACAGCGAGGCCTGGTTGCGCTTGTGGCGCTGCATGCCTTGGATCAGGGGGTGCAGCTGGTGGGCGTTGATGCGCGCTTCGCTGGCCAGCGCGAGCAGGCGGTCGAAGTTCTGCGCGGTCTTCATTGGCGGCAGCGCGCGGGCGGGACTGGCTGGCTCGGGCGCGCCGTCCGCGGGCAATGCGGCGCCCGCATCGTCGGCCCGGGCATCATGTCCGGCAAGGGCGTCGGCGGGGAGGGAAGGAGCCGCGGCGGCTGGCGCGGCGGCGAGGGCGGAAGGCAACACCACCGGCTCGGGCAGGAAAGCGATGCCTTGCACATCGTTCATGGTTTTGCTGACCTGCGCGCCGTTGGCCGCCAGCCAGGCGTCCATATCGCCGTTCACGCGCGAACATTGCACGATCAGGTCGACCGCCGCCAGCAGGGCGTCGACGCGGTTCGGCGTGAGTTTCAGCTTGCCAGCCTGGGCGGCAATGAAGGCGTCCTCCATGCCGTGCGCCAGCTGCACCACCATTTCCAGCCCGACGATGGAGGCGGCGCCTTTGATCGAATGCGCCGCCCGCATCATCGATTCCACGGCGGCCGGGTCGTTGCGGCGTTCGAAAGCCAGCAGGCCGTCGGTCAGGATCTGTGTCTGGCTGTCGGCCTCCATGCGGAACAGGTCCAGCATCGAGAACTGGCTCAGGTCGTCCTTCTTGTCGCTCATCGCAGCGTCCTCGCGAGTTGGTAGCCGAGCAGGCCGTCGTCCAGGATGCCCACCTGCATGTCCTCGTGCTGCAGCACGCCGGCCAGGTAGCGCTCAATGCCCTTGTTGATGGTGGCGGCGGGCGGTTTCATGGCACTCGCGGCGTAGCGGATGATGCCGTGCAGTTCCGCCACCGGCAGGGCATAGGTTTGCTGCTCCCATTGCACCAGCAGCATGCGGGCAAAGGTATGCCGGCCGGCGCGCGCGTCGCCGCCGGCTTCGTCGACGCCCATCAGGTCGGCCAGGGAAATGCAGGGATACAGCTTGCCGCCGGCATTCACCACGCCGCGCAGGCCGCGTGCGCTGCGGTGCGGCAGGCGGTGCGGGATGGCTTTCGGGGCGATTTGCTGGAACATATTGGTCGGCAATGCCAGCCATTCGCGGCCGATGCGGAAGGCGACGCAGGAGCTGTCGTGGGGTGCGCCCTCGTCCTGCGGGGCGCGGAAGTGTTCTGCCCATTCGCGCAGGTAACCGGCATTGACCGGGCGCTGCAGGTTGCGCGTGGCGGCATCGGCATACACGTGGCAATTGCGGCAGTGGACCGCCTTGTCGAGGATTTCGCAGCTATGGTCGCCGGCGACACCGATACGGTTCCAGCAGGCGTCGAGTTCTTTGGTCTGGTCAGTCATTGTCGTCTGCTATCGCTATTGCTGCTGGCGCTGGAAGGCGCGCGCCGCCCGCGCCTTCAGCGTGGCGGCGGCGCTGCTGTTGCCGCCTTGCTCCTGCAGCAGGGCCAGGTGGCATAGCGCTTCGTAATGGTCGGGCTGCAGGTAGAGGCAGCGTTTGAGCTGCGCTTGGGCTTCGGCCGGTTTGCCGGCGGCTTCGGCCAGTTGGCCCAGGATGAAATAGGCCTCGGCCGATTCCGGCTGCTGCGCGAGGAATTCGCGGCAGGCGGAATCGGCTTCCGCGAGTTTGCCGGCGTCGGCCAACTGGCGGGCATGCTTGAGCAGGGTCTCGTCGCCGGCGGCCACCAGCGGCGGCGGCGCTGCCGCACTGGCGTCAGGCTTGCCGCCAGTGGACGGGCTCGGTCGTGGACGAGCAGCGGAAGCGGGGCGCGCCGGCGGGGATCCAATTGCGGATGACGCAGCCGCGGGCTCGGGACGGCTGGCCGACGCGCCCGCGCGCCGGCCAGGCATCGATGCCGAGCCAGCTCGTGGCGTCAGTGCAGCACGGGCCGGCACGCCCGGCAGCTTCAAGTCCTTGCGCAGGGCGAAAGCCTGGCGGTGCGGCAGCGCGGAGAATCCGTGGCGCACGAAGGACGGTACTTCGGCATACCCCGCCAGCAGTATGCCATCGTCGGCCAGGTGCGCGGACAGGCGCCCGATGGCGCTGGCGGTGGTCGGCTCGTCGAAATAGATCAGCAGGTTACGGCAGAAGATCACGTCATACTGGCTTGCCGTGCCGAGCGCGCCCTCCAGGATATTGCCCTGGCCAAAGCGGATGCGCCCCCGCAAGGCGTCATCGATGCGGTATGAATCGTCGCCGATGGCGGTGAAATAACGGTCGCGGAACGATACATCCCGCCCGCGGAATGCATTGCGGCCGAAAACGCCCGCTTCGGCGCGCGCAATGCAGGCTGCGCTGAGATCGAGCGCGTCGATCATGAAGGACTGCTGCTTGACGCCCGCGTCGCACAAGGCCATGGCCATGGAGTACGGCTCTTCTCCGCCGGCGCAGGGCAGGGACAGGATGCGCACGATCTTCGCCCCTTCGGCCACGCGGCGCCGGACAAATTCCGCCGCCACGGCAAAGGCCTGGGGATCGCGGAACAGCCACGATTCCGGCACCACCACCAGCTCCACCAGCTCGCGCAGCTCCGCTTCGTCGAGAGAATCGAGGTAGGACTTGCGTACCGTCTCCCCGCTTGCCTCCATGCGCCGCTGTACCGCCTGTTCCACCGTGTTGCGGTCCAGGTTCATGCCGGTCAGGCGGCGCAGTGTGGAGACGAGCTTCATGGTGCGGCGGTCTCCTCGGGAAACAGGCGTGCCCGCAGATCGTCCGGCAGCAGCTCGTTGACCTCCACCAGCTGCACCATGCCGTGCGCATCGCCCGCCACCGGGCCGAGGAAGGGCGCGGCCAGCACGCCGCTCGGCGCCAGGTCCTGTTGCGCCACGTCCTGCACGCCTTGTACGCGCTCGGCCATGAGGCCCAGGGTGTGCCGTACACCATCGGGCGCGGTGTAATCGGCCAGCACGATGCGCGTATCGAAATGCCGGCGCGAGGGCGCGCCGCCGCTGATGCGCGCCAGGTCGATCACGGGCACCGGCTCGCCGTGCAGGTTGAGCAGGCCCGCTACGCTGTCCGGCGCCAGCGGAATGCCCTTCAGTTCCAGCAAGGGCAGCACGCGCTGCACCTGCCGCAATGGCAGGCCATAGCGGTCGGCGCCGATGTGGAAGACGAGTACTTTCATGCGTTGACGGCGAAGGTGGCGACGCTCGATTGCAGGTCGCCGGCCGCGTATTGCAGCTGGTGCACCGCCTCGCTGGTTGCCTTCAGCGATTCGACGGTTTGCTGGGTGGCGTCGTTCAGCTGCATCATGGTTTCGGTGATCTGCTGCGCGCCCACGGCCTGCGCCTGCATGCCCTGCAGCACGGCGTCGAACTGCGGCGCCAGCTTCTGCACCTGGTCCATCACGCCCGACAGCTGGTCGGTCACCTGGCGCACCTCGCCCACGCTGCGCCGGATCTCTTCCGAGAATTTGTCCATGCCCATCACGCTGGCCGACACTGCCGACTGCATTTCCTTGAGCATCTGCTCGATGTCCCAGGTCGATACCGAAGTCTGGTCGGCCAGGCGGCGGATTTCGGTCGCCACCACCGAGAAGCCGCGGCCGGCCTCGCCGGCCTTTTCCGCCTCGATGGCCGCGTTCAGCGACAGGATATTGGTCTGGTCGGCCACCTTGGTGATGGTGGTCAGCACGGAATTGATATTGGAGGCTTTTTCCGACAGCGCCGCCAGCTTGGCGTTGATCGAATCGGTGGCGTTGACCATGTTCTGCATGGTCTGGTCCATGCGGCGCAGGTTGCCCTGGGCTTCGGACGTGGCGCTGGTGGTGTAGTCGGCCACCGCCGTCGCGTCTTCCATGGTCTTCAGCAGCTGCGAGGTATTGGAGGAGATTTCCTTGGTGGTGCTCAGCACCTCCACCGAAGTCTGGGCCTGCTCCACGCCGGTCGCCTCCTGCTGCTTGGCCGATGCCGCGATCTCGGTGGCCGAAGTGGTGACCTGGATGCCGGCCTTCTGCACGTTGTTCAGCAGCTGTCGCAGGTTGTCGAACATGCGCTGCAGTCCCTCGCCCAGTTGGCCGATGGCATCGTCGCCGGTGACGGTGATCTTGCCGGTCATGTCGCCGCTCGCCGCGCGCGACACCGTCAGCAGCAGCGCATCGACCTTGGCACGCAACTGGTCGGTCTGCTCCTGCTCGCGCATTGCCGCATCCTGGATCTGTTGGGCCATCATATTGAAATCGGTACTGACCTTGCCCAGTTCATCGCCCGAGATGACGTTGATACGCGCAGCCTGGTCGCCGCCGCCCAGGCGGGTCAGGGCGGCCGTCAGGTTGGACAGCGGCGCCAGGATGGCGCGCGCCAGCAGGTAAGCGATCAGCAGCGACAGCACGACCACGGCAACCCCGCCCCCGAGCAGCAGATTGTTCTGGTTATTTTGCAGGTCCGCCGATTTCGCGGCACGTTCGGCCAGCAGGCGGCGTTCCTCTTCAGCCGCCTGGTCCAGCAGCTCGCGCGCGCTGCTGACGATGGCCCCGGCCTCCTTCAGTTCGGAGGACTGGCCCAGTATTTCAGCGGCGTTCTTGGTGTCGCCCAGCGCACGGCGCTTGTCGATCTGGCGGCGGATGTTGGTATCGGCCCAGGTGTTCAGCAAGGCCTGCGCGCGCTTCAGGCGCTCGTTCTGTTGCGGGTTGTCGGCCGTCAGTTGCACGACCTTGGACATGTGCTGCTTGAGCACCTCCACATTATCGCGTTCGCTGGCGATATGGGTCTCGTTGCCGGTCAGGATGTAGCCGCGCGCATCGACCTGGACCTGCAGCGATGCGCTATTGACGCGGTCCAGCTCCACCAGCACTTCCATGGTGTGCTTGTCCCATTTGTTGGCATCGGTCAGGCGGGCGAAATTATTGTAGGCCGACACCAGTAGTAGCAAGATGATTGCCACTATGCTGCCAAAGCCGATATAGAGTTTATTCTTGATGCTTAAATTGTTCATGCGCTGGTCTCCACAGGGGATGGGCTTTCTTCCAAGGCAATGTAGCAAAAAAAACGGGCCGCGCAAAGCGGCCCGTCCTGGAGCGCGAAGCAGTACTGTTACTGGCCGCGCTTGTTGCGTGCGTTGGCGGCGATGCGCATGCGCAGCGCGTTCAGCTTGATGAAGCCGCCGGCGTCGGCCTGGTTGTACGCGCCGCCGTCTTCGTCGAAGGTGGCGATGGTCTGGTCGAACAGCGAATCGGTCTTCGAATCGCGCGCCACGACGATCACATTGCCCTTGTACAGCTTGACGCGCACCCAACCGTTCACGGTTGCCTGGGTGTGGTCGATCAGGGTTTGCAGCGCAACGCGCTCCGGCGCCCACCAGTAGCCGTTGTAAATCAGGGAGGCGTAGCGTGGCATCAGGTCGTCCTTCAGGTGGGTGAGACGATGGCTCTCGG
>JBCNPK010000041.1:0-48364 GCA_039593355.1 Pseudoduganella sp.
AGCTGGCATTAGATTTGCATATCATCGATAACGGACCGGGCATCCCGCCCCAGATCCGCGACCGTATCTTCTACCCGCTGGTGTCGGGCAGGGATGGCGGCAGCGGCCTGGGACTGACGCTGGCGCAAACCTTCGTGCAGCAGCATATGGGCGTGATCGAATGCGAAAGCAGGCCTGGTCAAACGGACTTCAGAATCTTATTGCCTTTGCCTTGATCGGAATACATGAAACCAATCTGGATTGTTGACGACGACGAATCGATCCGCTGGGTGCTTGAAAAAGCCCTGGCGCGCGAGAACCTCGCAACGCGCAGCTTTGCCAATGCGCGCGATGCCGTCGCCGCGTTGGAACATGAGACGCCGCAGGTGCTGGTGTCGGACATCCGCATGCCGGGCGACTCCGGCCTCGACCTGCTGCAACTGGTGAAGCAGCGCCATCCCGGCCTGCCGGTGATCATCATTACCGCCTTCTCCGACCTGGATTCCGCCGTGGCGGCATTCCAGGGCGGGGCCTTCGAATACCTGGCCAAGCCCTTCGATATCGACAAGGCGGTGGAGCTGATCCGCCGCGCGCTGGACGAAAGCCTGCGCGAGTCGAGCATCGAATCCGGTCCGGCCGACACGCCGGAAATCCTGGGCCAGGCGCCGGCCATGCAGGAGGTGTTCCGCGCCATCGGCCGCCTGTCGCAATCGAACGTGACGGTGCTGATCACCGGCGAATCCGGTACCGGCAAGGAGCTGGTGGCGCGTGCGCTGCACAAGCACAGCCCGCGCGCGGAGCAGCCCTTCATCGCGATCAATACGGCGGCGATCCCGAAGGACTTGCTTGAGTCCGAGCTGTTCGGCCATGAGCGCGGCGCTTTTACCGGCGCGCAGACCACGCGCCGCGGGCGTTTCGAGCAAGCCGAAGGCGGCACCTTGTTCATGGACGAAATCGGCGACATGCCGTTCGACCTGCAGACGCGTTTGCTGCGCGTGCTGTCGGACGGGCACTTCTACCGCGTCGGCGGCCACTCGCCGCTGAAGGCCAATGTGCGCGTGATTACGGCGACGCACCAGAACCTGGAGCAGCGCGTGCGCGATGGCCTGTTCCGCGAGGACCTTTATCACCGGCTGAACGTGATCCGCTTGCGCCTGCCCAGTTTGAGGGAGCGGCGCGAGGATATCCCCATCCTGGTGCGCCACTTCCTGGTGCAGAGCGCACGCCAGCTTGGCGTCGAAGCCAAGCGCATGAGCGATGCGACGCTGGCCTTCCTGCAGCAGTTGGAGTTGCCGGGCAATGTGCGGCAGCTGGAAAACCTGTGCAACTGGATCACGGTGATGGCGCCGGGGCAGACGGTGGAGGTGAAGGATCTGCCGCTGGAGCTGACGCAGGGGCAGGAGGGCAACTCCTCCACCGCTGCGAACACGCCGGCCGTTGCCGCCGAGACGGCGATGCCGCAGCATCACGGCACCGTGCAGCCGCTGGCGCCCCCGGCGCTGGCTTCGTCGCCGGAAGGGTGGTTGAGTTTGCTGGAGCTGCAGGCGGCGGGCATGCTCAGCAGCGGGCAGCAGGACGTGATGGACGTGCTGGGGCGGCAGTTCGAGTCGGCCTTGATCCGTACGGCGCTGAAGTACACGCATGGGCGCAAGAACGATGCCGCCATCCGGCTTGGCATCGGCCGCAATACCATCACGCGCAAGATTGCCGAGTTGGGGATCGACGGCGCCAAGGACGACTAAACCCGGTAAACCTGGGTCAGACCCAAGGGTCAGACCCTGTCAACTCGATGGCCGCTGACTTAGGCATGGGATGGGTCTGACCCTCGGGTCAGACCCAGGTTTACCGGGTTTTTGGGTTATGCTGCGGGCTTAGCAAAAAAGGAGCCTGCATGCTGATCAACTGCGTCGCCTACCAGGATGGGCGCAAGCTGGCTGATATCCCGGTCGCGGACATCAGCGAATACGTGGCGCGCCAAGACGCCTTCGTCTGGGTCGCCCTGCGCGACGCCACGCGCGATGAACTGGCCGTGATGCAGGAAGAATTCGGCCTGCACGAACTGGCCGTGGAAGACGCCGGCCGCGGCCAGCAACGCCCCAAGATCGAGGAATACGGCGACTCACTGTTCGTCGTGGTCAAGATGCTCGAACTGCGCGAAGACGAGCTGCAAGTGGGCGAAGTCGATATCTTCGTCGGTCCGAACTACGTCCTGTCCAACCGTTCCAATTCCACCAAGGACTTCCTCGGCGTGCGGGCGCGCGCCGAACGCGAACCGCACCTGCTGCAGCAAGGCTCCGGCTTCGTGCTGTACGCGCTGATGGACGCGGTGGTCGACCGCTACTTCCCCATCATCGATGTGCTGGAAGTCGAGCTGGAAAAGATCGAGGAGCGCATCTTCATCCGCGGCTCGCAGCAGGACAACATCGAACGCCTGTACGAATTGAAGCGCAAGGTGATGACCATGCGCCACACCGTCGCGCCCCTGCTGGACGCCATCGGCAAGCTGCACGGCGGGCGGGTGCCGGCCGTCTGCAGCAATACCCAGGAGTATTTCCGCGACGTCCACGACCACCTGCTGCGCATCAACGGCGCCCTCGATACCATGCGCGAGACGATCGGCACGGCGATCCAGGTCAACCTGTCGATGGTGGCGCTGGTGGAGGCTGAGGTCAGCAAGCGCCTGGCTTCCTGGGCCGCGATTTTTGCCGTACCGACCGCCCTGGCCGGCATCTGGGGCATGAATTTCAAGCATATGCCTGAGCTGGACTGGCGCTTCGGCTATCCTGCCGCCCTGTCGCTGATGGCTGTTGTTTGCATATCGCTATATCGACGTTTTAAGAAGGTGGGTTGGCTATAGCGGTATATAATTTGCAATAAACAACCTCTAGTGGGGCTGGGCATGGTTGATGACGATATGTTGTTCGACGATGACGAAACGCCAGCCCCTGCTGCGCAGCTCCCGCCCTGGGAGATTCTGGTCGTTGACGATGAGCAAGCCGTACACCAGGTGACCGAACTGGTGATGGCGGACTTCGAGTTCGACGGCCGGCGCCTGCATTTTTCCCATTGCTATTCGGGCGCAGAGGCGCGCGCCATGCTGATGCGTCCCGGGCAGTTCGCCCTGATCCTGCTGGACGTGGTGATGGAGTCCGAACACGCCGGCCTGGAACTGGTACGCTATATCCGCGAAGAGCTGGGCGACCCGAACGTGCGCATCGTGCTGCGCACTGGCCAGCCGGGCCAGGCGCCGCAAGCGCTAGTGCTGAAAACCTACGATATCAACGATTACCGCGAAAAGACCGAGCTGACGCATGCCAAGCTCAGCACGGTGTTCTATTCGGGTCTGCGCGCCTACCGCGACCTGATGCGCCTGGAGCGTGCCCGCCTCGGCTTGCGCCGCTCGATCGATGCCATCACCCAGGTCTGCGATTCCGACAACCTGCGCCACTTCTGCTCAGCCGTATTGCAACAGGCCTCCGCCTTGCTGTGCCGCGAGGCGGAGGGCGTTTGCGCCAGCCGCATGAACGCCTATGCCGCCGCGCGCCAGCCCGGCCGCCTGCAGGTGCTGGCGGTGACCGACGCCTATGCCGGCCTGGCGCCGGAAGAGACCCTGGACCATTTGCCGCCTGCGGTGCGCGATGCCTTCGTGCGCTGCATGGCAGAGCAGGCCGACCATGACGGCCCGCTGTATTACGCCTGCTACTACCGCACGCGCAACGGCAACGAAAGCCTGCTCTACATGTCGTTCAGCGAGCCGCTGCCGGACGACGAGCGCGAATTGCTTGGCCTGTTCGCGGCAAATGTCGCCATCACCTACGAGAACCTGCTGGCGCGCGAAGAACTGGAAGCGACGCAAAAAGCCATCATCCACATCCTGGGCGAAGCACTGGAAAGGCGCTCGGCGGCTTCCGGCGGCCATGTCGATCGCGTCGGCGAGATCGCCGCCATGCTGGCCGAAGCGATCGATATGCCGGCTGGCGCCGTGCGCCAGCTGCGCCAGGCCGCGCCGCTGCATGATATCGGCCACGCCGGCATCCCCGACGACATCCTCAACATCCCGGGCCCGCTCGACGCACAGCAGCGCGCGCGTATGCAGGGGCATAGCGACATTGGCTGGCATATGTTGTCTTCGTCGACGCAGCCGGTATTGCGCCTGGCGGCACGCATCGCCCGCGAACACCATGAGCGCTGGGACGGCGCCGGCTATCCGCAAGGCCTGCACGGCGCGGACATCAGCCTGGCGGCGCGCATCACCGCGCTGGCCGATTTTGTCGACGCCATGGTGAGCCCGCGCTGCTACCGCCCGGCGCATACCCTGCAGCATGCGTTGGATGAAGTGCGAGAAGGAAGCGGCAGCCGCTTTGACCCTGCGCTGGCCAACGTGCTTTTGCAGCATAAGGACTATTTGCAGGACCTGTACCGGCGCAATCCCCCCCATTAGGAGCCCGCCATGGAAATATTCGACGCCAACGACGCGCGCACCCTGGCCGAGGCGGCGTTGCGGTCCATCACCGATTCCACCGCGCGTGCGCGCGGCGAAGAGTTTTTCCGTGTGCTGGTGCGGGACCTGGCGGCGGCGCTGGACGTGACCTATGTTATTGCGGGCCGGGTAATCCGCATGCCGGACGGTCAGGAGGGCATACGTACGCTGGCGGTATGGGGCGGCCAGGGCTTCCTGCCGAATATGGAATACAGCCTTGAGCACACGCCTTGCCACAACGTGACCGACCAGACCATGTGTTTCCACGGCTGCGGCATCCAGCAGGATTACCCGCTCGATACGCTGCTGGTGGACATGAACGCCGAAAGCTATGTCGGCATGCCGATGGTCGATACCGAGGGCCGGACGCTGGGCATCCTGTCGGCCATCGACACCAAGGCTATCGACGAGAACAAGCGCCTGCTGGCGCTGTCGCTGCTGTCGATCTTCACGGGGCGGGCGGCGGCCGAACTGCAGCACCAGGAGCGCGAACACCAGCTGGAAGAGAAAGTCATGCGCCGCACGGAAGCCTTGCGCTCCGCCCAAGCCAGCCTGGTGGAGCAGGAAAAGCTGGCGGCATTGGGCTCGCTGGTGGCCGGCGTGGCGCACGAGGTGAACACGCCGGTGGGCGTGGCGTTGACGGCGGCATCGGCCATGAGCAGCTACACCGCGCAGCTGGTGCAGGCGCTCGATGCGCCCAAGGTCAGCCGCTCAGACCTGGTCAACCTGGCCGCGCGCCTGAACGATGCTGCAGCGCTGATCGAGCAGAACCTGCACCGCGCGGCTGCGCTGATCGGCAACTTCAAGCAGCTGGCGGTGGACCAGGGTACCGAACATGTCAGCACGCTGGCGCTGAAGGATTATGTGCAAGGCGTGGTCTCGGCGCATAGCCCGGAATTGCGCAAGGCGGGCATCAAGGTGGAGGTCGAGATGGACCACTTGCTGCGCCCGCGGCTGCCGCCGGGGAAGTTTTCGCAGGTCCTGTCCAACCTGCTGATGAATGCCGCGCGCCACGCCTACCCGGACGGGCAGGGCGGCAGCGTGATCGTGCGCGCAGAAATGGCCGACGGCTGGCTGGACATGGATTTCATCGACCATGGCGTCGGGCTGGCGCCCGGCGTGCGCGAGAGGATTTACGAGCCCTTCTTCACGACCAAGCGCGGGCAGGGCGGCTCGGGCCTGGGCATGCACATCGTCTACACCATCATGCAGCAGCTGGGCGGCGCAGTCGAGGTGCATAGTGAACCGGGCAAGGGCTGCCGGTTCCACCTGCACATGCCGTTCGAGGTCAAATCAGCGCCGCCACAGGCATAGCTGCTTCCTTCAGGCCTTGTCGGCTGCCTGCATCGACAAGGCAACCGCTTCCGCCACCTTGATGCCGTCCACGCCTGCGGACAGGATGCCGCCGGCATAGCCCGCGCCTTCGCCGGCCGGGAACAGGCCGCGCGTGTTCAGGCTTTGCAGGTCTTCGTTATTGCGCTTGATGCGTATCGGCGAGGAGGTGCGGGTTTCCAGGCCGGTCAGCACGGCGTCATGCTTGAAGTAGCCCTTGACCTGCTTGTCGAAGGCCGGGAAGGCTTCGCGCAGCGCCACCACGGCGTAGTCGGGCAGGATGGTGGCCAGGTCGGTCCAGGTGATGCCCGGCTTGAAGGAGGGGACGACCGCGCCGACGTCGCTCGAGGCGCGGCCGGCGACGAAGTCGCCCATCAACTGCCCCGGCGCGTTGTAGTTGGAGCCGCCCAGCACATAGGCTTTCTCTTCCAGGCGGCGCTGCAGTTCGATGCCGGCCAGCGGATGGCCCGGGTAGTCGACTTCCGGGCTGATCGAGACCACGATGGCGCTGTTGGCATTGCGCTCAGCGCGCGAATACTGCGACATGCCGTTGGTGACCACGCGTCCAGGTTCCGATGCCGCCGCCACCACGGTGCCGCCCGGGCACATGCAGAAGCTGTAGACCGCGCGGCCATTGCTGGCATGGTGCACCAGCTTGTAGTCGGCGGCGCCCAGGATAGGGTGGCCCGCGTTAGGGCCGAAGCGGCATTGGTCGATCAGCGATTGCGGGTGTTCCACGCGGAAGCCGATCGAGAACGGCTTCGCTTCAATATAGACGCCGCGCTCATAGAGGGTCTGGAAAGTGTCGCGCGAGCTGTGGCCGATGGCCAGCACCACATGGTTGGTCGCGATGTATTCGCCACTGGCCAGGTGCAGGCCGCGCACCTGGCGCACGCCGTTTTCCTCGCGGATGTCGAAATCGGTCACGCGCTGCTCGAAGCGGATTTCGCCACCCAGGGCCGTGATTTCCTCGCGCATGTTTTCCACCATCTTCACCAGGCGGAAGGTGCCGATGTGGGGCTTGCTGACGTAAATGATTTCTTCCGGCGCGCCGGATTTGACGAACTCGGTCAGCACCTTGCGGCCGTAATGCTTGGGGTCGCTGATCTGGCTGTACAGCTTGCCGTCCGAGAAGGTACCGGCGCCGCCTTCGCCGAACTGCACATTCGACTCCGGGTTCAGGACGCGCTTGCGCCAGAAACCGAAGGTGTCCTTGGTCCGCTCGCGCACGGTCTTGCCGCGCTCCAGGATGATGGGCTTCAAGCCCATCTGGGCCAGGATCAGGGCAGCGAACAGGCCGCAAGGGCCCATGCCAATGACGACCGGGCGCGGCTGTTTCCCGTCGGCATTGACGCCGTGCGCCACGAACTTGTAGGCCATGTCGGGGGAGGGCATCAGGTGCTTGTCGTCGGCACGGCGCGCCAGGACGCCGGCGTCGTCCGTGGTTTCCACGTCGACCGAATAGATCAGGGAAATATTTGTCTTCTTGCGCGCATCATAGCTGCGCTTGTAGACGGTGAACCCCAGCATCTGCTCCGGGGAAATCTTCAAACGGGCCAGGATAGCTTGCGCCAGTTCAGGTTCCTCATGGTTGAGCGGGAGCTTGATTTCGTTCAGTCGTAGCATTTTGGTAGGGCGGGGAGTCACATCAAACCATCATTTTACCTTGTCCAGCCCCTAGTAATATGCTTGTTAATTGTGTAACACCTTTCCTTAGGGTAGCATTTGCTTGTTATTAATAACGAGCTTGGAGAGGAAAATGCGTCTATTTAGTCTGGCCCTGATTTTCGGTTGCCTGTCCGCGCCGGCATTTGCCGATGAGCTTACGGATGCGCAAAAACTTTGGGATAGCAAGCAGTTTAGTGCCGCTTTCGCGGCATTCAGCAAGCTGGCGGCAGCGGGGAATGCGAATGCCCAGCTGCAACTGGGTGAAATGTACGGCTTTGGCGAAGGCACGCCTGAAGACCTGGGGCAAGCCCGCAGCTGGCTCGACAAGGCCGCCAAGGCCGGCCATCCGGAGGCAGCCAATTCGCTGGCCCTGGTCGAACAGCGCGCCGCCCGCAAAGCCGATATCGCCTACTACGTCAGCAAGTTCGATGGCGGCAGCGCGCGCTATGAGCGGTTCAATTGCAAACGGCCGGAGTTACCGGACGTTTCCACCTCTCGCTCCGCGATCAAGAAGGTGAATGAATCGATCAAGGACTGGCGCACCTGCTATGAGGGTTTTGCCGACAATCTGAATCGCGTGGCAACGCCGCAGCAGACCATTCCCGCCGATGTGCTGAATGTAATGAATAATGAGGAATTCAAGCAGGCCAGCCAGCATATTGCGAAAACGTATGAAGATATAAGTAATAATGCGCAGAAGGAAGGAGAAGAATTTTATAAAAATATTAATAACTGGATGACGCGCACGACCGCCTACCTGGAAAAATCGCGGGAAAGTAATGACCCGGATGTCCAGCGCCTGATGGCTGAAAATCAGGTGTTCTCGAAGAGCAACCTTGAGGTCATCCAGTCGAAGCCAGCCTCCAACACTACCCGCCGCAAATAAGTCTCAGTGCACCTGGCCGCGGGTGCATCCTTCCTCAATTGGCGGCTAATTGCCGCCAATTCCTTTGAACATCTCTGGACTTGTACGTTCCTGTCCAGCTGATCGACTGCCGATGAGCTTCGCAGAAACTGTTGTAAATATGCCTTAGTCTGCTTAGCTTTCTTTGCCTTTTCCTTAACCGTATGGTTTTATTGCAAGGTTGTTGGGGGAGCTATAAGAATCCCTGGCAAAAAGAATCGCGGAGTTAGCGAAAAGTTGTAGCTGTTTTTCGTAGTTTGGGACAAATAAGTGAAATGGCTTTTGGGTTTCACATCTTAATTGGGAACAAGAAAATGTTGAGAAAAACTGTCTTGGTGCGTGCCCTGGCGATTGCCTTCGGTACGGCCGCAATTGGCGTAGGCGTACTGCCGACCGCCATGGCGCAGTCTAACGCCGCAGGTAACGTCTACGGCGTTGTGGAGTCTCCAGCAGGTACTACCGTCAACCTGCTCAACACCGATACCGGTGCCAAGCGCACCATCACCCCAGAAGCAAATGGCCGCTACCTGGTCACCAACATGCCGCCAGGCCACTACAAGGTCGAACTGGTACGCAATAACGCCGTTGCCAGCACCACTGAAGTCGACGTGATCGTCGGCCAGGGTGTGGAAGCTTCCTTCGGCAAAGTGATGGCAGTTCAGGTGACCGGCCGTCGCAGCCGCATCGACGTTTCCAACACCAACAACGGTGCAACCTTCTCCGCCAAGGAACTGGCCCGCCTGCCTATTCCTCCTTCGGTCGCATCGATCATTCAGCTGGCCCCAAACACCACCCGTGCTGACTCCCGCTACACCGGCGGCGCCTCCTTCGGTGGCGGCGGCCCATCGGAAAACTCGTACTACATCAATGGTTTCCCTGTCACCAACCCTGTGACTCAGCTGGGCGCTTCTGAACTGCCGTTCGGCGCGATCTCCCAGGCCCAAGTTCTGACCGGCGGCTTCGGTGCTGAATTCGGCCGTTCCGTGGGTGGCGTGGTCAACATCACCACCAAGAGCGGTACCAACAACTGGGAAGCCGGTGGCCAGATCACCTGGGAACCAAGCTCCCTGCGCGCCAAGTACAAGGACATCTACTACGCGAACACCGGCGCTTCTGAAAACGCTGCAACCGACGGTACCCTGTATCGCCGCAACGAAAACCGCAAGCGTACCGAAAAGCTGTTCGGCGCATACGTAGGTGGCCCGCTGATCGAAAACAAGCTGTTCATGTTCGTTGCTGCCGAAGGCCGCAAGTACGACCAGGAACGCGTTGCCAACATCCGCACCGCCTCCAACCTGGCCGCTGTCGGCTACGAAACCACCCAGGACAAGATCGAGCGCTACACCGCCAAGTTTGACTGGAACATCACCGACAATCACCGCGTTGAAGCCACCTTCATCGGTGACAAGGGTACCGAAGATCGTCAACTGTATGCCTACAACTACGATACCAACGTAGTCGGCGCCCAGACCGCGTCGCAGCACTACAAGAACAACGAAAACTTCTCGCCATCCGTCGGCTCGAACGTCAAGATCCTGCGCTATACCGGCAACCTGACCGACGACCTGACCCTGACCGCTCTGGCTGGCGAATCGAAGATGCCAGTTCGCAACAGCTACGACCCGGTTGGCAGCGCTCCGGGCGACCTGTTCCAGGTTACCGCAGCTTCGAACGCACGTGCACCTGGCCTGAACTACTTCAGCCCACAAGTGCTGAGCGGCGCGGTCGACGCACTGTCTTCCGACAGCAAGATCAAGGCTAAGCGCCTGGACCTGGAATACAAGCTGGGCGACCACACCATCCGCGCCGGTCTGGATAAAGTGGACCTGGACTCCTCCGAGATCGGCCAGATCTACGGTGGCGGCGGCTGGTGGCAGTACCAGTTCACCAAGACCCCGACCGTTCCACAATCGTTCGGCACCCAGAAAGTGGCTGTCGCAAGCGGCGGCGGCCTGGGCACCCAGGGTTATTACGTGCTGCGCCGTATCTTCGACTCCGTGACCAGCGCTGGTTCCGAGCAGGATGCACGCTACATCGAAGACCGTTGGCAAGTGACCAAGAACCTGCTGGTCACCGCCGGCCTGCGTCATGAAGGCTTCAAGAACATCAACGGCGACGGCGAAACCTTCCTGGAAGTGAAGAACGCCCTGTCCCCACGCCTGTCCGCAGCTTGGGACGTGAACGGCGATGCAAGCCTGAAGGTGTTCGGTAGCGCCGGCCGTTACGCGCTGCAGATCCCGACCCACCTGGCCGTGCGCGGTGCTTCCCGCTCCACCTTGACCCGCCAGGCGTTCACCTACACCGGCACTGACCAGTACGGTATTCCTACCGGCCTGACCCAGCTGTCGAATGTGTATTCGGTCAACAATGAACTGGGCCAGGCCAAGGACGCCAAGACCTTGACCTCCCTGGACATCAAGCCGACCTACCAGGATGAACTGACCCTGGGCTTCGAAAAATCGGTGACCGCAGCGCTGAACGTTGGCGCCAAGGCGACCTACCGCACGCTGAAGACCACCATCGATGACTTCTGCGACGCTCGTCCATTCGACAAGTACGCAGCTGACCACAACATCGACACCTCGAACTACGGCGGCTTCTCCTGCGCATCGTTCAACCCTGGCAAGGATGCAACCTTCCTGGTCGACTATGCAGGCACCCGCTCCAACTACACCACGGTGCACTTCACCGCGGCTGAATTGGGCTTCGAGAAACCTAAGCGTACCTACACCGCCCTGGACCTGTTCGCTGAACATCCGTTCAAAGACGGCTGGTACGGTCGTGTGAACTACACCTGGGCGCGCAGCTACGGCAACACCGAAGGCCAGACCAAGTCCGACAACGCACAGACCGACGTTGCTGCAACCTCCACCTGGGATAACCCAGAGCTGATGGTTGACTCCAAAGGCCTGCTGCCGAACCATCGTCGTCACCAGATCAAGGCATTCGGCTACTACGAAATCACCCCTGAGTGGATGGTTGGCGGTAACTTCCTGGCCGCTTCCGGCCGTCCGAAGAACTGCTTCGGCTACAACCCGAACGTTCCTGACGACGTGAACTACGGTTCCGTGTACTTCTACTGCGACGGCAAGGCCGTTCCACGCGGCACCCTGGGCTCCCTGCCTTGGGATATCCGTCTGGACATGAACCTGGCATACCGTCCAGCGATGCTGAAGGGCCTGGCGCTGAAAGTTGACGTGTATAACGTCTTCAACAAGCAAGTTGCCCAGAACATCGACGAAACCTACAACGTCAATGACACCCTGGCTGTCAGCCCAACCTACGGCCGCGTTTGGAGCTACACCGCTCCACGCGCTGTCAAGTTCGGCGTTGAGTACAACCACCGCTTCTAAGTCTTGATTGACTGAGCCAAAAACCCGCTGCGCGAGCAGCGGGTTTTTTTATATTTAGGAGGAGATAACATGCAAATCAAAACCCTCTGTGCCGCAATTGTCCTGCTGGGTTCGGCAAGCATCGCGTCGGCGGACGATCTGGCCGATGGCATCAAGGCCTGGGAGACCCAGGATTTCGCGCGCGCCCATCAATTGCTGGGTAAGCTGGCCCAGGCCGGCAATCCCGAGGCGCAGGTGCTGGTCGGGGAAATGTATGCCTTTGGCGAAGGCGTTACCGAAGATCCTGGGCAGGCGGCAAGCTGGCTGAACAAGGCAAAGGCCGCGGGCAACAAGCAAGCCGCCAATTCCTTGCTCGTGTTGGAGCAGCGTCAGTTGCACAAAAAGGATATCGAGTTCTACCGCACCGCCTACACGGGTGAGGAGCTGGCCTATGCAAAGCAGGGATGCACTGCGCCTGAATTTCCTAACGTTTCGCAGGACACGGAGCAGGTCGGCGAGGTCAAAGCCAAGATGGCCGAATGGAGCGCGTGCTTCAAGCGCTTCGGTAAAAACCTGGCTGACGCACTGCCGGCTGGCAAGCTCATTCCGGCCGAGATCAGTTCACTGATGAGCAGCGCTGAGTTGACGCAAGCGCGCGGCACGATGGACAAGGCCTATGCCCGCATGATCAATGAAGGCGAACAAAGCAAACGTCAAGTCATCGCTGCGTACGACGCCTGGGTTAACCGGACTGAGACGTGGGCTGAGTCCATCCGCCAAAAAGACATGGCCAGCATGGACCGGCTCGGGCGCAGGGCGGAACAGAGCGCCGAGCGCGTTCGTTCCGCGGCACGTACGCCGGCCCCCAGCAGCCCCGGCAGGCGCTAACTTGCGTTCGGGGTGGAATCCCTAGATTCCGCCCCAAGCCGCAGAAAGAACTGATACAGCCGCCAGCGCCGCGGTTTCCGTGCGCAGTACGCGCGGTCCGATCGACAGGGGCAGGGCGCCGTTCCTCAAGGCCTGTGCTTCTTCTTCATCGGAAAAACCGCCTTCAGGCCCGACCATGATGCTCAAAGCTTGCGCCGGCTGGTGGCGGGCCCAATCGGCCAACGACTCGGTGGCGCGCGGCGTCAGGATGACGCGCTTGTGCAAGTCATGCTGCCCGATCCATTCGCGAAATTCCTGCGGCGGCGCCACCGCTGCCAGGCGGTTGCGGCCGCATTGCTCGGACGCCGACACCACGATCCCATTCCAATGTTCCAGCTTTTTCTCGGCCCGCTCGGCCGACAGCCGTACCACGCAGCGCCGCGCCGCCAGCGGCTGGATGCCGGCCACGCCCAGCTCCACCGCCTTTTCGATGATCCAGTCCATCTTCGTACCTTCGGGCAGGGCCTGGGCCAGGGTGACGGCAAACGGCAGTTCCGCCTCGCGCGGATCGAAGACTTTCACTTCCGCCCAGGCTTTTTTCTTTTGTACTTCCGTCAACACCGCCGTATACTCGCCGCCATCGCCGTTGAACAGGGTCAGCGCGTCGCCCGGCCCCATGCGCACCACATTGATATGGTGGGCAACAGGGGCGGGCAGTTCCAGCTGCTGGCCTGCGGCAAGGGGCTGTGGCACGTGGAAACGGGGCATATGGTCAGTTCGGAAAGGTTGAAATGCACCAATTTTAAGGCTTTGGGGTCACGCTCTGGTAAAATATTGGGTTCTTACGGCGGCGCCTGCCGCAGTGCACCAAATACTCAACCTTCCTCGATAAACGATGAAAACTTCGCTCCCCTTCACCAAAATGGCCAACGCGATCCGCGCGCTGGCAATGGACGCTGTGCAGAAGGCCAATTCCGGCCACCCAGGCATGCCAATGGGCATGGCTGAGATCGCCGTAGCACTGTGGAGCGGCCATCACCGCCACAACCCGACCAACCCAGCCTGGGTCAACCGCGACCGCTTCCTGCTGTCCAACGGCCACGGTTCCATGCTGCACTATGCGCTGCTGCACCTGTCGGGTTACGACCTGCCGATGGAAGAGATCAAGAATTTCCGCCAGTTGCATTCGAAGACCCCGGGTCACCCTGAAGTCGGCTACACCCCAGGCGTGGAAACCACCACCGGCCCGTTGGGCCAGGGCATCGCCAACGCGGTCGGCATGGCGCTGGCCGAATGGCTGCTGGCTTCCGAGTTCAACAAGCCGGGCTACCCTGTGGTGGACCACTACACCTACGCCTTCCTCGGCGACGGCTGCCTGATGGAAGGCATCTCGCACGAAGTGTGCTCGCTGGCCGGCACGCTGGGACTGAAAAAACTGATCGCGCTGTACGACGACAACGGCATCTCCATCGACGGCAAGGTCGAGGGCTGGTTTACCGACGACACCCCTAAGCGTTTCGAAGCCTACGGCTGGAACGTGATCCGCAGCGTGGATGGCCACGACGTTGGCGCCGTGTGCGCCGCGATCGAGCTGGCCAAGAAGTCCGACAAGCCGACCCTGATCTGCTGCAAGACCGTTATCGGCAAGGGCTCGCCAAACCTGCAGGGCGGCGACAAGGTGCACGGTGCTCCGCTGGGCGACAAGGAAATCGCCGCGGTGCGCGAGTACATCTCCTGGGGCGCCGAGCCGTTCGATATCCCGAACGACGTCAAGGAAGCCTGGGACTTCAAGCAGCAGGGCGCCGCGTTCGAAGCGGAATGGACTGAGATGTTCGACAAGTACGCCGCGGCCTACCCGCGCGAAGCGGCCGAACTGACCCGTCGCATGAAGGGCGAACTGCCGGGCAACTTCCAGGCAACCCTGGACGCCGCCATCGCCGCCTGCGTCGAGAAGAAAGAAACCATTGCCACCCGCAAGGCCTCGCAGAACGCGATCCAGGCGCTGGCGCCGGTGCTGCCGGAATTCCTGGGCGGCTCGGCCGACCTGACCGGCTCCAACCTGACCAACTGGAAGGAATGCGTCGCCGTTCGTTCCGGCGTGCCGGGCAACCATATCAACTACGGCGTGCGCGAGTTCGGCATGTCCGCCATCATGAACGGCGTCGCCCTGCACGGCGGCTACATCCCGTTCGGCGCGACCTTCCTGACCTTCGCCGACTACAGCCGCAACGCGCTGCGCATGGCCGCGCTGATGAAGCAGCGTTCCCTGTTCGTGTTCACCCACGACTCGATCGGCCTGGGCGAAGACGGCCCGACCCACCAGTCGGTGGAACACGTTTCCTCGCTGCGCCTGATCCCTAACCTGGACAACTGGCGTCCTGCCGACACGGTCGAATCGATGGTCGCCTGGGGCGAGTCCATCAAGCGCAAGGACGGCCCATCGACCCTGATCTTCTCGCGCCAGAACCTGCCGTTCATCGAGCGTTCGGCCGACAAGATCGCCAACATCGCCAAGGGCGGCTACGTGCTGTCCGACGAAGCCGGTGCCAAGGCCATCCTGATCGCCACCGGTTCCGAAGTGGAACTGGCCATGAAAGCCGCCGCCGAACTGAAGGCAGCCGGCACCCCGGTACGCGTGGTTTCCATGCCGTCGACCGACGTGTTCGACCGCCAGGACGCAGCCTACAAGGCATCCGTGCTGACCAAGGGCCTGCCACGCGTGGCGATCGAAGCAGGCGTCACCGCTTTCTGGTACAAGTATGTTGGCCTGGAAGGCGCCGTGGTCGGTATCGACACCTTCGGCGAGTCCGCACCGGCCGGCGTGCTGTTCAAGCACTTCGGCTTCACCGTCGAGAACGTTGTGGCAAAAGTCAAAGCAGTCATCTAATTTCTATCATCAGGAGTAAACAGCATGACGATCAAAGTAGCAATCAACGGTTATGGCCGTATCGGCCGCAATGTCCTGCGCGCTTTCTACGAAGGCGGCAAAAAGCAGGACATCCAGATCGTGGCGATCAACGACCTGGGCAACGCCGAGTCCAACGCCCACCTGACCCGCTACGACACTGCCCACGGCAAGTTCCCTGGCACCGTGACGGTGGAAGGCGACAACATGATCGTGAACGGCGACAAGATCCGCGTGTTCGCGCAGCGCAACCCGGCTGAAATCCCATGGGGCGAGCTGGGCGTGGACGTGGTGCTGGAGTGCACCGGCTTCTTCACCACCAAGGAAAAAGCATCGGCCCACCTGAAAGGCGGCGCCAAGAAAGTGATCATTTCCGCTCCGGGCGGCAAGGACGTTGACGCGACCGTCGTGTACGGCGTGAACCACGGCGTGCTGAAAGCTTCGGACACCGTGATCTCGAATGCTTCCTGCACCACCAACTGCCTGGCCCCGCTGGTCAAGCCGCTGAACGATGCCATCGGCCTGGAAACCGGCCTGATGACCACCGTGCACGCTTACACCAACGACCAGGTGCTGACCGACGTGATGCACGAAGACCTGCGCCGCGCCCGTTCCGCCACCCAGTCCATGATCCCGACCAAGACCGGCGCCGCTGCCGCGGTGGGCCTGGTGCTGCCGGAACTGAACGGCAAGCTGGACGGCTACGCGATCCGCGTTCCGACCATCAACGTCTCGATCGTCGACCTGTCCTTCATCGCCAAGCGCGACACCACCGTTGAAGAGATCAACAAGATCATGAAGGAAGCTTCGGAAGGCGCACTGAAAGGCGTGCTGACCTACCAGACCGAGCCGCTGGTCTCCGTCGACTTCAACCACAACCCGGCATCGTCGAACTTCGACGCCACCCTGACCAAGGTGTCGGGCCGCCTGGTGAAGGTATCGTCCTGGTACGACAACGAGTGGGGCTTCAGCAACCGCATGCTGGACACCACCGTGGCACTGATGACCGCCAAGTAATTCCGTCGCGGGCATGAAGCGAAAGGGCGTCCTCGGGCGCCCTTTTTATTGCGTGAAATATTCTATCGGTGAGAGTTGAAGTCAATGCAGAGGTACATGCGGCGGATGGTGTATTACGTGCTGCCCCTGGGTCTGTTCGCACTGCTGTGCTGGGAAATGTGCGGCGCCAATATATGGGCCTTGCATCGCATGGTGCCGGTGCAAGGCGTGCTGGACAGGCTCGACACTGTCAGCTCGGGGACGTCCCGCGTCCTGAGCAACAAGGTCCTGGTCAGCTACCGCTACATGGTAGCTGGCCAGCAATACCGCGGCGAAAACATGGTCTGTTGCGGCCTGTCGAATGCCTCAACGGACCCAGTACTTGGTATGCGCGACCAGTTGCGCCCGTCGCTGGGACAGCAGCTGACCGTTTGGGTCGATCCCGGCAATCCGCAGCGCGCGGTGTTGTTCCGCTATATATCGAAACCGGCCTTGTTGCTGATGGGGTTCGGCATGCTGTTTGGCTTTTTCGGCTTGCGTTGGCTGGAAAACCCACGGGAAGAAAGCTGAGCGAGACGCCGGCCGCTCAAGCCCGCGCCAGGCGCGCTAGCCGCTCGGCCTCGGCGCACACGGCGATGCGCAGTTCTTCCGGCCCTTCGATGGTGAAGTCGAAATTCAAAGAGGCCAGCATGCGCGCGAACCAGGTGTAGCTGGTGGTGCTGGTGGCAAGGCGCACGCCACCCTCGGCCTCGGCCAGCGGACCGATATATTTGCCGACTTCGCGCTCGGCGCTGGTGCGGTCGGTGTGCAACAGCACCTGTACCGGCAAGGGCCGGGGCAAGGTGGCCATCGCGTGCTGCAACTGGGCCGCCGCATCAAAGCTGTCCGGTTTATCGAATACCTCTCCCGTTTCCACCACGTTGGCAATGCGGTCCAGGCGGAAGGAGCGGATCGCCATGCGCAGGCGGCACATGCCCACCGCGTACCAGCGCGTGTGGCTGAACACCAGGCCATAAGGATCGAAAGAGCGCTGCATCGGCGCGCCATCTTGCGGCGTGTAGCGGAACAGGACGCGGTGCTGGCACTGGGCCGCCAAGGCCAGCGCGGTCAGCTCGCCGGTCAGCGCGGGGCGCGCTGCCTGGCTCATGGTCCAGCGCTGCCCAGGCGTGTCCAGCGTAGCCGTTTCGCGCAGCGCCTGCGTGCTCGCTTGCAGCGCTGGCGGCATCACCCGTTCCAGCTTGGCCTGGGCGCTGGCCACGGCCGGCGCCGTATCGGCCAATTGCAAGGAACGCACGGCCAGCAGGCCCAGCGCGACGGCCGATGCTTCCTCGTTGGTGAACATCAACGGCGGCAGCTTGAAGCCGGGCACCAGCATATAGCCGCCATGCCGCCCACGCTCGGCGGTGATGGGTATGCCCAGTTCTTCCAACATGGCGATATAGCGCCGCAGGGTGCGGCGGTCCACGCCGATGCGTTCGGCCATGTCGGCGCCGGAAATCTGGCGCTGGCTTTGCAGCATCTCGAGGATGGTCAGGGCTTTGATGGCAGGTTTTGACATCTGGACATTTTCACATTGAATCAGGGCTAATTATGTCCTATTTGCGCGCCACAATGCCTGCGTTCCCCACCAATAAGAAGAGGCAAACATGGAAACCATCCTGCATCACGGCGCCCCGCAGGGTTGCGCTTTCGGCACCATCGTCGCGCTGGAATGGCTGTGCCGGCCGTACCGCCTGCTGCGCCAGGAGTTTTCGCCGCAGTCGGGACCGATGCTGCAAGTCGGCGGCAAGCTGCTGTACGACTGCCGCGCCATCCTGCGCTACCTGGCCACGCAACGCCGCCACCTGCTGGGCTACCGGGCGGGCACGGTGGAGGCGGAACAACTGGAAGAGCTGCTCGATTACCTGCATGAAGAGTTCCAGTCCGGCGAAGCGCGCATGGTGCTCGCATGCGCCCGGCTGGACAAGTTGTTGGCCCAAAGCGAATGGCTCGATGGCCGCAAGCGTACGGTCGCCGACGCCAGCCTGGTCGCCATCATCCGCTGGGCTGTCGCACAGGCGGGTTTGCAGCTGTCCCCCTTCCCGCACCTGGAGCGGCATGTGCGCGCCCTGCAAGGTGACCCCGCAGTCTTCTTCGCCGATGCGATCGAGACGCAAAGGCCGGCTGTCAGCAGTGGCCGTTTCCGCGGCCATCTCAGCCCCGGTGCGTTGGCGCTAGCCGCATAAAAGTCGGGGTCAGCTCCGGCAATCGGACACGGGCTCTGCCGAGCCCGTGTCCGATTGCCGGAGCTGACCCCGACTTTTATTTGCAAAAGGGGGTTATTTGTAGATGCCGGAGCCGACCAGCATGTCGTCCACCCGCTCAACATAGCTCGATTTTGCTTCGATGCTCTTGGTGACTGGATTGGGCCATTTATAGTCGACCCATCCCTTGCCCTTGCTCTTGGCAACTTCCACCATCTCGCGGATCAGGGGTTTGCCTTCCTGGTCCTTTAGTTCAAGCAGGTTCTTGCCGACCATCTTGGGATTGTTGCCGTGGGCCAGATTGACACCGTTCAGGTCGTAGACGAAGACGTACAGGTCGCGGTCGTGGAAATCCTTGTTGGCAGGATCGGCGAAGGCGGCAAATGCCTTTTCCTTGCCGTCCGACTTGATCATGGCTGCAGCTTTCTTCACCATCGCCACTGCTTCGTCGGCGCTGCCTTTGTCGGCCGCCCACGCCGGCGCGGACAGCAGGCCGAAACCGATTGCGACACTTGCCACGAATGCTTTCATCTCAGTCTCCTTCGAAGATGGTTTGCCATAATTGTTTTACGTTGGCGGCCAGGGCAGCTACCTTGGCCGGCTCGAGACGCGCCTGTTCCAGGCCTTGCAGGCGCAACTGGTGTTGCCATTTGCGCATGTCGCGGTAGGCGTCGGCCACCGCGCCAGCGAGCGCCGCGTCCACCAGGCCCAGTTTCCCGGCTAAATGCAGCAAAGCGATATTGCCGATATTGCCGGTCAGCTCAGGGTAGCGCGAAGCGTGCTGGAGCACCAGATATTGCACGATGAACTCGATGTCGATCATGCCGCCTTCGTCCTGCTTGAGGTCGAACAGCTCGCTGCGGTTGGGGCGCGCGTCGCGCATGCGCTGGCGCATGGCCAGCACTTCCTGCTTGAGGGCGGCGCTGTCCGGCCTTTCCTTGCGCAGCACCTGGCAGCGGATCTGTTCGAAGCGCTGGCCAATGGCGGCGTCGCCGGCGCAAAAGCGGGCGCGCGTCAGGGCCTGATGTTCCCATACCCAGGCCGAGGTGTTCTGGTATTTTTCAAACGAGCCGACGCTGGAGACCAGCATGCCGCTGGCGCCGTCCGGCCTTAAAGCGGTGTCGATGTCGAACAGGATGCCGGCCGAGGTGTGCGAAGTCATCCACGTGATGAAGCGCTGCGCCAGCTTGGCGTACAGGCCGGGCGCGTCCTGGTCTTCATCGTCGAACAGGAAAATGACGTCCAGGTCGGATACGTAGCCGAGCTCCTTGCCGCCCAGCTTGCCGTACGCGATCACGGCGAACTTCGGTACCTCCACGTGGCGCTTGGCGACCGTTTGCCAGGCGGCCTTGATCACGGCGGCCACGATGACGTCGGCCAGCGCGCTCAAATGGTCAGCCAGTTTTTCCACCGTCAGCGAGCCGGCCAGGTCTTGCGCCAGCAGGTGGAACAGCTGGGCGTGATGCACTTCGCGCAGGATGTCGAGCTGGCGTTCGGTGTCGCCCGGGGCGGTGGCCAGCTGGCGCTCCAGGTCGGCGGCCGCGGCGGCCGGGTCGAAGGTGGCGCTGAGGATGCGGTCGTCCAGCAGTTCGTCGAGCAGGATCGGGTGCTGGGTCAGGAATTTGGCGGCCCAGCCGCTGGCATGCATCATGGTGATCACGCGTTCCAGCGTATGCGGATATTCGGTCAGCAGCGACAGATAGGACGCGCGGCGCGAGATCGCTTCCAGGAAGTCGAGCAGGCGGCCCAGCGTGCCGAGCTTGGTGCCGGCGCTATTCTGTTCGGCGGCGCGGGCGATCTGGGGCAGGGCGGCATTGACCAGGGCCACCAGGCGCTGGCGGCTGGCGTCGGGCAGGCTGGCCAGCTTGGGCGCCTGCCAGGTGGCGATCAGGCGCTGGGCGGCGGCGGCGGGGTCCTCGTAGCCCAGGGTGCTAAAGCGCGCTTCGATGGCTTCGCGGTTGTCGGGATCGGCGCATTCATTGCTCGTGGCCGGGTCGAGGTCTTCGCTGCCGCCGTTCTTGCCGCCGCTCTTGTCGGCGAAGATCGCGTCAAACTGCTCCGCCACGTACTGGCGATGGGCGTCCATTTCGGCCAGCAGGGTCGCCACGTCGGGCAGGCCCATCATGTGCGCCACGGCCAGGCGGTCTTCGTCTTTCGGCGGCAGGGTATGGGTCTGGGCGTCATCGATGTATTGCAGGCGGTGTTCCAGGTTGCGCAGGAAAGTGTAGGCTGCCAGCAGGCGCGCCACCACGTCGGCGGCCAGCAAGCCTTTTTCGGGAAGCAGGCGCAGGGTGCTGCGCGTGGAGCGCCCGCGCAGCTCGGGGTCGCGCCCGCCGCGGATCAGCTGGAAGACCTGGGCCAGGAATTCGATTTCGCGGATGCCGCCGCGCCCGAGCTTGACGTTGTGGCTGCGCTCGGGGTGCAGCCTTTCCTGGCGCGCCACTTCGGCGCGGATCTGGGCGTGCATGGAGCGGATCGCGTCGATCACGCCGAAATCGAGGTAGCGGCGGAAACAGAAGGGGCGGACGATGGCGTCCAGCGCGGCAATGTCTTCCGCGCGGCCGGTGACGGCGCGCGCCTTGACCCAGGCGTAGCGTTCCCATTCGCGGCCTTGCACGATCAGGTAGTTTTCCACCATGCCCAGGCTGCACGCCAGCGGGCCGGACGCGCCGTTCGGGCGCAGCGCCATGTCAACGCGGAAGGTGAAGCCGTCTTCGGTGATTTCGGCGATGGCGGCAATCAGCTGCTTGCCGAGGCGGACAAAATATTCGTGGTTGGAGAGCTGGCGTTGGCCGGGGCCGGCAGCGGTCTCGCCATCCTCAGGGTAGACAAAGATCAGGTCGATATCGGACGATACGTTGAGCTCGCCGCCGCCGCCTTTGCCCATCGACAGCACCATCAGCTGCTGCTCGACACCCGAGTCGGCCCCCATAGGCGTGCCGTGGGCCAGACGCATGGCCGCATCGAGGTCCGCCAGGTGGGTCCGGATCACGAAGTCGGCCAGCCGCGTCATGGTTGTCACCACTTCGTCCAGGTCGGCCTTGCCTTCCAGGTCGCGCCGGATCAGGGTCGCCAGCACCATGTTGCGCAGGCGCCGCATGCCGCGCGCCAGCGGCAGCTCGCCCTGCTCGCTTGCCAAAACATCAGCAAAATTGAGCGAGGCAAGCGATAATTGCGCTAGAGCATCAATTTTGGCTTGGCGGGATGGGTCGGCGGCCAGCCAGCGCTGGTAAAAGCGGGATGCGGAAACGAGGCTCATTGATAGGTGTTAGAGAGTGTAAAAAGCATGTAAAACCGTGCCTATTGGAACATAGTTTATGGGGACGGTGCGGTAAAATGCTGTATTGATAAGGGCCCGGCTTGAGCGTATTGAAGGACAACCTGGTAGAGCAGATCGAGGCAGTCGAGGCCCCGCTCAAGGAGCGTTGGCATCGCCTGCAGGCCGCCTATCGCTTCTGGAACCTGGCCACCCACCACATTCTCGGCTTCACCATCAAGCTGGTGCTGCTGCTGTATTTCGCCTTCACCATCTTGTTCCTGGCCCTGCGCTGGGTGGTGCTGCCGAATATCGACCATTACAAGCATGATATCGAACGCCTGGCGACGCAGGCGGTCGGCCAGCCGGTCGCAATCGACCGCATCTACGCCTCCTGGAAGGGGCTGCGTCCGCAGCTGATCCTGGGCGACGTGGTGATGCGCGACGCGCACGGCCAGCAAGCCCTGCACCTGCCGAACGTCTCGGCCACGCTGTCGTGGTGGAGCGTGCCGGCCGGCGGCTTGCGCTTCGAATCGCTGGAATTCAACCGTCCTGATGTCGACGTGCGGCGCGAGGCGGATGGCAAGCTGTACGCGGCCGGCATCCATATCGACCTCGATAAGAAGGGCGACGGCAAGAGTGCGGACTGGCTGCTGTCCCAGCACGAAGTCGTGGTGCGCGAAGGCCGCATTACCTGGACCGATATGCAGCGCGGCAGTGCGCCCCTGCAGCTGGAAAATGTCACGGCCTTGATGCTGAACAAGTGGCGCCGCCATCAGTTCGCTTTCAAAGCCACGCCGCCTGCTGCGCTGGCGGCGCCGATCGACCTGCGCGCCGACTTCAGCCACCAGGCATTTTCGCGCATTTCGGATATCAGGCAATGGAAGGGCGAGCTGTACGCCGAATTGCGCAAGGCCGACCTGGCGGCATGGAAGCCTTACCTGCCGGGCAACTTCGACGTGAAATCGGCCCGCGGCGGCGTGCGCGCCTGGCTGAGCATCGAGCATGCGCGGCCATCCGGGATCACGGCGGACGTGGCCTTGGACGATGTGGTCGCCACCCTCGGCAACGACTTGCCGCAGTTGGATGTGGCGGCCTTGCGCGGCCGTGTCGCCGCTGCCGAAGAACGCTCCGCCACCCTGGTCTCTGCGCCCGGCACGCCGCCGGCCATCACCCGCACGCTGGAGCTGAAGGATGTGTCGCTGCGCACGCGCGACGGCGTCGAGCTGGCGCCCACCACCGCCTCGGCGCGTCACGTGGCGGCCGCCAACCAGCCCACCTGGACCGAAGTCAAGGCGGCTGCGCTGGATTTGAAGATCCTGTCGGAACTGGCGACCCGCCTGCCGTTGCCGCCAGTGCAGCGCGACCTGCTGGCGGAAGCCGCGCCGCGCGGCCGTGTGAGCAACCTGGTGGCAGAGTGGCGCGGACCACTGTCCACTGCCAGCAACTACAAATTCAAGGCCAACCTGGAAGCGCTGGGCATGGAGCCGCTGGCGGCGCGCCCCGCCGTGGCGCGCTCGGCCAAGGCATTGCCCATGCCCGCATTGCCGAACATTCCCGGCTTTGACAAGCTGAGCGGCCATGTGGAAGCGGGCGAGCAGGGCGGCAGTGTGGCCTTCGATGCGCCGGGATTCACGCTGGCCATGCCGGCCTGGTTCGACGATGAGCCCTTGGTGTTCGAACAGCTCAAACTGAATGGCAGCTGGTCGCTGGCGGAAGCGAAGCTGCTGGCGGTCAAGCTGGACCAGCTGGACCTGGTGCAGGACGGCATGAAGCTCAAGCTGGCCGGCAGCCACGTGATGCCGCGCGGTCCGGGCGCCAAAGGCCTGGGCCAATCTGACCTGAACGGCAGCATCGACAACTTCACCATTAACCACATCGGCCGCTACCTGCCGAAACAGACGCCGGAGCACCTGCATCACTGGCTGACCGGCGCCTTGGAAGAGGGCACCCTGCACGACACCACGGTGCGCCTGCGCGGCGAGCTGTCGCACTTCCCGTTCAAGGAGGGCTCGCCGGACAAGGCCAAGGGCGAGTTCCGCGTGGCTGGCCGCATCCTGGACGGCAAGCTCAATTACAGCCCGGGAAATGTCGGCAAGGACGGCAAATCGCCCTTGTGGCCGCAGGCTGAAAAAATCCGCGGCACCATCGTGTTCGACCGCGCCCGCATGGAGATCAAGGCCGACACCGCGCGCACCCTGGGTGTCGCGCTAAGCAATGTGAAGGCCGTGATCCCCGACTTGACCGTGCATGGCAGCCTGCTGGAAATCGACGGCAACGCGGCGGGCGCCATGCAGGACTTCCTCAAGTACGTGGCGGTCAGCCCGGTGCTGGATTGGATCAGCCACTTCACCGAAGAAACGACAGCCACCGGCAACGCCAGGCTGGCGCTGAAACTGCAACTGCCGCTGGCGCAGCTGATCGAGTCGAAGGTGCAGGGGAGCTTGCAACTGCAGGGCAACGACGTCGTGCTATGGCATGACATGCCGACCGTCTTCGGCGCCAGCGGCAAGATCGAGTTCAATGAAAAAGGCGTCAACCTGAATAACCTGGCCGGCACCCTGTTGGGCGGCCCGCTGTCGGTCACGGGCGGCAGCCAGAAGGATGGCGGCATCCAGGTGCGCATCGGCGGCAATATGACGGTCGACGGCTTGCGCAAGCAGTATCCGACAGCCGCAATGCAGCGCGTGGCGACGCACCTGGGCGGCGGCGCCAGGTACACGGGCTTGATCACGGCGCGCGAGCATAAATTCGAGGTAGTGGTCGATTCGAGCATGCAGGGCGCCAGCTTCGACTTCCCCGCGCCGCTGAAGAAGGCTGCGGCTGAAACCATGCCGCTGCACTTCCAGATGAATGGGGGCGCCGCCAATGAGCAGGGGGTGGCGCGCGACGATATCCGTGTCACGCTGGGCAGCACCTATGCCGCACGCTATCACCGCCAGCGCGTGAACAAAGGCCCGTGGAAGCTGGTCAACGGCGGCATCGGCGTCAATGTGCCCGCGCCGGAGCCGGACAGCGGCTTGATGATCAACGTGAACCTGAAGTCGCTTAACGTGGACGACTGGATCGACCTGGCGAGCGAAATCGCAGGCAGCGAAAGCAGGCCTGGCCCGCAGGGCGAGCCGGAGGCCTTCGACGTTTCGCAATTCGTGGTGCCGGAGACGATGGCGGCGCGTACCGCCGAGCTGATTGTCGGCGACCGCAAGCTCGATAACGTGGTGGTCGGGAGCACGCACAGCAAGGGCGTGTGGCAAGCCAGCATCGATTCGCAGCAGGCCGTCGGCTATGTGACCTGGAATGAATCGGCCACCGGCAAGGGGGTGGGCAAGGTCACGGCGCGCCTGTCGTCCCTCGTCATCCCGGAATCGCAGGCTGCTGCCGTGAAGGATTTGCTGGAAAGCTCGACCAATGCGCCGACCATCCCTGCGCTCGACATCGAAGTGCAGCGGCTGGAATGGTTCAACCGTCCGCTGGGCCAGCTGGAGCTGCATGCGTATAACGCGCTGATCACCTCGGCGCGCGAATGGCGTATCAGCAAGCTCTCCCTGATCAATGCGGATGGCGAGCTGAACGGCACTGGCCGCTGGCAAACCAGGGATGGCCAGCACAATACGGCGCTGAACTTCAATATGGAGATCAACAACGCCGGCAAGCTGCTGGAACGCTTCGGTTTTGCCGACACGCTGCGCAACGGGAAAGGCAAACTGAGCGGGGATATCGCCTGGAAGGGCCTGCCGTATCGCCTGGATTTGCCAAGCCTGTCGGGCACGCTGGCGCTGAACGTGGAGAAGGGCCAGTTCCTCAAGCAGGATCCGGGCGCGGCCAAGCTGCTCGGCGTGCTGAGCCTGCAAGCGCTGCCGCGCTTGCTCAAGCTGGATTTTGGCGACGTGTTTTCGGAGGGCTTGCAGTTTGATGGCATAACGGCCAACGCCACCATCAACCACGGCGTTGTCAAGACCGACAACCTGAAAATGCACGGCGTGCAGGCCACGGTGCTGATGGATGGCACGGCCGACATTGCCAATGAATCGACCAATCTGCGCGTGGTGGTGATCCCTCAGGTCAACCTGGGTACTGCGCCGCTGGTGTATGCGCTGGCGGTCAACCCGGTGATCGGCCTGGGCAGCTACCTGGCGCAGCTCTTCCTCAGCGCGCCAGTGATGAAGGCGCTGACCTACCAGATGCAGGTGACCGGGCCATGGAAGGCGCCGGTCATCACCAAGATAGAAAGCCCCAAGGAGCCGCCACCATGAGCAAAGTCGCTGCAATCCAGATGGTTTCCACGCCCGTTGTGGAAGAGAATATCGCCACCGCCACGCGCCTGATCGGCGAAGCCGCCGCGCAGGGCGCCAAGCTGGTGCTGCTGCCGGAGTACTGGGCCATCATGGGCATGAGCGACAGCGACAAGGTCGCCAAGGCTGAGCCGCTGGGCCAGGGACCGATCCAGGATTTCATGTCGGCCATGGCGCGCGAGCATGGCATCTGGCTGCTGGGCGGCACGCTGCCGCTGGCCTCCGACGATCCCGGGCGTGTCATCAATACCACGCTGGTCTACGATCCGGATGGCAAGCATGTTGGCCGTTACGACAAGATCCACCTGTTTGGCTTTACCAAGGGCAGCGAATCTTACGACGAGGCACGCACCATCGTGCCGGGCAAGACAGTCGGCACTGTTGAAACGGCAGTGGGCAAGGTCGGCATGTCGGTTTGCTACGACCTGCGCTTCCCCGAGCTGTACCGTGCCATGGGGCCGCTGGACCTGATCGTGGTGCCGGCCGCCTTTACCTACACAACCGGCAAGGCGCACTGGGAAATCCTGCTGCGCGCGCGCGCCATCGAAAACCAGTGCTATGTGCTGGCGGCGGCGCAGGGCGGCAGCCACGTGAATGGCCGCCGTACCTGGGGCCATTCGATGCTGGTCGACCCTTGGGGCGAGATCAAGGCCGTGCTGGCAGAAGGCGAGGGCGTCGTCTCGGGCGAGCTGGACCCGGCCTTTGTGCACGGCGTGCGCGAGAGCCTGCCTGCACTGAAACACCGAATCCTCTAAAATCCGGCTTAAGTACCACCCAAACAAAGATTCCGATATGAAACCATTCGACCCCAACCTGTCCGCCATGGCCGCAGCGAAAGACATCCTGCTGACGCCATTCGGCCTGGACGAAGGCAAGCTGCTGAAAGCACTGGGCAGCATGTTCACCCACAAGGTCGACTACGCCGACCTGTACTTCCAGTTCACCAAGAACGAGGGCTGGAGCCTGGAAGAGGGCATCGTCAAGACCGGATCGTTCTCGATCGACCAGGGCGTGGGCGTGCGCGCCGTGTCGGGCGACAAGACCGCCTTTTCCTATTCCGACGAGATTTCCGAAGTTGCGCTGCTGGACGCGGCGGCGGCTACGCGCACCATCGCGCGCGCCGGCTCGGGCAAGGTCAAGGTTGCAGGCAAGATGACGCCGGTCGGCGGCCGTTCGCTGTACATGCCGCACGACCCGCTGGTCTCGCTCGATGCGGCCTCCAAGGTCAAGCTGCTGGAGCGCGTGGAAAAGATGGCGCGTGCCAAGGACCCGCGCGTCGTGCAGGTGATGGCGGGCCTGGCCGGCGAGTACGACGTGGTGCTGGTGGTGCGCAGCGACGGCGTGCTGGCGGCGGACATCCGCCCGCTGGTGCGCGTTTCGGTGACCGTGATCGTGGAGCAGAACGGCCGGCGCGAAGTCGGCTCCTCCGGCGGCGGCGGGCGCTATGAATACGGCTATTTTACCGATGCGCTGCTCGACCAGTACGCAACCGATGCGGTGAAGTCGGCACTGGTGAATCTCGATTCGCGTCCGGCGCCTGCCGGTCCTATGACCGTGGTGCTGGGCCCTGGCTGGCCGGGCATCCTGCTGCACGAAGCGATCGGGCACGGCCTGGAGGGCGACTTCAATCGCAAGGGTTCGTCCACCTTCTCCGGCCGTATTGGCGAACGCGTGGCAGCCAAGGGCGTCACCGTGGTCGACGACGGCACGCTGGCCAACCGCCGCGGCTCGCTGAACATCGACGACGAGGGCAACCCGACCCAGTGCACCACCCTGATCGAGGATGGCGTGCTGAAGGGCTACATCCAGGACACCATGAATGCGCGCCTGATGAAGATGAACGTCACCGGCAATGCGCGCCGCGAATCGTTCGCCCACCTGCCGATGCCGCGCATGACCAATACCTATATGCTGGGCGGCGACAAGGATCCGCAGGAGATCCTGGCGTCGGTGAAGAACGGCATCTACGCGGTCAACTTCGGCGGCGGCCAGGTCGACATCACCAACGGCAAGTTCGTGTTCTCGGCATCCGAGGCTTACATGATCGAGGACGGCAAGGTGACCTATCCGGTCAAGGGCGCCACCCTGATCGGCAACGGCCCGGACGTGATGAACCGCATCACCATGATCGGCAACGACATGAAGCTCGACCCGGGCGTGGGCGTGTGCGGCAAGGAAGGCCAGAGCGTGCCGGTCGGCGTCGGCCAGCCGACCTTGCGTCTCGATGGCGTAACCGTCGGCGGCACAGCTTAAGCTGCCACCACCAAAGACCGGGTAAAATACCCGGTTTTTTTTCGCCCGGGATGGACATCACATGAACAATTCGATCAACAAACCCTTCGTGATTGGCGTCGCGGGCGGCAGCGGCAGCGGAAAATCGACCGTGACGCGGGAAGTCCTGTCGTCCTTCGGTTCCGACGTCGTGTCGGTCGTGTTGCAGGATGATTACTATCTCGACCAGACCCATATGGCGCCGGAAGAGCGGCGCAAGGTCAATTACGACCACCCGGAGGCCTTCGACTGGCCGCTGATGATCGAGCACGTGCAAAAACTGCGCGCGGGCGAGGCGATCGAAATGCCGGTCTACGATTTCTCCATCGATAACCGAACCACGAAAACCATTACCGTCAAGCCGGCGCCGGTGATCGTGATCGAGGGCTTGTTCGCCCTGTACGACGCCGACCTGCGCAAGCAGATGTCGCTGAAGATATTCGTCGACACGGCCGCCGACGTGCGCTTCATCCGCCGCCTGCAGCGCGATATCGCGGAGCGCGGCCGCAGTACCGAGAGCGTGATCAATCAATACCTGGAAACCGTGCGGCCGATGTATAAGCAGTTCATCGAGCCGACCAAGCGCCATGCGCACGTGATCCTGCCGCACGGGGCGAATGGACCGGCGGTTGATATCATTACCACCAAGGTGGCGAGCCTGATTAAAGGTACGGTTTAAAGCCGCTTGCAATAGTGTCTAACTGTTGTTATAGTGAATTGAAATTCACGGAACTCACCATGCACCTGCACTTTTTTACCGGCTTTTTTTACTTTAGCAATTCCAACCCAAAGGCGGTGGAGTAGCGGCCGGTTCACGTAGCAGCAAAAACGAGATCCCAGCAGATACCAGGAAAACCGCCAGAAATGGCGGTTTTTTTTTACTTAATTCTATTTGAGTCCAGGAGAAACCATCATGCAACGTACCGACGACCTGCGCATCCGTGAAATGAAGGAGCTGACGCCTCCGTCGCACCTGATTCGCGAGTTTCCATGCACGGAAGCAGCCTCCACCACGGCATCCGCAGCGCGCGTCGCCCTGCATCGCATCCTGCACGGCCAGGATGACCGTTTGATGGTGGTGATCGGCCCTTGCTCGATCCACGATCCGAAAGCGGCCATGGAATATGCGAAACGCCTGGTAGCCGTGCGCGACCGCCTGAAGGGCGACCTGGAAATCGTGATGCGCGTGTATTTCGAAAAACCGCGCACCACCGTGGGCTGGAAGGGCCTGATCAACGACCCATACATGGACAACAGCTTCCGCATCAATGACGGCTTGCGCATGGCGCGCGAGCTGCTGCGCGACATCAATGAGATGGGCCTGCCGGCCGGCACCGAGTTCCTGGACGTGATCAGCCCGCAGTACATCGCCGACCTGATTTCCTGGGGCGCGATCGGCGCCCGCACCACCGAATCGCAGGTGCACCGCGAGCTGGCCTCCGGCCTGTCCTGCCCGGTGGGCTTCAAGAACGGCACGGACGGCAATACCAAGATCGCGGTGGAAGCGATCAAGGCGGCCTCGCAGCCGCACCATTTCCTGTCGGTGACCAAGGGCGGCCACTCGGCCATCGTTTCGACCAACGGCAATGAAGACTGCCACATCATCCTGCGCGGCGGAAAGACGCCGAACTATGATGCGGCCAGTGTGGAAGAAGCCTGCAAGGCCATCTCGGGCTACGGCCTGGCGGCGCGCCTGATGATCGATGCCTCGCATGCCAACTCTTCAAAGAAACCGGAAAACCAGGTGCCGGTGTGCGCCGATATCGCCCAGCAGGTGGCGGGCGGCGACACCCGTATTGTCGGGGTGATGGTGGAGTCGCACCTGGTGGCCGGCCGCCAGGACCTGGTGCCGGGCAAGGAATTGACCTATGGCCAGTCGATCACCGACGGCTGCATCGACTGGGATACCAGCGTGCAGGTGCTGGAGAACCTGGCGGCAGCCGTGCGCCAGCGCCGCCTGCAGGGCGAATAAGCGGCACGCAGGCCGTAAAAAAACCCGCCATGCTTTGCGCAGGCGGGTTTTTTTTATTCCCGTGGGGATTACTTGAAGCTGTAGTTTGCCGATACGTACACAACGCGGGCGCGCGGGTCGTACTGGGTCACGTCGTAGCCGTTCTGGAACTGGTTGGATACCGGCACGAACAGCGCAGGATCCTTGTTGAACAGGTTACGCACGCCGGCATTCAGCACCAGCGACTTCCATGCCTTCCAATTCACGTTCAGGTCGTACAGGGCGTAGGACGGCACGAAAGTACGGTTGTCGTCCATGTCGTGGCCGGCTTCGTAGCGCTGGGTGAAGTTCTGGGTCACGGTCACAGCCCAAGGGCCCTGGCTCCAGGTGGCCGACAGGGCATGCTTCCAGCGCAGCACGACGCCGCCGTTGTCCGCGCCCAGCACAGGGTTGCCGTCCTTGTCGACAATGGTGCCGACCTTATGCGAGACGACGCCGCCAGGGCTGGTCTGGTCGAACTTGTCCATGTAGGTGCCGTTCAGGGACACGTCGAAGCGGCCGATCGAAGTGTTCTGGCGGTATTGGGCAAACACGTCCACGCCCTTCACGTCGGCATTGCCGGTGTTGGCCAGGGTGGTGATGATGCTGTCGACCTGGTTGCCGTCCAGGGTCACCAGGTTCTTGTAGGCCGGATTGCCGGCGCGGAAGCCCGACACCACTTCCTGTGCCGACGGGGTGGCCAGGATGTCGTCGATCTTGACGTGGAACCAGTCCACGCCAACGGTCAGGTTATTCAGCGGCGAGAGCACCAGGCCGATCGACTGCTGCTTCGATTTTTCCGGCTTCAGGTTTGGATTGCCGCCGGACAGCGCATTCACCTGCTGCGACGAGTTGCTGGTGGTCTTGTCGACGAAGGATGCCGACGTGCCGATGGTCTGCGGGGTCCACAGGTCGGTCAGCGTCGGTGCGCGGAAGCCCGAACCCAGGGAGGCGCGCACCAGCACAGGCTTGACCGGCTGCCAGCGCAGGTTGGCCTTGTAGTTGGTGCTGCTGCCGACGTCGTTGTAGTCGTCGTAGCGTACAGCGGCGCCGACGTCCAGGGTCTTCAGCACGGGGAAGTTGGTTTCGCCGAAGAGCGACTTGATCTTGCGCGACCGGTCGACAGGTGGCTCGCTGCCGCCCAAGCCAGCGATGTCGCCCGATTCCAGCGCTGCGCTAGGGGTGGTCTGGTATTTCTCGTCGCGGTACTGGGCGCCCACGGCGTACTGGCCGGTGATGCCGGCCAGGCTTGGCAGGTCACCGCTCAGCTTGCCGTCGAAGAGGGTCGAGGTGGACTTCGCATTCAGCGTGTCGCCGGTGTACTTGGCCTGCTGCAGCTTGTTCGCCAGGGCACCGGTCTGGACGCCGCCGCTGGCCCATGGATTCCAGTTGTTGGACGGATCGTTGATGATCTTGGCGTATTCCACTTGCGAGAAATAGCCATCCGGTACCGTGCCGTGCAGCTTCGACTGGTTGCGGGTCAGGGCCACTTCGTAGTCCTGGCCAACCACGCTGCCCTTGGCGCCGATCACGATGCGCGACTGGCGCGCCTTGTCAACGCTGGTGCGTGGTCCGAAGTCGAAGACGCGGCCGGTAATTGCCAGCGGCTGGCCGATCAGGCTGTTGAAACCCTGGCTGGCCAGGTAAGGCGCGGCGATGGTCTGGTAAGCCGGGTTGCTTGGGTACAGCAGCAGCTCCGGTTCCACGCCTTGCTTGGCGAATTCAGCGTCGGAGGTCAGGAAGCTGCGGCGCATCGGGCTGCCCTGGAAGCGCTGGGTCACTTCGCTTTCCGAGTACAGCATGTCGGCGAACAGCTGGTGATCGTCGTTGAGCTTGTAGGCGAAGTTGCCGGTCAGGTTATGCAGTTCGCGCTTCGGCACCAGGCCGACGAACGAGGCGCTGTCGAACGAGCAGAATGGCGCGCCATGGGAAGTCGTGCCCGGATCCTTGAACATCTGGATGTCGGCGCATTTGTCGAGCGCCGCCAGCGGGTTGCCATAGCCTGCTGTCTGGTTGCCGCCGAAGCCGGCAACGCGGTTGTCCTGCGGGTATGGCTTGCTCAGGTCGATGGCGCCTTCGATATTGCCCTGGCCGTTTGCACCGTTGATGAAGAATGGCGGACGCACGCCGTTGCTGGCGAAGCCGCGCTCGGAACCGTACAGCGCGCGTTCTTTCTCCAGAGACAGCGACACCACGGCGGAGTAGCCCTGCTCGGCCATATTGCCAAAGCCAGTGGTCAGAGAGAATTTGTTGTTCTGGCCGCCGCCCTCGCGGGTCGGGGTGCCGTAGCCGGCGCTCAGCTCCAGGCCCTCGAAGTTCTTGCTCAGGATGAAGTTGACCACGCCCGCCACGGCGTCCGAGCCGTACACGCCGGACGCGCCATCCTTCAGCACTTCCACGCGTTCGATCGCAGCCAGGGGGATGACATTGACGTTGACGGCAGCGCCGCCGCCGCCGGCAAAGGCTGCCAGGCGGCGGCCGTTGACCAACACCAGGGTGCGTGCTTCGCCCAGGCCGCGCAGCGATACGGACGAACGGCCATAGGTGGAATTGCCGGCGCCGGTGGCATTGTTGGTGCCGCCCATGGAAGACAGGGCGGTCACGCTGTTCAGCAGTTCCTGGGTGCTGGTGGCGCCGCTGCGGCTGATTTCCGCTTTGCTCAGCACCTGGACGGGCAGGGCCGTTTCAGAATCGACGCGCTTGAGCGAGGAACCGGTGATTTCCACACGTTGGACTTCCTGTGCCGTGGCGACAGTCATGCCCAGCGCCAGTCCGCCGGCGCAGACCAGACGGACCGAGCGCGACAGGATGGTTTCCTTCAACATATTTTGTTACTCCCGAGATAATCTTTAATGGTGGGCTTTTGACCCGGCCATATGGGAGCATTCGGGGTTGCAACCTGTCAATTTGATGATCTTCTACAGAAAATTATCGAATTTGTATGCAATTGGGCGATATTTAATGAAAATTACGTTAAAAGTGCGTAATTGTTCAGTGATTTACTGATGAAATTTACTTTTATGAAATTTGTTACCAAATGTGAGTTGTTGTGATTTGGCGACAAAAAAAGAAAATCCCCGCCTGCTTGCGCGGGCGGGGATTGACAGGAGTGGCTTAGAACTTGTAGTTGGCAGTCAGGTAGAAGGTGCGGCCCAGCGGGTCGGTGTAGCGCCCGTCGTAGCCAACCTGGTTGCCGCCGCCGGTATCGCGGATCGACAGCGGTGGATCCTTGTCCAGCAGGTTGCGGATGCCGCCGGTGACCGCCCAGTTCTTGTTGAAGATGTACCTGGACTGCCAGTCGAGGGTGGTGTAGGACTTCACATGGCGCCCTTTCAGGTCGGTATAGCCGCCCAGGGTGCCGTCGTCGTTCACCACCCGGATGCGGCCGTCGTCTTCGACGTATTCCTTGTCGGCGTAGCCGGACTTGTAGTTCACGGTCAGCGAGTTGGCCCACTGTTCGGAAGACTTCAGCGAGAACACCAGGCGCGAAATCCAGCGGAATGTCACGTCGTCGTAGGAATCGAAGCGGCCCACGCTGCTTTCAGTGCGCAGCCCGCCGGATGCATCTGGATCGGGCACGGTCTTTTCCGCTTTCAGCATATAGGTTGCCGTCCAGTTGGTGGTCAGCTTGCCGATCGGGGTGTCATTGCGGAGCGTCGCCTCAAGGTCGATACCGCGGTAACGCGAGCTGGCCAGGTTCAGCGGCTGCTGGATCATCACCAGCACGTTCGATTTCTGGATCGGATCGAAGTAGCTGACGGCATACTTGTCGGCCAGGGCATCGGTACCGAACAGCATATCCTGCGACAAGGACTTGATCTGGTTTTTCAGCTTGACGTCCCAGAGGTCCACGCCCAGCGACAGCGAATCGATCGGCTCCAGGCGCATGCCGATGGATGCCTGTTTCGAGGTCTCAGGCTTGAGCGCATCGGCACCCGTATTCGGGTTGCCGATGGTCAGCAGGCCGTATTCCTGGATGCCACGGCACAGGTGGTTGCGCGGATCGGCCGGATTGTTCTTGATGATCGCCGGGCAGTCGAAGAAGTTCGACGAGCCGGCATTCTTCAGCGGGTCGGAGATATTGTTCATGGTCGGTGCCTTGAAGCCCGTGCCATAAGACGCGCGAAGCATCATTTGGCGCGAAGGTTGCCAGCGCGCCGACAGCTTGTAAGTCGCTTTCGAAACGTCATTGCCTTGCTTGCCGGCTGGCGAGACGTTGCCGTTCGCATCGTAGCTGACGTTGCGTTTGTCGACTGCCTCATAGCTGTCGTAGCGGGCCGAAGCGGTCAAGTCCAGGTTCCTGATCACCGGCATTTGCAGTTCGGCGTAGGAACCCCAGTTGCTGCGCTTGGCGTTCAACGGCTGGGAGCCGGTGCCGCCGCCGATCACGGTATCGGTCCAGCCCGGATTGCCAGGGCCTGGGCCGATCAGGATCTTGCTTGGCTGGTCATCATAGTGCTGGATGGTGTAGTCGGCGCCCAGACCGAGCGCGGCGTTGCCCCCTGGCAGGGCGAAGATTTCGCGCGATGCGTGGGCACTGAATACGTCGAGCTTCGACTTGATGATTTCCAGGCTTTCACGCAGCACGGCCGGCGCCAGGATCGCGCTGGCATTCGGGTTGATGATGAAGGGATTGTAGGCGCCGGACTTGACCAGGGCCTCGAACTTGTCGCCGCTCATGTAGCCGCCGGCGGCGTCGTCGGTCTGCTTGTTTTCGGAGTGGGTATAACCTGCGCCCACGTCCCAACCCGCCATTTCGGAATCCAATGCCAGCGAGAAGTGCATGGCCTTGGTGCCCCAGTCGTCGGTACGGCCGCCGGCGTCGAGCGCGCGGAAATACAGCCATGCATCGGTGACCTGGTTCGGGTCGACACCCTGGCTCGCCAGCAGCGGCTCGACCGATGCCTTGTAGGGCACGATGTAGACCGGGCTGACAGTCTTGATGTTGGTCGTGGTGTCGGTGGACATGATGGTCAGCGGCTGCGCCGGAGCGGCATAACGCGCGGTGCTGGTGAACTTGGAATAGACGAACTCACCGCTCAGGCGGGTCTTGTCCGAGATCTTCAACTGGCCGGAAGTGAACAGGCTGTCGCGCTTCAGTTCCGGCAGCAATTCCACCGTGGCCGCATAGTCATAGCGGCAGACGCCGCCGCGCGCGAAGGTATGGGGGCCGCTGCATTTGCCGTTGTTGATCAGGTCAGGCGAGAAAGTCTCGTCGGCGCCCAGGCTGTCGACCGCTTCCGCGTTAGCGGGGATCGAGTTGATCGAGTTCTGCCAGGTGGCGTAATTCTTGCCATTCATGGAGAAGCGGCGCACGCCGGAATTGGCGAAGTCGCGCTGGTCGGCGTTCAGCGCCTTGCTCTGGTCGTGACTGTAGGACAGCATCACATTGAAGCCGTCGGTGTCGAGGTTGCCGAAGCCCTTGGTGATCGACACGTTGGCACTCTGGCCGCCCTTATGCTGCGGACGGTTGTAGGTGGCATCGATGCTCAGGTCGGTCTGATTCTTTTTCAGGATGAAGTTCACCACGCCGGCGATCGCGTCCGAGCCGTACAACGTCGAGGCGCCGTCGGTCAGGATCTCGACGCGTTCCACCGCGGCCAGCGGAATCGAGGCCAGGTTGACGGCGCTGCCGGTGCCGTACGGCGCCATGCGCTTGCCGTTTAGCAGCACCAGGGTGTAGGCGGTGCCGATCGAGTGGACCGAGGCGCTCTGCACGCCGCCGCCACCGCCGTTGATCGAAGCCGAGGCGGTGAGCATGCCCTGCATGGAAGGCAGCAGCGCCACCAGGTCGGCCACGTTCTGTACGCCGGTCTGTTCGATGTCCTTGTGGCTCAGGGTCTGGATCGGGAGGGCGCCTTCCTGGGCAATGCGCTTGATCGAGGAGCCGGTGATCTCCACGCGTTGGATGGGTTGCTCGGTTTGCTGGGCGAAGGCCGGGGCAGCGACCCCTGCAGCGAGTAGGCCGCTCGCGCAAAGTACGCGAATGACGCCGGATAAGGTGTTTTCTTTCATCATGATTCTGTGATCTCTCCCGAAAAATGACAGCGTTCAATGAGGTAAAACCCAAGCGTCTGGTTGTAAATACTGTCTGGCAAGAGTGGATCGCTTGCAATACTCCAGACATAACAAATCACAACTTTTTACAAAACTATAAAAAACTACGTAAAGCAAATTGTTGCGAGATGCCCGGGTTTTGCTGGAAGTTGGGTGGGAGTAGCCGGCGGGTTCGCCGATGAAAGGAAAGTAGTTCGACTATGTATCTTTCGTTTGCGATCCATTGAAACTGTTGGTTTGTGTAGACAACAGCGTTGCGGCGGGAATAAAAAACGGCACCCGAAGGTGCCGTTTTTGGCAGACTCAGCTTACGAGATCAGAAGAACTTGTAAGAAGCGCCCAGTTTGAAGTAGCGGCCGATCGCGCCGGAAGCGTCCATCGGGTTGTAGCTCATGCCACCGTAGGTCAGAGGATCCAGCGGAGCGATCTTGTCGAACACGTTGTTGATCGAAGCGAACAGGGTCAGCTGCTTGCTCCAGTTGTAACGGGTCGACAGGTCCAGGGTGGTGAACGAAGCGATCTTGCAACCGTTGGTGCCAGGCTGGCCATTGGCCAGGACCGAGGCGCATGGACCGCCGGCGAAGAAGGTGTTGTCCATCTTCGAACGGTAGTTCACGATACCGGCCACGTTCCAGTCCTGGAAGTCCCACGATGCATTCACGTTCGCCTTGTTCTTAGGCGTACCGGCGCAGTTCGAGGTGTCGCAATTGCCGTGGGTGCCGTTGTACTGGTACACGGTGGTTGCGGACTCATGACGCTTCCAGGATGCGGTGTGGGTGAACACCAGGCCCAGGTTCAGGCGGCCGTAGTCGCCCAGGCGGATGCGCTGCTTGACGTCGAAGTCCACGCCGCTCACTTCGGTGAAGCTGGAGTTGCGGTATGGAGCCTGGGTCAGGATCAGGGTGCCAGAGTTCGGAACCACGACGCCGTTGACGACCAGGTTGTTGTCGTTACGGATGGCGGTCGGCAGGGCGGCCGCTTCGTTGTATGGCAGCGGGTTGATCTCGTCAGTACGCTTGATCTTCCACGCGTCAATGGCCAGGCTGGTGCCGTCGAACGGATCCCACACGATACCCAGGGTCGAGCCCTTGGACTTTTCTGGACGCAGGGATTCGCTGCCCACCTTCACGGCCGCTACGCCGATCGAGCAGTCGGTGGAGGTAGCGCCGCCGGCAGCTGGGTGCACGCCGTCCGGGCAACGGATTGGATCGGCAACGGTTGCGGTGCCGGTCGATTGCGACAGTGGCGAGCCTTCTGCTGGGCCTGGAGCACGGAAGCCTTCGGTGTAAGTGCCGCGCAGGGCGAAGGACTTCACCGGGGTCCACTTGAAGCCGGCCTTCGGCGTGGTGGAGTTGAAGTGGTCGTATTTGTCGTAACGGACAGCAGCGCTCAGTTCAACACCTTTCAGCACTGGAGCGATCAGCTCGGCGAAGACTGCCGATACCTTGGTGTCGCCGAAAGCGGACACGTAGGAAGCGTTGATCGAACCGTCCTGGGTACCGGACAGCGATGGGTTGGACAGCTTCTCACGGCGGTGTTCGCCGCCGATCGCCAGGCCCAGGTTGCCGCCTGGCAGGGCGAACAGTTCACGCGAAGCGTGCAGGTCGATCACGTCCAGCTGGGTGGTCGAATCCGAAGTCGCGTTGGTAACCATGGCTGCGTACAGGGAAGCCGGGTTCTTCGAAGCTTCCGCGCCGATGTAGTACGGGAAGTATTTCGAAGTTGGGTCGCCCAGGGCCGCCTTGACCACAGCCATGTTCAGCATATTGCTGTAGTCCAGGTGCAGCTTGGACTTGGAGTGGGTCACGCCGCCATCGTAGTCCCAGCCAGCGACCGAGCCCTTGATGCCCAGCACGAAGCGGGTGAATTCGTTGTTGGCCGAGCGGGTGCTTGGGCCGACGTCGAATGCCGAATAACGGATACGGGTCGCTTTGCCGTATGGGTTCTGCGGGTGGGTCGCAGCCATCAGCGCCTGGGAACCGAAGTTGATGAAGCCCAGCGGGTTGGCGGCATTCGGCGGGAAGGCCACGGTTGGGGTCACCGACGGTGGGGTCAGGGTGAACGAGGTATCGCGCTTGGAGTAGCCGGCTTCAGCGTACACCTGGGTGTCGCTGTTGACTTGCCAGGTGCCGCGGCCGTACAGGTTCTTGCCCGTGATGTCAGGCTGCATGTCGCGGAACTGGTCCTGGTGCCACAGGCAGCCGCCGTTGGCGCCGGTCTGGTCCTTGGTGGTGGACAGGGTGGCGCAGCCTGGCAGGCTCACGTAGTCCAGGGTCGCAGGATTGCGGATCGAACCAGCTGGGTTTGGCGAGGCGTTGTTGTTGCCGGCGATGTAGCCGCCTGCGAACTGGGTGCCAACCGGGAAGCCGTATGGACGCAGATCGCCGTGGCCGATATAGGCGCGGTCGGCGCGGTCCTTGTTCTTGATGCGGTCGGAGTCGAAGAATTCCGCGTTCAGAACGACGTTGTATTTGTCTTCGTCCAGGTTGCCCACGCCGTAGGTGATGGAAGCCTTGTTCTGCTTGCCGTCGTCGTAGCGCGACCAGCCGGTATCGCCCTTGACTTGCAGGCCCTCGAAGTCCTTGCGCAGGATGATGTTGACCACGCCTGCGATAGCGTCTGCACCGTAGGTGGAGGAGGCGCCGTCTTTCAGGATTTCGATGCGTTCAACGATTTGCATCGGCACGGTGGACAGGTCGGTGAAGCTCTTCTGGCCGTCGTCGGCACGGGCGAAAGGCGCCATGCGGCGGCCGTTCAGCAGTACCAGGGTGGAGGTGGCGCCCAGGCCGCGCAGCGAGATGGCGGTGGAGCCGGCGGCGAAGCCGTTACCGAAGCCGGTTGGCAGGGAACCAGCGCCGTCGACGGTCAGGGTTTGCAGGTATTCAGCAACGGTGGCTTTGCCGGACTTCATCAGGTCTTCTTTGCTGATGACCTGGATTGGCGAGGCGGTTTCCTGGGTTGCGCGCTTGATGCTCGAACCGGTAACTTCCACGCGCTGCATTGGCTGTTGGGCTTCTTGCGCGAAGGCTGGGGCGGCCAGGGTGGCAACCATACCGCTAGCGCAGATCATGCGCACGGAACGGGCCATGACTTTTTCCATCATGTTGCTATTCTCCAAAGAGTTGGAATAAAAAACGAGCTACAGCTATTAACTACTGTTCGGTGCTCCCATTAGAGGAACCACTTTCCCTATGATTCCTTCCGGCAAAGATGAGATCATTCGGGCTAAGATTGCGTCAAATGAAAAGTGGAAATCGATACAAAATTAGGAAGAACCGTCTCATTTACGAAACATTGGTAAGTGAATTACGTATTGTTTGATGTTAAAAATAGTTGCCAAAAGATGAAATGATGCTTTCTTACCTTGTGCGCCGCCTATGGCAAATGCTGCCGACCATGCTGGGTGTCGTATTGCTGGTGTTTGTGCTGTTTAACTGGGTCGGCGGCGACCCTGCCTACATCCTCGCGGGCAAGATGTCCGATGCGGCCAGCATCGAAAATATCCGCCGGCAGCTTGGCGTGGACCAGTCCTGGTATGTCCAGCTCGGCATCTTCCTGAAGCAGATCGCCACTTTCGATTTCGGCCAGAGCTGGGCCACAGGGGAGGCCGTGTCGGACATCATCGCGACCCGCCTCGGCCCCTCGCTCACCGTGCTGCTGCCCTTGACCCTGCTGGAAACCGTGCTGGGTATCGCGCTGGCGCTGGCCGTGGCTTTCGTGCGCGGTTCGCTGACCGATCGCATCGTGATGGTGGCATGCACGATCGGCATGTCGGTTTCCATCCTGGTCTACATCATCGTGTTCCAGTACTGGCTGGCATACAAGGCGGGCTGGTTCCCGGTGCAGGGCTGGGGCTCGGGCTTGCTGGAGAACCTGCGCTTCGCCGCGCTGCCGATCCTGATCGGCCTGGCGGTTTCGCTGGCGCCGACCTTGCGCCTGTTCCGCAGCTTCGTGCTGGACGAGGCGGGGCAGGATTACGTGCGCACGGCGCGCGCCAAGGGTTTGTCCGAACGGCGCGTAATGTGGGTGCATGTGCTGCGAAATGCCGCGATTCCCATCATTACTTACGTGATGTCGAACCTGCCCGCCATGCTGATCGGGGCCTTTTTGCTGGAGCGGTTTTTCGGCATTCCCGGCATCGGGCGCGAAGTGATCCTGGCAGTGGAACGTTCCGATTTCCCGGTCATCAAGGCAATTACCGTCTACGTCGCCGCAGCTACCATGGTGTTTAATTTGCTGACCGATTTGCTGTACCAGGCTGTCGATCCGCGCGTACAGCTCAAATAAGGATAGCAATGCACGCAATCCATGATTCAGCCGGCCTGTGGACGCTGGCCTGGCGCCGCCTGCGGTCCGATCGTGTCGCCATGGGCGCGCTGGCGGTGGTGGCGGCCTTCCTGCTGTTGCTTGCAGCGTCTGCCAGCGGCTTGCTGGCCGCCGACTGGGAGGAGGAGGTTGCGGCGAACTATGCGCCGCCCACCTTCGTCGCGCAGCGCAGCTCCCAAACGGCGCCATCTGGCGCCGTTGCCTCCACGGCCGGGGTCGGGGCAACTGGCGCCGCGGCGCCGCCGGCCAACGAATTCGACCCGCTGGCGGCCGACTTGCGCGAACTGCGGGCCACGCTGGGCAAGGCCGTTGCCGGGCCGGCGGCCGTGCGCGCGCCAAGCTTGCCGTTTGGCGCCGACAAGTGGGGCCACGACATCATCAAGAAGACCATCAAGGGCGGCGAGACCTCGATCGTGGTCGGCCTGGCGGCAGCCACGCTGGCGGTGGGGCTGGGTACGCTGTTCGGCGCCGTCTCGGGTTTCCACGGCGGGCTGGTGGACGACTTCTTCAACTGGTTCTACAGCGTGTTCACCGCGATCCCTTCGATCCTGATGATCCTGACCGTGGCCGCTGTGCTGCAGCAGAAGGGCGTGCTGACCATCGTCCTGATTCTTGGCCTGACCGGCTGGACCGGCCCGTACCGCCTGATCCGGGCCGAATACATCAAGCACAAGGGGCGCGAGTATGTGTTGGCGGCCGATGCCATCGGCGCTTCCGCCTGGAGCAAGATGTTCCAGCACATCTTCCCCAATGTCAGCCACGTGGCTTTGGTGCAGCTTTCGATCCTGGTGGTCGGCTTCATCAAGGCCGAGGTGATCCTGTCCTTCCTCGGCTTTGGCGTGCCGGTCGGGGTGGTGAGCTGGGGCTCGATGCTGAACGAAGCCCAGAATGAATTGATCCTCGGCAAATGGTGGCAACTGACCGCCGCCGCCACCGCCATGGCCTTGCTGGTCACGGCCTTCTCCCTGTTTGCCGACGCCTTGCGCGACGCGCTCGACCCCAAGGTGAAATGACATGCTGCTCCAGGTTCGCAATTTGCGCATCAGCTTCCGTACCGATAAGAAGACCACGGTCGAAGCGGTAAAGGGCGTCTCCTTCGATATCCCGCAAAACCGCACGGTCGCCCTGGTGGGCGAGTCGGGCAGCGGCAAGTCGGTCAGCTCGCTGGCCGTGATGGGACTGCTGCCGCCGCAGACCACGCTCATCGACCGGGACAGCAGCGTGCTGTTTGAAGGCCGGGAAGTGCTGCACCAGACGGCAGCCGCCCGGCGCGCCATGTGCGGCAAGGAGATCGCGATGATCTTCCAGGAGCCGATGTCGTCGCTGAATCCAGTGTTCACCGTAGGCTTCCAGATCGGCGAGGTGCTGCGCCTGCATATGGGCATGGACGCGCGCGCCGCGCGCCAGCGCACGCTGGAGCTGCTGGAGGAAGTCGGCATTCCCGATCCGGCGTCGAAAATCGACGCCTACCCAAGCCAGATGTCGGGCGGCCAGCAGCAGCGCGTGATGATCGCCATGGCGATTGCCTGCAAGCCCAGGCTGCTCATTGCCGACGAGCCGACCACCGCGCTGGACGTCACGATCCAGAAGCAGATCATGGAGCTGATCGCCAGCCTGCAGAAAAAGCACCGGATGTCGGTACTGTTCATCACCCACGACCTCGGGCTGGTGGCGGAAATTGCCGACGAGGTGATCGTCATGCGCCACGGCGCAGTGCGCGAGAGCGGCGCGGCGCGTGCCGTCTTCGCCGAGCCCAAAGACCTGTACACGCGCGCGCTGCTGCATTGCCGGCCGCAGCTCGACGCGCGCCCGGTACGGCTGCCGGTCATCCAGGACTATATGGAAGGGCGCTTCGGCGGCGGCGAACAGCTGCCGCAGGGCCTGCGCGGCACGGCGCCAGGCGACGAGATCGTGCTCGACGTGCGCGGCCTGAAAAAAAGCTTCTGGCTGCGCGAAGGCCTGTTCGGCAAGCGCGAATTCCAGGCCGTCAAAGGAGTCTCGTTCATGCTCGCGCGCGGCAAGACGCTGGGTGTTGTTGGCGAATCGGGCAGCGGCAAATCCACGCTCGGGCTCACCCTGCTGCGTCTTCACGAGGCCAGCGGCGGCAGCGCCATGTTCGAGGGGCGCGACCTGCTGGCCATGAGTGCGAAGGAATTCCAGCCGTTCAAGCGCCGCATCCAGATCATTTTCCAGAACCCGTACGCCTCGCTGAACCCGCGCTTCACGGTCGGCCAGATCCTGCTTGAACCCATGCGCCTGCATGGCATCGGCGCCGGCGATGCCGAACGCGCGCAGCTGGCGCTGGCACTGCTCGAGCGGGTGGGGCTGCCGGCGCAAGCCTACCACCGCTACCCGCACGAATTTTCGGGCGGCCAGCGGCAGCGCATCGCCATCGCGCGCTGCCTGACCATGAGGCCGGAAATCCTGGTGTGCGACGAATCGGTGTCGGCGCTCGATGTGTCGGTGCAGGCGCAGGTATTGAACCTCCTGCAAGACCTGCAGGACGAGTTCGGACTGTCCTATATTTTCATTTCGCACGATTTGGCGGTGGTGAAATACATCTCCGACCAGGTGATGGTGATGCACAAGGGCGAAGTGGTGGAAATGGCCGATTCTGATGAGCTGTACCGCAATCCGCAACACCCCTATACCCGCTCGCTGCTGGCGGCCATTCCCAAGGCTGCGTGATCGTGGCAAACTGAGTTCCCGAACGCCGCACGCCGCGGCGCCCTGACTGGAGCAGGCCTTTGCGTTCCAACAAAGTTGCCTCCATCGCATTATTGGTAAGCGTGGCACTGACGGCCATCGTCAGCGCCGTGCTGCTGGTGTTCGCCGCCTATTCGTATTCCACAGAGAGCGGCAAGCGCTGGCAGGAGCTGCAGCGCGTGCTCAATATCAGCGCCGACCAGCTGGCACTGGGGGTGGCGCTGCCGGCCTGGAACCTGGACGAAAACCAGGTGCTGGCCATCATGCGCGCAAGCATGAACCAGCGCGACCTGCATGCCATCGTGATGTATGCCAGCGGCAGCAAGCGCGCTTACGTGGTGCAGCGCGGCCCCGGCGACACGCTGGAGATCGGCCGGCCGCTCGCCACCACGCCGGAAATGCTGGTGGCTCAGCGCCCGATCCTGGTGGAAGGGACCAACATCGGCACCGTCAAGGTGTTCGTCACCCCGGACCACCTGTTGCAGGAGCTGCGCGAACTGCGCCAGGCCAGCCTGCTGGTGATCCTGCTGCTGGCCGCGGTGCTGGTGGCAAGCGTCTATGGCTTGCTGTGGTTGCTGATCCTGCGGCCGCTGAAGGCGATCAGCCAATACCTGGCCGGCGACACGCCGCAGCGGGCCTGGTATGTCGGTGAGCTGCGCACACTCAGGGAAACAATGCACAAGATGTGGGACCTGCTCGACAGCCGCTACCGCGCCATGCGCGAGAGCGAAGAACGCCTGAGCGTGGCCACCCGTGCCGCCTGCATCGGCATCTGGGACTGGGACGTGCTGCACGACGAACTGGCGCAGGACGATGAGGTCATGCGCCAGTACGGTCAGAAACGCCGCCTGGACGGAGGCAATTACAAGGCCTGGCTGGAATGCGTGGTGCCGGAAGACCGTGCGCGTGCGCGGGCCGAAGTCGCAGCGGCGCTGAATGGGGAGCGCGACTTCTCGCTGCAGTTTCGCATCCGCCGCCCGGACGGCGCCTTGCGCCACCTGCGTTCCATGGCGCGCTCCTTCCGCGATGAGCGGGGCAAGGTGATACGCATGGTCGGCGTCAGCATCGACGTTACCGAGGCCACTGAAGGCGAGCTTGAGCTGCGGCGCCACCGCAGCCACCTGGAAGAGCTGGTGGCCGAACGCACGGAGGCCTTGTCGGTGGCGGTAGCGGAGGCGCAGTCGGCCAGCCGCACCAGGAGCGTCTTCCTGTCGGCCATGCGCCACGATTTGCACGCCCCGCTAAATTCCGTGATCGGTTTTTCGCGCCTGATGGCGAATTCCTCCACCATGTCGGCGGAAGAGAAACGCAATATGGCGACCATCCACAGCTCCGCCCAGCAATTGCTCACGCTGATCAACGACATCCTGGAGCTGGCCAGGATCGAAGCGGGCGAAGTCGGCCTGCACCGCGAGGCGGTCGACGCGGCCCAACTCCTGCGCGATGTCGGCGACATGATTGGCGAACGCGCTGCCAGGGCCGGCGTGGCACTCAAACTCGAATGCCTTGCCCCACCCCGCGCCGTGATGCTCGATGGCGCCAAGCTGCGCCAGGTGCTGCTCAACCTGGCCGCCGGCGCCCTGAAAACGGAGCGCCCGGGCGACGTGACGCTGGCCCTGCACAGCACCTCCTTGCCGGGCGGACGCCATGGCCTGGCGTTCGCGGTGCGCATGGCACGGGATGGCGCCGTTGAAAGCAATGGCTTGGGCCTGGCGATTTCGCGCCAATATGTGCGCATCATGGGCGGGGAACTGGAAGTGCAGGACGTGCCGGGCCAGGGCGCCCAATTGCACTTCACGATCGAGGCCGAAGAAGCCGGAGCGGGCGCGGTGCCGGCCAGCCTGCCGCGCCTGGCGCCGCGTGACCAGGGGCGGCGCGTGCTGGTGGCGGACGGCAGCGCCGACAGCCGTCACCTGTTGCGCAGCATGCTGGCGCCGGCTGGCTTCTCAGTGCATGAGGCAAGCAGCGGTCCCGAAGCGCTTGATGCGCTCGCCCAACTGGAACCCGACATGGCTCTGCTGGACTGGCGCCTGCCAGGCAGCGACGGCTTGGAGACCACGCGCCGGCTGCGGGGCGACCGCAGCCTGCCGCAGCCGCGTGTGGTCTTGATGTTGTCGCCGAATTTTGGCGACGAACGCCAGCAGGCCCTGGCCGCCGGTGCCGACGACGTGCTGGCCAAGCCGGTGGAGCAGGGCAAGTTGTTCCGTATGCTGCAGCTGCAGCTGGGCCTGCATTACGTCGATGGGGTTCTGCCTTAGGAGCTGTTTTGCGCTACCATAGTCGAACTATGGCTAACCTTATTACCTTGTTGCAGCAGTATGGTGTCCTGATCGTCTTTGCCGTGGTGCTGGTCGAACAGATGGGTTTGCCGATTCCCGCTTATCCGGTACTGATCGTCGCCGGCGCCTTGGCTGTCGATGGCGGCACGCCGTTTCCGCTGGTGCTCTTCGTGGCCATGCTGGCCTGCCTGATCAGCGATTGGTTCTGGTTCCGCGCCGGCCGCCGCTTCGGTCGCCGCATCCTCAAGCTGCTGTGCAAGATATCGCTGTCGCCGGACTACTGCGTAAGCCAGACGGAAGACAACTTCCGCAAATGGGGCCCCAAATCGATGGTGGTGGCCAAGTTCATCCCCGGGTTCAATACGATTGCGCCGCCTATGGCCGGCGCGCTCGGGACCGGCGTCCCCACTTTTCTCGGCTTCAGCCTGCTGGGCGGCCTGCTGTGGAGCGCGACCGGCCTGACCATCGGCGCCTACTTCCACGCCGATGTCGATAAGGTGCTGAACGTGCTCTCCACCATGGGCTCGACCGCGCTGACGGTACTGGCCATCCTGCTGGCCTTGTTCGTGCTGGCCAAATTCATCGAGCGCCGCCGCTTCCAGAAAGCGATGCAGACCGAGCGCATCAGTATCGAAGAGTTGAAAGAGCTGCTTGAAGGCGGCCATGACCCGGTGATGATCGACGCCCGCAGCGCCACCGCCCAGCAGCTTGACCCGCCGGTGCCGGGCGCCTTGCTGGTCGGCTCCAGCGACCCGCTATCGGTGATCCAATCGCTGCCGAAAGACCGGCACATTATCGTCTACTGCAGCTGCCCGAACGACGTCACCGCCGCCAAACTGGCCAAACAGCTGCATTCCTACGGCTACAAGCGCGCCAAGCCGCTGCATGGCGGCCTGGACGCCTGGAACACCGCCTTCCGCCGCGAAAGCGAATCTGCCAACTAAATTCGGGGTCAGCTCCGGCAATCGGACATTTGTGCCGCAGCGCGTGGCGCTGCGGCACAAATGTCCGATTGCCGGAGCTGACCCCGAATTTTTGCTTGAAGCGAGTAGTCATACTACTGCCGACATATACCGCAATGTAGTATTTCAGTAAGCTTTTGCCGGTTCTTGTACTCAAACTACAAAGAAATCCTTGCGTCTCGGCTAATAAATCCCTTAGCATTAGGGCTCAACTTAAACGCTTGTGCCCATGACTGCCCAGACCTCTTCCGCACCGATTGCCGCCTACCCAAGCCCGCGCCTGCTGGCCGATATTGGCGGCACCAATGCGCGGTTTGCGCTGGAGTTGGCGCCTGGCCGCATCGAGTGCATCCACGTGCTGGCGGGGGCGGCCTATGCCACGCTGGCCGATGCCTTGCGGGCCTACCTGGCGCTGCCTGACGTGGTGGCCGCTGCCGGCCTGGGTATTCGCCATGGCGCGATCGCGATTGCGAATCCGGTCAATGGCGATTTTGTGAAGATGACCAACCATCATTGGGAGTTTTCGATCGAGGCGCTGCGCCTGGCGGTCGGCTTCGAGGTCCTGGTGGTGGCTAATGATTTCACAGCGCTGGCGCGTTCGCTGCCGCTGCTGGCCGAAAATCAGAAGCGCCAGGTCGGCGGCGGTGCGCCGCAGGCAGGCGCGCCGCTGGGTTTGATCGGCGCCGGCACCGGGCTGGGCGTGTCGGGCTTGATTCCATCGGCCGCGGGCTGGACTGCGCTGCTGAGCGAGGGTGGCCACGTGACCTTCCCGCCGATGAATCCGGAGGAAGTGGCGATCCTGCAGTATGCCTGGACCGAATTCAAGCACGTGTCGGCCGAGCGTTTGCTGTCCGGCGTGGGCATCGAGCTGATGTATCGCGCCCTGGTGGCCCAGCGCGGCCATGAGGAGCCTGTACTGTCGGCGCCGGAAATCGCGCGCCGTGCGCTGACCGGCGAGTGCCCGCTGTGCGACGATGTGATCGAGCATTTCTGCACTATGCTCGGCACCATTGCCGGCAACCTGGGGGTGACGCTCGGGGCGACGGGCGGCATTTATATCGGCGGCGGCATCGTCCCGCGCCTGGGCGAGCGCTTCGACCGTTCGGGTTTCCGTGCCCGTTTCGAGGAAAAGGGGCGCTTCCATCACTACCTGGCGGCCATTCCGACGTATGTGATTACCGCCGAGTATCCGGCATTTGTTGGCGTTTCGGCAATCCTGTCCGAACGCCTGGCTGCTTAAGCTAAAAAACACTTCTCGCGGGTTTTATCAGGTACAATTGCCGTAGTTGGATGAAGCGGCGCCTGTCGCCCGCCTTGTTTTCGCCCTGAAAACGCTCTCCACTGAGACTCTCGCCCCGGCGCGTAGCGGTCCGGCGCCTTCTTACATAGTTTCACAACCAAATGTAGTGTATGGATAATGCAGAGGCTAAGAAAGTCCTCGAAGCTGCGCTGCTATGCGCCCGTGAACCCTTATCGATCCACAGCCTGAAAAAGCTGTACGTCGAAACCGACGACCAGG
>JBCNPK010000042.1:0-47073 GCA_039593355.1 Pseudoduganella sp.
CCAACGCTGGCAGCGGCAAGACTGTCAACATCACCAGCACTTACGGTGGCGCGGACGCTGGAAATTACACCATCACCGACCAGGCCAGCACGACCGCCTCGATCAGCCGCAAGGCATTGACGTTGACAGGCCTCTCCGCCAGCGACAAGACCTACGACGGCAACACCAGCGCAACCCTGAACGGCGGGACCTTAAGTGGGCTGGTCGGCGCAGAGACCTTGAACATCTCCGGCATGGCTGGCACCTTTGCGGACAAAAACGCGGGAGCCGGCAAGTCAGTAACCGTCAGCGGCCTGACCCTGACAGATAGCACCGGCCTCGCTTCCAACTACAGCATCAGCAACCCGACTGGCGTAACCGCCACCATCGCGCCACGTGCGACGACCGTGTCGGGTATCACTGCAGTCGACAAGACTTACGATGGCACCACGCTGGCACAGCTGAATACGAACAATGCCGCGTTTTCCAACCTGGTTGATGGCGACACCCTGAGCGTTTCGGCGACCGGTGCGTTTACCAGTGCAAATGCCGCTGCCGGCAAAACCGTCAATATCACGAGCACCTATGGCGGCGCCGATGCCGGAAACTATGCGATCACGGGCCAGGCAAGCAGCACAGCATCGATCGCCCGGAAAGCACTGACGATTGTCGGCATGACTGCGAACGATAAAACCTATGATGCGACGGCCAACGCGACAGTTAGTGGTGGTTCTCTTAGCGGCTTGATCGGGACTGAGACGCTGACGTTCTCCGGCCAAACCGCGTCTTTCGTCGATCGCAGTGCGGGCAATCACAAGGCAGTTTCCGTGGCAGGCATCGCCTTGGGTGACGGCACAGGTCTCGCCTCCAACTATGAGCTGGTGATGCCGAGTGGCTTGAACGCTTCCATCCTGCCGAAGGCACTGACGATCAGCGGGGTGGCTGCTGCAAGCAAAGTCGAAGATGGCAGCACGATCGCTTCGTTGACTGCTCACGGGACACTGTCGGGCGTTGAGCCGGGTGATGCAGTGCATATCGATGCAGGTGCAGCGGCAGCACAATTCGCACAAAGCAATCCCGGAACAGGGATTGCCGTGAATGTAAGCGGCCTCGTGCTGGCTGGCGCTGACGCGCATAATTACAGCCTCAGCGGCGACGCTAGGACAACCGCCAACATTACCGCTGTTCCTGCACCGGCTCCAACGCCTGCGCCTGCGCCGGCGCCGGCCCCTCAAGTTGTCTCCCCGCCGGCACCAACTCCTCAACCTGTGGCGGTGCCGGCTCCTGAAGTGGTAGCCACACCAACGCCTGCTCCCGTGCCAACGCCTGAGGTGATTCCTGTGCCGGCTCCGGTGCCAGTGCCCGTTGTAGTGCAGGTTCCGCTGCCGGCGCCGGCGCAGACACCGGTGGCTGAAGTTGTGCCCGCGCCGCTCCTGACGGTGGCGCCGGCACCGGTCGCATTGCCGACTCCTGCTCCTTTGCAAGTGCCATCGCCAACGCCAGCGCCAGTAGCGAGCCCAGCGCCTACGCCAGCTCCGGTAGTCGTCCAGGTGCCAGTCGACCCGCCGGCCCCGATACTGCCGGTAGCGCCTGCTGTTCCGCCGCTTGAAACCCAAGTCGTCATTCCAACGCCTGTACCGGTCGCCGTGCCAGCGCCTGCGCCGGTTGCAGCGGCAACCCCGGCACCAGCATCGACTCCGGCACCGGGGGCAGCGCCAGCGCCGGCACCAGTCGCCCAACCTTCGCCCGTAGCTGATTTGAAGGCAGCAATTTCGGCGCAAGCTGCGAGCCCAGCGCTGCAAGGCGGCGCGACGCCGGCAATGCCATCCTTGAGCGTCGGCGGTTTGAACTATACCGACGTCAGCGAGTCGAGCGGCGCGTCCGCGAGCTCAAACAGCCGCGAAACGATGCCCGCTACGCAAAGCCTGACCGCTGGCCGTGACGTCAAGTTCCTGAGCGTGTTCGTGGTGTCCGGCGGCATTCAGATGCCAGCTGCCGTAACAAGCAACGACAACGCTTCGACAAGTGACAAGAAGTAACGATAGAATGGAGTTGCCAATCAGACAGCGTTGAAAGCCGACATGAGACCAGCTAACAGCATTCTGACCACAAGCCTTTTCTCCATTTTCGCCCAGGCCGCCCTGGCGCAACAAAGCCCCCAGCCGTTGCAGGAAAACGGCCAGCGCGCACTGCGGGAGCCTTCCCCTGCAGCCGCGCTGCCCATTCCCACAGCGCCGCCGCCGGCACGGATTCCGCCTGGCGGCGTCACGGTCACTTTGAAGCAGGTATCAATCAACGGCAACACATTGATCGCTCAGGATGAACTGCTGCGCGTGCTCGGCCCTGTCGTAGGCCAGACTTTTGATTTCGCCGGCCTGATTGCGCTTGCCGATAAACTTTCTGCTTACTATCGCACTGCGGGCTACCCGTTCGCTCGCGCCTATCTGCCGCAACAGGATTTGCAGCAAGGAGTCCTGCGCATCGAAGTTCTGGAAGGCCGCTACGGAAAGATCACCACAAACGGTGACCCTACTCTAAGTCCGGCAGCCCAGCGTTTCCTGACGCCGCTGCAACCAGGCAGCGTAATTGAAAGTCACCTGCTTGAACGGGTGACCCTGATCCTGGACGACCAGCCAGGCGTGCGCAGCACACCGGTGGTGCGGCCCGGCCAGGAAGTGGGAACAGGCGATCTCGCCATCGAAGTCCAGCGCGATCACCGCTATGCAGGCGAAGTGGGGATCGACAACAACGGGACGCGCTACACCGGCCGCACACGCGCCCATCTGAGCCTGGACGTGGACAGCCCGTTCACATTGGGCGACCAGCTGTCCCTGCAAGGAATGTACACCAACGAAAGCATGTGGTTCGGCTCGGCCAACTATGCCTTGCCGCTGGGCGCATCGGGCTTACGCGCCAGGCTGGGTTACGCACGCTCTTACTATGCTTTGGCCGACAGTTTTTCCGCCCTCAAGGCCGACGGTACCGCCGATGTAAGCAGCGCAGGTCTGAGCTACCCGCTTGTCCGCTCGCAACGTAGCAATCTCACTTTGTCCGGCATGCTGGAACATAAGCGCTTGCGCGACCGCCAGGGAGCCACCGACAGCAGCAGCGACAAATCCAGCAACAGCATTCCCTTGAGCGTCAATTTCGATGTCCGGGATTCCCTGTTGCGCGGCGGCGTGAGCTACGGCGCATTGGGCTGGACCTATGGACGTCTCAATCTCGACGGCGCCCAGCTCGCGGCAGACGCGGGCACGGCACACACCGCCGGCCATTTCACGAAGTTGAACCTCGATCTTGCGCGCATCCAATCGATCGCGGAGCACGTCGATGCATATGGGCGGATATCAGCCCAGTGGGCCAGCAAGAACCTGGACTCTTCTCAGAAGTTCGGGCTGGGAGGCCGCAATGGCGTGCGTGCTTATCCAAGCGGGGAAGGCTACGGCGATGCCGGCGCAATGATGCAGCTCGAATTGCGCTACGCTGCCGGTCCCTGGATGCCGCATCTCTTCTACGACGTCGGCCGCATTACGGCCAACCGCGACCCCTGGACAACGGACCGCAACCACCGCACGCTGGCCGGGGCGGGCCTAGGGCTGCGATATGACAACCGCAGAATCAATGCCTCGCTGATCGCGGCCTGGCGCACCGTAGGCGGCCTGCCGCGATCCGAGCCGCGCGACGGTCAGCCCATGGTTTGGGCCAACCTCGGCTACCGCTTCTAGGCGGTCAAGGATATAGCTGGCCGCAGAACCAGGTCGACGCTTCAACCCAGTCGCCGGAGCCGCCGCCGCCCCACCCTTCGTTGACATAGAAGAAGCGGTCGGTCACCGTTTCGTCCCAGCAGAAGATGAAGCACTTGCGCACCGTGCGCTGCTGCCAGGCATAGCCGAAAGCTAGTGGATAGTGGCTCAACCAGCCGGTACCAATAATGGCAGGCGTATGGCGGTTGACGATCGAGGAAATAGCCTGGTCGCGCAGCCCGTCTTCGCTGATGCCGAAGGAGTTCCAGTTGGCCTGCATCGTCGCGCCTGTGCGTCCGCTCAGGTAGCTCGCGGCGCCCGGCATATCCCATGGGCAGGTTGCGCCGGAACCGAAGGCGCAGAACGTCGAGACTTCCTCGTTCAGCTCGCGGATGACGTTGTTGACGCCATTGTCTTGGTACAGCGGTGCAATCGCGTCGGCGCCATGGCCGCCGTCTACGCGGTAAATACCGGTACGGGGAGCCCAGTAGGCGTTGCCGTGGGCCGCCTGGTAATCCGCCCAGCAGAACAGCATGGCCCAGGCCACAGGTCCGCAACCGACGGCGCAGCCGTTGTAGTCGAATTGGCTATATGCTGGTTGTTGGCCGCCGCCGCCGGCTGCCCAGTAGTAAGTCCATGCCATGTTTATTTACCTCCTGCCAGTTGTGGGACCAGGTGTGGCGCCACGTCGCGTTTATTGGATGGCGTGCCGCGTGGGACGATGAAGTAGTTCAGCGTCTCGCTGCTGCCGTCGACATATTTGATCTCGAGCGCAAAAGACAGCTCGTTCCTGGCTCCGGAAGGTTTCGCTTCCAGCATCACGCCCGAGGCTTGGCGGTCGAGCATTGTCATCTGTACGAACTTGGCGCCTTCGCCGCTCAGGGTGGCAGTGCCGGGTTGCAGCATGGCGACCGTCATCTTCCGGCCTTCGTGGAGCCCTTCGCCAAAGGTGTCGATCAATTCTTCGGTGTCCCAGTGGCCGCGCGCATGTTCGGCCAGCTTTTGCAGGTGCGGTTTGAACGTTTCGGGGAAGGCCTTCTGCGCCTCGTGCCAATCTTTCCAGCCGGATGCCTTGATACCGTGCGTGGAGCGGTCGTTCTTCACATGCATCAGCTTTGGCGGATTCTTGTCGTCGTCGGTGCGGTGCTCAGGTTCGGCGCGGAATTCGCCCAGGCGCGGCGCATTCTGCGTACCCGGCAGCGCTTCGATCTTGGGCGGGAATTGGCCGATATGGGTGGCGTAATTGCCTTTCGAATCTTCCGCTGCATAGGCCAGCGAGTCGAGCTTATGGATCTTGGCGATGCCCTTGCCCTTGCCTTTTGCCTCCAGGCCGTAGCTTGGCGGCTCGGTATCGAGGCTCCAGTGCGGAATCGGCACGTCGTGCGGGCCGGTGGACAGCATCAGGAAACCCAGGCCGCTGCTCTTGCCATTGTGGCCGCGCGCCTTGGACTCTTTCACGCCCTTCACTTCGATCTCCCAGTAGGCCACACCCTGGATATCGGGGCGGTAGACCGGGCAAGCCTGGTCGCCAAGGCGCATCTGGTCGTGACCGGCAGCCATATCGGTGCCACGGATCGATTCGAGGTGATTGGCAGCGCGTCGCCGTAGGCTCAGCGGTACTTCGCTAATCTTGACTCGCATGTTTTCTCCTTTGGACATTCACCCTGCGGTATGCAGTGCGATGTCCAGCACTTTAAGGTTCAGGCGAGCCTGGCAGATCCGTGCTGGTACCTAACTTTTGGTCGTTGCGGTACCTAAACTTTGGCCGGCCTGGAAATGTAATCATTTGCAATCAAAGTGTCGGAAATCTTTACATTTGCTCAACCCGGGCCGGTATCCGTTCTTGCAAGTACCTGAAAGAAAAGAATGTTTTCCTTCAGGCATGATTTCTGCTAGAGCATGCCGATGTGTTAACACACATAAAGCATCTATTCTAGGGAGATAAAATCTTGGCAAAACCAATCACCAAAAAACTGCTCGGCGCTGCGCTCGCCTTCGCTGCCATCAGCGGCACTGCGCACGCAACGCCAGGCGGCACCATCACGCCGTTGATCACCTCGGGTGCGCTGCCTGATTCGCCAGCCGCACACGTTGATGCCAACGTGCCCAGCTCCGCGTTCTCGGGCGTAGTCAGCATCAATATCCGTTATGACGGCCAGAGCTACATTTGCTCCGGCGCGCTGGTCGGCAAGCGCCAAGTTGTCTCCGCCGGACATTGCGTGGATACCACCGGCAATGGCACCCTGATCGACCTGAACAAGCCGGGCAGCGATGTCCGCGTAGTCTTCAACGCGTCCGACGTCGTGGGCGATCCAGGCCGCGCCATCATCACCGCGACCAAGGTCCAGATGAACCCGAACTATGCAGGTTTTGGCCACTGCCCTGCCGGGGTGGCCGGCTTCTGCGTGAACGATGACCTGGCTGTGATTACCCTGGGCCAGGATGCTCCTGCTTCGGCCAAGATCTATAAGCTGGCTGGCCAGCAACTGGAAGCCAACACCCGCATCATCATGGCCGGTTATGGCACGTCGGGCGACGGCATCAATGGCTACACCATCAGCCCGAACTTCCGCATCAAGCGTACCGGCGAAAACATTGTCGACCTGTTCGATGGCGATGATGAGAACGGCTGGGGCGGCGCTCGCGAAGTCTGGTATGCCGACTTCGACGGCAATGGCCATGACACCTTCTGCGAATGGGGCCTGGCTTGCTCCGAGCAATTGCCTAACAACCGCGAATCCGGCATTGGCGGCGGCGATTCGGGCGGCCCATCGTTCGTTGAGCAGTATGGCGAACTGATGCTGATTGCGACCAATACCTTTGGCGGCACGCCGAACGGCCTGGTGGGTGGCGCCTTCGGCACTTACTTCGGCGGTATCGTCCTGCACAGCTACCTGAACTACCTGGTGGACGCGACCGGCGGCGCCGCCCAAGTGGTTCCCGAGCCTGCCACCACCGCCATGTTCGGCTTGGGCCTGCTGGCACTGGTCGGCGCACGTCGCCGCAAGCAGCAGCGCTAAGCGCCTGTCGGCGCTCGTTACAGGGGGCGGCTGCGGCCGCCCTTTTCTATTCCCTGGCGATAATCAGGTGCGTCGCGGCAGCACTCGATTCATGCCGTACCAGCTTATAACCCAGTTTCGGAAGGTCGATTCCTTCGAACAGGGGCTCGCCGGCGCCCAGCAGGATTGGCGACTGCGCGAGATGGATCTCGTCGATCAGCCCCGCGCGCAAGTACTGCCTGATCGTCGCCGCGCCGCCGCCCACCCGCACATCCTTGCCGTTTGCCGCTTGCCGCGCCAGGCGCAGCGCTTCCTCGATGCCGCCCGTCACAAAATGGAAGACCGTACCGCCCTCCATGACCAGCGGCGCACGTGCATGGTGGGTCAGCACGAAGACCGGGGTGTGATACGGCGGGTTGGGTCCCCACCAGCCTTTCCACTCCTCGTCCGGCCAGGGGCCGCGGACTGGGCCGAACATATTCCTGCCGAGGATCCAGGCGCCGAGATTCTCCATCCCGCGCCGGGCGTAATCGTTATCGAGTCCCAGGCTGCCCTCCCCTCCACCAAGCATCCTCTGGAAGGTTTGCGTCGGGAAGAACCATTCATGCAGCTGTTCGCCGCCTTTTCCAAGCGGATGTTCCAGGCTCTGGTCCGGGCCCGCCCCGTAACCATCGACGCTGACCGCATAACACGACACTCGCAACTTGCTCATTGCAACCCCGCGGATTAGATTGAAATTGACCCAGATCATGCCGCGTATTTGCGCAAAAGCCTAGACTTTTTCCCATCAAACCACCTGGAGGCCGTCATGGGATACAAGACCGTCGTAGTGCACGTCAACAGCTCCGCGGATACGGAACGTCGGGTTCGCCTCGCAGGCCAGATCGCACGGATGTCGAAGGGGCACCTGGTGGGATCGGCCATGAGCGGCATTTCCCGCTACCTGTACGCCGACCATGCTACCGCAATGGGCGTGAGCATGGCCGCGCAATGTATGGACGAAGCCCGCGAGAATGCCCGCGCCAACCTTAAGCGCTTCGAAAGCCAGTGCCAGATGCTCGATCTGCCATCTGTGGAGGCGCGCCTGATCGACGACCTGGCAGCAGACGGCCTGGTGCTGCAATCCCGCTACGGCGACCTGGTAGTGCTGGGCCAGGTCAACCCGGACGATCCGATTTCGCCGATGGAGGAGGAAACGCCGGAATATGTGGCCATGAACAGCGCCCGGCCGGTGTTGGTTGTGCCCTACGCCGGCCACTTCGAAGCGCCGTTCAAGCGCGTGCTGGTTGCATGGGACGGCAGCATGGAGGCCACACGCGCGGTGACCGCTGCAATCCCTCTGCTGCAACAGGCAGGCAAAGTGACGCTGGCTGTATTCAATGCCCTGCGCCAGCCCGATACGCACGGCAGCGAACCTGGCGCCGACATCGCGCTGTATCTCGCGCGCCATGACGTCAAAGTCGAAGTGTCGTCACAGGTGACCGCCATCGACATCGGCTCGGCCCTGCTCTCGTTCGCCGCGGACATCGACGCCGACCTGCTGGTCATGGGCTGCTACGGCCATAGCCGGTTCCGCGAAATCATGCTGGGTGGGGCCACGCGAACGATCCTGCAGACCATGACACTGCCGGTGCTGATGGCGCATTAGGTCTATACTCGGCCTCATGCCAAACCCTTTCGCCCAGGTCGCCGCCGCATGGCTGGCACATCCCGTGGAATTGGCCCGCGCCTGGCATGAACTTGCCACAGTCGCCTGGGCCACCGGCATGCCTGCGCCCGTGGCGGAGGCCGCAGAGGGCGACGACCGCTTCACCGACGAAACCTGGCGCAGCAATCCCTTTTTCCATGGCCTCATGCAGCAGTACCTGGGTTTTACCCGGACCCTTGAGCGGCAAATCTATGACACGCCCGGGGTCGACGAACGCGCGGCCCACAGTGCCGCGTTCTGGCTGCGGCACTGGTGCAATGCCATCGCCCCCAGCAATTTCCCGCTGACCAATCCGCAGGTGCTGCGCCGAGCATTCGACACCGGCGGCGCCAGCCTGCGCCTCGGCTTTGAAGAATGGCTGCGCGACCTGCTGGCAGGCGACTTGCGCATGGTCGATCCAGCCCATTTCGAACTTGGCCGGGACCTCGCCACGACACCGGGGCGCGTCGTGATGCGCAACCAGTTATTGGAATTGATCCAGTACACACCGGTCCAGCCGCAGGTGCGCAGCATGCCGCTGCTGCTGGTGCCGCCATGGATCAACAAGTACTACATCCTTGACCTGACGGCGCAACAAAGCATGGTCCGCCACCTGGTCGAACAAGGATTCGATGTATTCATCATCAGCTGGAAGAACCCCGGCGCGTCGATGTCTGGCCTCTCCTTCGAGGACCATCTGTTCGATGGCATCCTCGCCGCAATCGAGGCCGCGCGCGCGATTGCGGGTGTGCCGCAGGTGCACGCGGTGGGCTACTGCATCGGCGGTACGGCACTCGCCGCGCTGATGGCATGGCTGAACGGGCGTCACCGTTCCGCACGCGACATCCCGGTCGCGCATTGGACCCTGCTGGCGACACTGACCGACTTTTCGAAACCAGGCGACATCGCCAGCTTTATCAACGAAGAGAGCGTGGAAATGCTGGACGGCCTGATGGCGCGCCAAGGTTTCCTCGATGCGCAGCAGATTGGCTGGAGCTTCCGCATGCTGCGTCCGAATACGCAAATCTGGCGTTATGTGGTGCATAAATACCTGCTTGGCGAGCCAGCGCCGGCACTGGCCCCACTGGCCTGGAACTCCGACGGCACGCGCCAGCCGCGCGCCACGCAAGCGTTTTGCCTGCGCGAGCTGTACCAGGGCAACAAGCTGGCACAAGCCGGCCAGCTGGAAATACGCGGCCAGAAACTTGACCTTGGCCGCATCCGCCAGCCCCTGTACGCCGTCGGCGCATTAGCCGACCATATCACGCCCTGGCGCAGCACCTATCGCAGCGCCGCCCTGGTCGGGGCGCCGGTGCATTACGTGCTCACGGCCTCCGGCCATATCCTCGGCATCGTCAATCCTCCCGGCGGCAGCGCCAAACAGCAGTTCTGGTCCGCGCCCCTGATCGCAGGGCGCGGCGCCAAGGATTGGCTCGCGGTGCAGTCGCCGACCGCGGGCTCCTGGTGGCAGGACTGGACGGAATGGTTGCATGCGCGTTGCGGCGAGATGAGAACGCCTGCAACGCAAGCCCACCCGGACTATCCGTGGTTATGCAGCGCGCCCGGAAACTACGTGCGGGAACATTAGCCCTGGCCTTATAATTTCGGCCATGGAAAAAGAACAGAAACAATTCCGCCGCCGCCTTCTCGTGCTTGGCGCGCTTTCAATCCTGGGCTTCGCAGTGCTCGCCGGCCGCGTTATCTGGCTGCAGGCTTTCCAATGATCGGCACCACCCCGTTGTGGCGCCGCCTGCGGCCGGCGCTGGCTGTTGACGCACTCTTGCTTGCGATCGTCGCGCTGCTGATGGCCGCAGGCCTGGCGACCCTGTTCTCGGCATCGGCCGATTTTCCGGGGCGTTTCGAGCTCCAGTTGCGCAATGTGCTGACCGCGCTGCTACTGATGTGGGGTGCGGCGAACGTTCCGCCCCAGGTCCTGATGCGCCACGCCCCCACGCTGTATGGCATCGGGGTGGCCCTGCTGGTCGCTGTTTTCCTGTTCGGGGTGACGAAAAAGGGCTCAACCCGGTGGCTCAACATCGGGCACGATTTCCAGCCTTCCGAAATGATGAAGATTGCGATGCCGATGATGCTGGCGTGGTTCTTCCATCGGGCCGACGGCGCCAAGGGCTGGCAGGTGTTCGTGGCGGCGGCCGTGCTGCTTGCCATTCCCGTGTGCCTGATCGCCAAGCAGCCCGATTTAGGCACCGCAATGCTTGTCATGGCGGCCGGCTTCTACGTGATCGTGCTGGCCGGCTTGTCCTGGCGCGTATTGGCGGCCTTGGTTCTTTGCGGCGCCGCTGCCACCCCCATCGTCTGGCACCTGCTGCACGACTTCCAGCGTCAGCGCGTGCTGACATTCCTTGATCCCGGTGCGGATCCGATGGGCAAAGGTTTCCAGATCACGCAGGCCATGACCGCCATCGGGGCCGGCGGGGTGACGGGCCGCGGATGGCTGGATGGGACGCAAGGCCGGCTTGGCTTCATCCCGGAGCGCTCCACGGATTTCATCTTCTCCGTTTTTGCGGAAGAATTTGGCCTGCTCGGAGGTGTTGTCCTGCTAACGCTGTACGCCTTGCTGATTGTGCGCGGCCTGCAGATCACGGCCGGCGCCACGACGCGTTTTTCCCGCCTGCTGGGAGGCGCGATCACCATGATTCTGTTCACCTATGCCTTCATCAATATCGGCATGGTGTGCGGGGTGGTGCCGGTGGTTGGCGTGCCGTTGCCCTTTTTCAGCTACGGCGGCACTGCCCTGGGTACACTTGGCCAGTGTTGCGGGATCCTGATGAGCATACGGCGCCAAAGCCTCGCCTGAGAGTGTTACAAATGTCTCATCTGGGACAAAGTGCGGCGGCGCGTTAAGGGTTTAACGATACTGTTGTTGATTTGTTGACAGCTTTAACAAGGACCGAAGATTTCGGTTGAACTGCCGTGCTCCCGCCGTCAAGATTGGCAGACCCCAACCACAACCGGACGGAGAGACCGATGAACTGGAAACATCTTGGCGGCTTTGCACTCGCAGCTTCCTTCAGCCTGGGCGCGTACGCGGCCGACGGACTGACTGCCAGCATCAGCATGGACAAGCGCGCCCTTGGCCCGCGCGACGACGTAGTAGTCCACGTGACCCTGACCAATACTTCCGCCTCGCCGCAATACATCCTGAAATGGCACACGCCGTTCGGTGAAATCGAAGAGTCGCTGTTCGACGTGACGCGCGACGGCGCCAAGGTAGCCTATGAAGGCCTGCACGCCAAGCGCCCGGCGCCGACCGCCGCCGATTATTACGTGATCCAGCCGGGCAAATCGTACAAGGCAACGGTGGAACTGTCGCAGATGTATAACATGAGCATCTCGGGCGACTACACCATCCGCTACAGCACCAAGTCCGCCAAGCTATTCAGCAACGTCGACCCTGCCGGCAAGGCACTCGACAAGAAACAGTCGGACACCCTGCAATCGGACGCGCTGAACATCTCGATCGAGGGCACCTTGCCGCGCGGTAGCGTCGCCAAGGCCCCGGCAGCGCCCGTGGAAGGCGTGGCCAGCCTGTCGTTCAACCGTTGCACGGCTTCGCAGCAGGCGGACATCACCACTGCCAGGACCACCGCGCAGACCATGTCGAACGACGCCAACAACTATTTGGGCGCCAACAAGACCGGCCAGCGCTACACCAAATGGTTCGGCACCTATGATGCCGGGCGCTACTCGACCGTGAAGGCCCACTTCACCGCGATCAAGGACGCTTTCGACAACAAACCGATCACCGTCGACTGCGGCTGCAAGAAAACCTACTACGCTTACGTGTATCCGACCCAGCCTTATACGATCTATGTGTGCAAGGCCTTCTGGAGCGCACCGATGTCGGGCACCGATTCCAAGGGCGGTACCCTGATCCACGAAATGAGCCACTTTAACGTGGTGGCCAGCACCGACGACTGGGTCTATGGCCAGTCCGGCGCCGCGAGCCTCGCGATCAGCGATCCTAGCAAGGCAATCGACAACGCCGACTCGCACGAATATTTCGGCGAAAACACCCCTGCCCTGCCTTAAGCAGCGGCGCGCCGCTCACCGTCCGGTAAATTCAAAACGTACCGGTCCCAAGATGAGCGGCATTTCCTTTCCGTCCAACAGGTAATGCCCTGCGTAGGCGATGGTGTAGGCATGCCGCCCAGTCTTGAACACATAGGCTCGCGACAGGTCGATGCTGTTATTGCGGCGTCCCCCTGGTGCCATGGTCAGGTAATCCGCCTCGGTCAGCGGTCCGCGCTTGACCATGATGCCCTGGTATTCGAGCGGTTCGCCGGTGTCGGCATCGCGCACATCGAATAGCTTGCCGAACATCTCTTTTTCCGTTGCCAGCGCGCGCGGCACCTTGGCCGCCTGCTGCAGATGGTTGGCCAGCGCAATATGAAGCACGGCATGGCCGTTGGCATCTTTCACGGCAAATTGCACATCGAGCACTGGGGGCTCCCCCGACAGTGAAGCGAGCGCTAGCAAGACCGCAAGATTAATTTTCACTCCAGACTCCGTTACACGTGAAACTTTTGCTTAACGCGTTTGCTCGAGCGCTTCGCCCACCACTTCCAGGAAGTCATCGATATTGAGCGGCTTGGTCAGGTAACGGAAGAAGCCCGCTTCCAGGGCCGCCTGGACGTCGAGCGGCATCGCATTGGCTGACAACGCAATGATGGGAATATCGCGCGTCGCGGCCTCGCGCCGAAGGCGCCGCTGGGCTTCCCGACCGCTGATGCCAGGAAGGTTCATGTCCATCAATACCACATCGGGACGGTATTCGAGCGCCATGTTGACGCCCGAAATCCCGTCTGTTGCCGACAGCAAATCTATATCCAGGTGCAGCTTGACGATTTCCTGCACCAGCCTGAGGTTGGCCGGGTTGTCTTCCACGTACAGCAACAAGGGCTTGTCATGGTGCTTGCGTATGCTTGGCGGCGGCGCTTCCTGCTCGGCGTGCTGCGGCAGTTGCGGCGGCGCTGTGATCTCGAGTTCGACAGTAAAGGTGCTGCCCTGCCCGACGGCGCTGGTGACACCAATGGTCGCGTTCATCAGCTCGGCCAACCGTTTGCTCAGCACCAGGCCGATGCCGCTGCCTTCCTCCGAGCCACCTTCCTGTCCAAGGCGGTTGAAGGGCTGGAACAGGCCGGCCATCTGCTCGCCGCTTAAGCCGGGGCCGTCGTCGCGCACCGACAGCCAGGCCCGCCCCACATCGCCCAGGCCCAGCGACACCCACACATGTCCGCCCTTGCTGTTGTACTTGACCGCGTTGCCCATCAGGTTCAGCACGATCTGGCGCAGCCGGATGCGGTCCGCCTTGACGTATATGCCGCTGGGTCCGCACAGGTAAATCGTCACACTGCGTGCCTCGGCCATTGCTTCGATCATTTTGCTGGCCTCGTGCAGCAGGTCGTCCAGCGAGACGGGTTCCAGCGAGAGCGTCACCGCACCGACTTCGATCTTGGCCAGGTCAAGCGTTTCGTTGATCAGATGCAGCAAATGTTGCCCCGCTTGCACGATATTGCCGGCAAAGCCATAGCGCTGCTGCTGTGACAGCGGCAATTTTTCATTATGCAAGAGCTGGCCGAAGCCGAGGATGGCATTGAGCGGCGTGCGCAACTCATGCGACATGCTGTGCAGGAAGCGGTCCTTGGCCTTGCTGGCCTGTTCCAGTTCCAGCTTTTGTTCCAATAGCTTGCGTTCGATCTGGCGCCGGCCGCTGATATCGCGGATGGCGCTCGACACCAATAGCTCATCTTCCGTCTTCAGCGGGCTCAGGCTGATCTCCACCGGGAACTCGGACCCGTCGCGCCGCATGGCATACAACTCGGTGCCCGCCCCCATGGCGCGCGGCTGGGCTTTGTCGAAGAAGCTGCTGCGCGCCGCCGGATGGCGTCCGGCGAAGCGCGCCGGTATCAATATTTCGATGGGTTTGCCCAGTAATTCCTGGCGCTGGTAGCCGAACATCTGCTCGGTCTGCGTATTGACCAGCACAATCTCGCCGCGCGCATTGACGATCACCATCGGGTCCGGCGCCGATTCGAGCAGGCCGCGGAACTTCTGCTCCGCCTTCTTGCGATCGCCGATGTCGCGTATCGCGCTCATCACAACCGCGCCCTCTTCCATCTGGATCATGCTCAGGCTGATTTCGACAGGGAACTCCAGCCCGTCCTTGCGCAGCCCATACAGTTCCAGCCCGGCGCCCATGGTCCGCGTGCGCGGCTGGACAAAATACTGGGCGCGGTGCGATACGTGGCCGCCGCGGAAGCGGGTCGGCAGCAGCACTTCCACCGGCTTGCCCAGCAACTCGCGCGGCTCGAAGCCAAACAGGCGCTCGGCCTGGCTGTTCACCAGCACAATGCGGCCCGTCGAATTGGCCATCACGATCGCATCGGGCATGGATTCGAGCAGGCCGCGGTAGCGCGACTCGACCTGGCGCGCATCGCGCAAGGCCTTGGCGTCGGTGATATCGTTCTGGCTGTGGATGACGTATTGCAGCTCACCTTGCGCCGTATGTAACGGCTTGCAAGCTGCACTCACGTACACCGCCTGGCCGTCCTTGCGGCGCCGCAGATACTCGAAATCGGCGCCGAACTCCTGCCGCACCGGATGGCCCGGCATGCCGACCAGCTCGGCAAGCCGGCAGCCGCGCGCTTCTTCCGCACTGTAGCCGTAGATCTCGGTCGCGCCCCTGGTCCAGAACAACACGATGTCGTGTGCGTCGGTGGCGATGATGCCGCCGGGGGCCTCTTCAAGGATGAACTTGCCCAGGTCAGTTTGCATGTTCTCGTCTCTTATCGGACTCAGCGTCATCAATTGTAAGCGAATTGGCCGAAAAAAAACCGCCTGCCCTGACGGGCGAGGCGGTTCAGAGAGCGGGGGTGCGCTCTTTAATTACCAGGAGGCTTTCAAGGTGTAGGTGCCGCTGGTCGAACCAGTACCGCCACCGTAGTAATACACCTTGGCGTACCAAGTTACAGCAGTCGAGCCCGAGTTGGCGCGCGTTACGCTGTCGGCCTGGCCAGTGCCGTTGACGCTCGACGCCAGCTGGGTGCCGGCGCTGTCGTACAGTTTCAGGTCATAGTCCGAGGAAGCGTTCGGGGTCATGGTCGCGGTCAGCGTCTTGCCGGCTGGGACCGTGATGGCGAAGTAATCGGCATCGGTGCTGGAACCCATATTGGCGCTGGCGGTCGTGCACGACTGGGTGATTGGGTTGGCGGTGGCAATGGTGTTATTGCTTTCCGTTTCGCTCATCGACACCGGCGTGCAGCTCGCCGACAGGATGTTCTGCGCCTGGAACTTGGCCTGGAAGGTGTTGGCGTAGCTCAGATCCGCCGGGAACAGGGTCTTGGCGGCGTTCACGATCGAGGTCGCCATGGCAGGCATCTTCACATTCGAGCCGAGGCCGAAGTGCGCTTCCAGAATGATCTTGTCGATATTGGCGCGCGGCTTGCCCGCTGCGATCAGCGAAGTCATCGCGGCGTACAGCGGCGCGGACCACAGTTCATCGGACTGGAAGGTGACGCCATTTTCGGTCACCGAGGTGTGTGCCCCATAAGACTTGGCGCTGTTGTACTTGGCGTCCGTGCGGTTCAGCATGCGGCCTGCCCAGCAGGCGTTGTGGCCGTCCCAGCTGAAAGCCCACTCAGGGTGGTAGACCTGGCCGTTCGGGGTGCTGTAGGAATACGAGGCGGCCCAGTAGTCGCCGAAGCCTTCGCCCATCGCGCCGGTGTCGCCGCCGGACCAGCTGGAGTTGATGCTGGCCTGAATGCCGTGGCCGTATTCGTGCAGGATCACGTCGGCGTCTTCGCTGTCGTTGACGCAGCCATGGCCGAAGGCCAGGTAGCCGGTGGCGCCGGTGCCGCTGAAGTGCGAGTTGTCGTCGCCGTTCACGCCATCGGTGTCGACATCCATCGAACGATTGAGGATGGACTTGGTGCCGGTAAAGCCCAGCGACTGGATGTAGCGCTGGCTCTGGTCCAGGTGGAAGTAGACGTTGGTGTCGTCAAACGCATTGTTGCCGCGCTTGGCAGTCCAGACGCCGTTGGTGGTGGTGCTTGGCGCGGTATTCGGCGCTTCGATATTCTTGATGTTGACGTATGGGCCGGTCAGCGAATAGACGCCGGAAGTGACGGTCAGGTCGCGCAGGGTCTTGGTCGAGTAGGCTGGATCGAAGGACGAAGCAGCCGAGGTGTCGCTCAGCGCATCGGTATTCAGCACAGTGCGCGGATCTGGATCGAAGGCATAGCCGCTGCCGTTGATGCCCGATGGCGCCAGGGTCGTCGGGCCGGTTGCCGTGGCGGTCTTGGCGGCGCCGCTGGTCACCTTGCCGGCTTCCTTGGCGGCCTCGGTGGCGGCTTTGCGGTCGAGCGCCTGGCCTGGCGCGGCAGCGCGTGCTGCAATGCTGCGTTCGCCGCTCTTGTTCGAGCGCGGCAGCGAGGTGCTGTAGGAGTCGATCAGGCTGCCGTCGTGGGCATTCAAGTATTGCACGAAGCCGCCGGTCGGCATTTCGGCTTCGATATTGACCTTACGCGCCAGTTGCACGCCGTCCTTGGTCGGCACCCATACCAGGGAAGTCGAAGGTACGGCGACCAGCTTGTGCTGGACGTTCATGTTCTTCCAGCCCTTGTCGAGCGCCTGGTCTTCGCTGATCTGGGCTTTGTTGTACAGCTGGTTCACAGCGTCGGCTTCCACCTTGGCGGACACGTGGCGGGTTTCGTTGAAGATCTTTTGCAGGTCGCCGTTCTTGCCGATCGAGACGACGATCATGGCACGGTCGACAGGCAGGCCGTGCAGCATCTGCTGATAGTAGTAGTGCTTGCCGGTCAGCGATTCCTTGACGTCGGCCAGTTGCAGGTTGCTGAGGTTGGCCGGCAGGCCGAAGCGGGCGGCCTGGGATTTCAGCACGCCTTCCGCGGAAACGGCCTTGGTATTGCTGAACACGGTCAGGTTGTCGACGGTTTTCTCGCCAGCCTGGGCCAGGCCGGCGCAAGCCAGCATGACCATCGATGCAATAGTGGTGCGGGTTGTGTAGCGCATGTTGTAAGTCTCTCCTGAAGCAGATTTAGGTGTATTTTTATAAAGCCCCGCCGGGCCGCACTCAACAGCGTGGAGGCGAGTATAACGAGAGATCGAAGCGCGCAAGACGCGCGCGCGCAACTTAGAAGGAGTCGTCAGTGAAACTGAACGCTTTGTTCGTTTTTTTAGCACTACTGTGCTTTCATCCGGCCCGGGCCATCCCTGACCAGGAACCCGATGTGACGGCCCAGGTCGCCGAGCTGCTGGATGGGGTGGCGGACGGCCATCCGGCGCTGGAGCGCTTCACCGAACGCGGCGCCACCTATTTGGCGGCGCCAGGCTTGCAGGCGGCCATGAAGGGATGCGCCCGGCCCTTCCAGCTCGAGCTGCTGTCGAGAAACGTGTTCGGCGAAGACCGGCTTTACGTGTACCGTGCGAAATGTCAGCCGCAATCGTTGCGGATCGCGATAGATTTCAACAAGGCAGCCCGGGTCAACCGGCTGGAACTGGCCGCGGAACGCTAGATGCACGCGGCGCTGGACTTGGCGTGGCGTGTGTGGTCAGATATGCATTAATCAGCCAGGAGAAGAGCATGGACGTCATTACGACAGCAGTGACGGCAGGTGCCGGCGAGGGTGGCATCAGTGCTGCCTACCAGATGCTGAAGTCCCGCTTGTCGGCGCAGTCGCCCTCGGTCGCCGATGCCATTGCCGATGTGGAAGAGGATCCCGGTTCACGCTCGCGCCAGTTCGCCCTGAGCGATGCCCTGGCGGCGGCCGGGCTGGCCGGCGACCGCTACCTGCGGGCAGCCGCGCGCAACCTGATCGATGAAGTGGAGCGCCGGCGCAGCGCACGCACGCCGCCGACAGCCAGCCTGGACGGCGCACCCGATCATGCAGTGATGAAAGTCTACTTCGCTACCGACCGCGAGCTCAGTGGCGACCGCCATCCGGCACGCCTGTTTGGCAGCGGCCGCGGGCAGTTGCGCTATGGCACTTGCGAGGTCAGCATACCGCGCGACCACCGCATGGGGGAACTCGAGTCCCCTTCCCTGCTGCGCCTGGAATTCCGCCAGGACCCCGAGCAGCACGTGGTGCTGCTGACGGCCGATCTGCACGAGCGCGAGCATTATATGGCCGAGCTGAAGCAGGCCATCGCCGCCAGCGGCCCGCGCAGCGTCCTGCTGTTCGTGCATGGCTACCGTACGACATTCGAGGACGCGGCCCGGCGCACCGGGCAACTGGCGTATGACCTCGCCTTCCACGGCCCTGCGGTTTTTTACAGTTGGCCCTCGCAAGGCAAGCTTTCGGGATATATAGTGGATGAAGCCAATGTGGAATGGACGCAGGCCGACCTGGCCGCCTTCCTGACCGACTTCCTGCAGCAAACGGATGCCGAGCACGTTTACCTGCTCGCGCACAGCATGGGCAACCGGGCCCTGGCCCGTGCGACGGCAAGCGTCATCGCCGCCTACCCCGAGCTGGCGGGCCGCATCCGTGAAGTGATCATGGCAGCACCCGATATCGATGCGGACGTCTTCCGCCAGCAACTGCTTCCAGCGCTGGCCGGGATCACCAACCCGCTGACATTGTATGCTTCATCGGAGGACTCCGCTTTACGGGCATCGAAGGCGATTCACGGTTATGCCCGCGCCGGCGAGAGTGGAGTTGGACTGGTGGTGGCGCCCGGTGTCGAAACCATCGACGCCAGCGGCGTGGATACCAGTTTCATCGGCCATACCTACTATGCAGAGCAGCGCTCTGCCTTGAGCGATATGTTTTATGTTGTGCAGAAAGATACCCGGGCCGCCGAGCGTTTCGGCCTGAAGGCGGTCGAAGGCACGACGGGCCGCTATTGGACGTTGCGCGGATAAATGGAGACCTGTTCATGAGTTATGCAAGCGCGCCGGACGAAGCGATTTTTTGCGTCGACAAATTGCTGGAATATATGGGGCGGGATGAAAAAGCGCTGGATACGGTCGTCAAGATTGTGCGCGACGGCATTGGTCCCGGCGTGGAGCCGTTGAACATGGCGGGCGAAGCGATCCGCGACGGGCGATTCATGGAAGCGCGCCGCATTTTGCATAATCTGCGCGGAACGATCGGAAATTTGGGGGCAAAGCGCTTTGTCGCGGCGTCCCTGGCGTTGGAATTGGCCTTGCAGGAAGGCCGGATCATGGAAATCCCCCTCCTTTTCACCGCACTGGAGGGAGAGCTGAAACTGGTGCACGACCATGCGGGGGCATGGCTGGACCAGCACAGCGGGCGCGCCACGGCTCGCTAACGACTCGTTACATCTGTTACCCCTGCTCCATTGATGCACCGCAACATTCTTGTGCTATGATGCTTTCCTGTCAGGATTGCTTTCTCTGATGAGGCGTGCGCCTCGTTCGCCCAGCATTACGTAGAATCTTGCAATCTGCAAGGCTACTTGACGTAGGGCAACTAATTGATATAATGCCATCCTTACTGGGGCACAAAGGAATATGGAAATCTTCAACAAGGCGGGAGTCATTGTGACGTCTACACTGCTCATGGTCGGCATGCTGATTGCCTGCCAGGTGCAGGAAGAGGTCCAGCCGCCTGCCCCGGTCGTCGAAGCGGTAGCCAGGAAGCTCGCCGAGCATGGCGGCGCTGCGGCGGAACGCCGGCTGCAAGAGTGGGCCGAACAAGGCTCGGCCGTGGCAGCGCGCGAACTGGGCTTGCTTTACACCCTGGATGCTGCCAAGCATACGGAAGCGATGCGCCTCCTGCAAAAAGCTGCCCGCGCCGGCGATCCGGTCTCGGCCGATTATCTCGCGAACCGCTTTCACCCCAGCACTGCAGTTGCCAAGAATAATGCCGAACGCGCCTGGCCGCTGTACGTCCAACTGGCCACCCCGCGCCAGGCCAAATAATTCCCGGCAAACTGATCGCACGTTTCTTGAGCGCGATCAATAAGAACTGATCGGCAAACCCTACGCTGGTAACTCCACCAGCCTGGGAGATTGCCATGTCACGTTTGATCACCGTCACGGCCGGATTGACCCTGGCTGCCCTGCTCGCATGCCAGCGCATGAAGCCCGTGGAAGACGTGCTGCAGGACGCTCGCGCAGCGCATGCACGTGGCGAGGACCGGGCGGCCGTCATTCATCTCAAGAATTTGCTGCAACAGGAGCCCGGCAACGCGGCCGCCAGGCGGATGCTGGGCGAGCTGCATCTGGCGCAAGGAGACCCGGTCTCAGCGGAAAAGGAATTGCGCCGCGCGCTGGCGCTCAGCCAGCCGCGCGGTCAACTGCTGCCGTATCTGATGCGTGCCATGTTGGGCCAGGGCGCCTACCAGGGCATCCTGGATGAACTGCATGCGGACGCGGATACGCCGCCCGTTCTGGCATGGCGCGCAAACGCCCACTATGGGCTTGGTAAAACGGAGGAAGCGGCCAGGCTGTACAACCGGGCCCTGCAAAAAGATCCGAAGTTGGTGGCGGCCCACCTCGGCCTGGCCAGACTCGCCCTCTTGCACCAGGACCGCAAAGGCGCCGCTGCATCGGTGGCGTTGGCCCTTGCCGCGAACCCGCGCGATACCGACGCCTTGCGCATGCGCGGCGACAGTTTGCGGGCCGAGGGCGAGCTGGAGCCGGCACTGGCCGTCTACCGCGCCATTCTCGGCCTGGACAAGTCCGATGTCCAGGCTGCTGCGGATATCGCCGCCATCTACCTGCAACAAGGGAAACCGCAGCTTGCCAGGCAAGAATTGGAGCGCGCCCGCACGCGCCAACCGGCCAGCCTTGTTCTGGTCTATACGCATGCGCTGCTTGAACTCGGCCAGGGCCAACACAAAGCGGCGTTGGAACATGCGCAGGCGGTGCTGCGCGCGGCCCCCGAGCATTTGCCGAGCATGCTGCTGGCAGCGACGGCGCATCTGGCGGCCGGCGCAACGGGACTAGCCCGCGCCCACGTCCAGCGCTACCGTGAGAAACTGCCAGCGGAACCCTACGCGCTCAGGCTGCAAGCAATGTGCGACCTGCGCGAAGGCAAGACGCAGGCCGCCCTGGCTTTGCTGCAGCCCGTCATTGCCGCGGGGTCACAGGACGTCGACCTGCTGGCCCTGGGCGGCGAAGCGGCCATGCGCAACGGTCAGTACGAGCTGGCCGCGCGCTGGTTCGGCCAAGCCAGTAGCCTTGCACCGGAGTCCGGCAGCCTGCTGGCTGCAAACGCCTTGAGCCTGCTTGCCCAGGGCCAGGAAGCGCGGGCGGTCGATGCACTGCAGCGGGCAGCGCATCTGGATGGCGCTCCTGCGGCGCGCGCGGGAGCACTGTTGGTCATCGCCCACTTGCGTAACCGAAATTTCAGCGAAGCCATGGCCCAGGTGCGGCGCATGGAGGCACAAGGCGAGAATCCGGCTCTCGAAAACCTGAAAGGCGGCGTCATGCTGGCCGGCGGCGACCTGTCCGGCGCGCGCAAGGCGTTCATGCGTGCCCTTGAGCTCGACGCGGGGCATCTGCCGGCGCTCGACAACCTCGCCGAACTGGACGTCATGGAAAAGAAAGCACCGCAGGCGCGCCAGCGCTACCAGGGCGCCTTGCAGCGTAACCGGAACAGCCTGCCATTGCTGATGGCCTTAGCGAAGCTGGAGGCGCGCCAGGGCGACTTGGCCGCGGCCATTGCCTGGCTCGAGCGCGCCGTCGCTGCCGCGCCTGAGGCCGTGGCCCCGGCACAGTCGCTGGCAGCGCTGCATCTGCGCCGGGGCCAGGCCGACAAGGCGCTCCAGCAAGCGCTCCGCTTGCAGGTGCTGGCACCGGACCAGGCCGCCAACCTGGACTTGCTGGCGCAAGCCGCCGCAGCCGCCGGCAAGCACGCGCTGGCGCTGGAAAGCCTGCAAAAACTCGCCGTCCTGCAATCAAACAGCGCCGAGCTCCAGCTGCGCATCGCGCGTACCCACCTGGTCTTGCAGCAGAAAGGCCCGGCCCTGGTGGCTGCACATAAAGCGCTCGCACTCGAACCGGGCCGCGAGGACGCGCTGCTCTTCACTAGCGCCCTCATGCTTGACAGCCGCGCTTACGACGACGTGCACAAGCTGGCGCGGGCCGCGCAGCAACGGCAACCGGCGGCGGCCATCGGCTTCAGGCTGGAGGGCGACGCGCTGCTCGAACAAGGCAAGGCTGCGCTAGCCGTGGCACAGTACGAGCGCGCCTTCTCGCTGCAGCCTGGCGGGCCCTTGTTGATCGCGCTGCACCGCGCCCTGCATGCCGCCCGGCAGGCCGAGGCGGCCGAACGGCGTATCGGCGAATGGCTGGACAAGCATGCGGACGACCAGCCGACACGGCTGTATTACGCCAGCTTCCTGCTGCAACGTTCGGAGTTCGGCGCGGCACGACGGCAATACGAGGCGCTGCTGGCGCGCGATCCCGACAATATAGTGGCGCTCAACGACCTGGCCTGGGCCTTGCTCCAGCTGAAGGATGGCGATCCGCTCCGGCCGGCCGAGCACGCCTATCGGCTGGCCCCCGCCAATCCGGCGGTGGCCGACACCCTGGCCTGGATTTTCGCCGAAACCGGCAAGCCGGCGCGTGCCCTGCCCCTGCTGAAAAAGGCCCTCGACAGCGCGCCAGCGGCGGCTGACATCCGCCTGCATTACGCCCACGCCCTGTTCCGCGCCGGCGACAAGCGCGGCGCGCGCAGCCAGTGCGAGCAACTGCTGGCGCTGCACGACTTTCCGCGCCGCGCCGAGGTACAAGACTTGCTGGCCAGCCTTTAGCACGGTTCAGCGCGGCTGGTAACGGCCGGGGGCAATGATCTGCTGCGGATCGATGGCGGCCTTGATGCGCGCCACAGTGGTCCAGTACGTATCGTGGCCGTTGTCCAGTGCCGCGAACGATTGCGGCCCCACCCTGTACGGTATATAGCCGGCCTCCATCAGGCGCTCGAACGCACTGTGGTAGCACAGCTGGGCGCGGGTGGTTTCGGCGGCATCGTCGCGGTCGAAGCAGACCGTCAGCACGCCGCCCAGGCTACGTTCATTGATCATGCTGAAGGTCTCGAACAAGTCGAAGCCGTGGCTGGCGAATACCGGCTCGACCAAGGCGTGCGCCCGCAGCAGATCGGCGCCGCGCATCGGCAGCACCGGTGCCAGCCACATCATGCCGCAACCGTCGCGCGCCGGATTGGCGCCGGCGGGGAAGCCGGGCGGCAGGCCTCCCCTGCGCCGCCAATAGGCACCGGCCAGGAAGCGCCCGTCCGGGATGCCGCGGTTCATGTTAAGCAGGGAACGGCCCAGCTCGACCTGGGCGGCCAGCCGCAAGCCCAGCTTACCCTGGCCCAGCAGCCGCGCCGCCGCAGCGCCGAACGACAATGCGCGGTCATCGATAAAACGCAGCCTTGCCAGTTTGCCGATGGCGCCACGGATTGCGCGCCGCGCATCGGCCACCTGTGCGGCCCGGCCATAGAGTGCCGCTGAGACCGTCCACGCGCCGATGCCGGCCTGCGCGCACAGTCCGGCGCGCACAGCAGGCGGCAAAGGCGGGCCTTGCGGCGCCAGGGCAGCAGGGAAAACCATGCCGCCCGACAGCACCCGCAAGTCGTTCCCGATATGCACCACGCTGCGCAAGGTGCCATCCATGCGCAGCGGGCGCAAGGCGTCGACGACCGCCGCGATGCCGTCGAAGGAGGCGACGCTGGCCACGAGATGGCTCACGACGTCCGCCTGCGGCATCAGCCAGAAGCCAAGGCTGGTGACAATGCCGAAGTTCGATTGAGTGAACATGCCATCGAGCCAGGGGCCGACGCCATACGGATAGAGGCGGCTTGCACTGGCATGGGCGAAATGGCTGAAGCCCGTCTCCAGCGTGTCCCCGTTCGCCAGAACGATGCGCATGCCGGCCACGTGCAGCATGCGGTTGCCGTAAGGCGTGTGCCCGAATCCGCGTTCCATGATGTTGCCGACCAGGCTGGTATCAGGACCCGCGCCGGTGCAATCCATCCATAGCGGCAGGCCTTGGCGCGCCAGGTGGCCGGCGAGCTGGGCCTGCGTGACTCCAGGTTCAAGGACGGCGTAAGCGAGCTCGCTGTCAAGTTCGAGGATGCGCGTCATTCCGCCCAGGTCGACGATGACCTGCCCTTCCCCGCTCGGGCAGGCATCGCCGTAGCCCCAATTGCGGCCGGTGCTCAGGGGATACAGCGGGATGTCAAATTCTCCGGCGCTGCGGACGACGGCCACCACTTCGCCATGCGAGAGCGGACGCAGCACGGCGAGCGGCAAGACGGGGTCGCCGGAGGTGCTGGCCGCATAAGGGGCCAGCGCTTCTGTTTCGGCCAGCACGCGCTGCGGTCCCAGCAGCAGGCGCCAAGCCTGGAGGGCGGCGTCGAGGCGCTCCATTTCAGTTCCTTCCCTCGCGCAGGCGCACCGTAATACCAGCCTCGTCCTGCGGCGAGAAGAAATAGGGATAAAAGGAGCGTTCGGCGGCGCTGGCCTGCATGCGCCCTCCGTGCAGCGCGATCTGCTCCTTCATATGGGTCAGGTCGAGGCGCAGCAGCACGGCCGGGGCGCCGACCCGGGAACAATGCCGTTCCGGCGCAGCGACGTGGAAACCAAGCTTGCGCTTGTAGAACATGACGTGCCGGGGATTGACTTCGATCACATAGTCGGTGCAGCCATGCAGGTTATGGGCGTACACGTAAGAGATGTGGATCAGCGCCGCGAACACGCGCATGTTGACGTTGCGGTCGATCGCCAGGCGCGCCGGCTCGCACAGCCGCCGTCCTTGCGCGCGCCAGGCGGACAGGATGTCGCCAAAGTTTTCATCGGCCGGCAGGCCAATGGCTGGGTCATCCAGACAAAGCGACATGGTGCCGACAGTCTCGCCTCCGCTGTCGGCCGCCAGGGTAATGCGGTTGGGTTCATGCGGTGCGCCCGCATCGACTTCGTAGCCGCGCCAGCCGTACATTTTTTGCAGCAGCACACTGGCCGCCTCGCGCCGCCCGGCTGAATTCGCCAGCCGGATGTTGAACTTTTGCTGGTCAAACGCCTGCAGCGCCTGCGCGTTGTCCGCGCCCTCCTCGATCAGCAGGGAAACAATGGTGTCGTCGTCCACAGTGCGTCCTCCTCTTGGTGTGGAGCTTGGACGCGCGAAATGGCCTAAGGTTCCGTCCGCGTCGGATTTCTTTTCACGGCCGCCGCGGCCCGGGGCCGCGCCAACATGGCACGAATGCTGCTCAACAGAGGATGCCGGCATACCCGCCGCACATCTTCTGGGAGATTCAAGCCATGACTACCTTCCGCAAGTCCCTCCTGGCAACAGCCGCCGCGCTCGCGGCCGGCATCGCCAGCTCACCAGCCCAGGCTGCCACTTTCGCGTCAGCGATCCTGGACATCAACAACTTCCGCCTGCTGCACTCGAGCGGCGCTGCCTACAGCACGGCCGACTTCACGATCCTGCAAGGCACCAACGATGCGCATGCAACGGCAGCGCTGAACAATGTGTTCGCCAACGGCACTTCATCGATCCCGATCCTGAATGGCGTACCGAACGTGGCCCATCAATGCGTGGGTGCACCCTGCCCGGCGCGACCCGAAGACAACTTCACCCCGTTCGCCAACCCGCCGCCAGTGCCAGGCAGCTTCGGCTATGCCGACCAGGACCTGGTGGGCGCGTCGATCACGATCGGCGCCACGCCCGCCGGCGCGCATGCGCGCACGCGCGCCGATGCATCGACTGCCATGAATGCCATCGCATCCGGCAATTCCGACGTCGGCACCTCGACCACGTTCCGCTTCGCGCTCGGCGGTTCCGACACGATGACCGTCGCATTCGACGCCACGCCATACACCCAGGCCTATGTTTCGCTGGGTTCGGGACCGGACGCCAACGCGAACGCACGCCTGTCGTGGTCGATCAACATCGTCGACCTGAGCACCAACCTGCCGGTCTTCACTTATGCGCCGCATGAGCTGAACGCCGACAGCGTGCGCAGCCGCACCGACGGCATGGCGGGCATCCTGACTTACTCGCTGCCCACCGCTGGGTACGGTGGAACTTCGCCGGTGCTTGCTGCCGGCACCAGTTACCAGATCACGATCCAGCACAATACGCTGGCCAATGCCCTGCAGCAGGAATTGCCCGAACCCGATTCGATGGCCGTGCTCGCTGCAGGAATGCTGGCCATGTCCGTGGCCCTGCGCCGGCGCAAATCATGAGCATTTCTTGACAGGCCTCAAGCTTTGGGCGGGTTCGCCAACCAGGCTGGCAACCCGTCCCTATAATCGTAAGGACCGAGGCGTCACAGGGAGCGCGGCATGGAGCAACTTCTCAGCCAATTGCTGTCAAGCCTGAAAGGCATCTGGAAGCATCGTTGGGCTGGCTTTTGCATCAGCTGGCTGGTGGTGCTGGCAGGCTGGACCAAGGTCTATTCCATGCCGAACGAATTCCAGAGCACGGCGCGCGTCTTCGTCGATACGCAAAGCATCCTGAAGCCGCTGATGGTCGGCATGACCAGCGTGCCCAATGTCGAACAGCAGGTCGCCATCATGAGCCGCACCTTGCTGAGCCGTCCCAATATCGAACGCGTTCTGCGCATGGTGGACCTGGACGTGAAAGCCGTCACGCCACGCCAGCGCGACGACATGGTCGACGAAATGCTGAAGCGGATCCAGATCAACGGCACCGGCACCTACGATATTTACACCATCAGCTACACACACGCCGATCAGCGCCAGGTGCGCGACGTGGTGCAGGCCTTGCTGGCGATCTTCGTCGAAGGCAGCTTCAAGGGCAAGCGCGGCGACTCCGAAAAAGCGGTCCAGTTCATCGACGAGCAGATCAGGGGCTATGAAGAGCGGCTGCAGGCAGCCGAAGACTCGGTCAAGGATTTTCGCCTCAAGCACAACTTCCTGCTGCCGCGCGAAGGCCAGGACTACAACGCCCAATTGCTAGCCGCTAGCGAAGCCTTGGCGGACGCCGAACTCGAACTGGCCGAGGCCGAACAATCGCGCAAGGCCATGGAGGCACAATTTACCGGCGATGAACCGGTGCTCGCCGCCATGGGCGCGCCCGGCGAATCGTCGGAAATCGACAGCCGGATCAGTGCCCTGAACAAGAGTCTCGACAGTTTGCGCATGCAATACACGGAGCAGCATCCGGACGTGGTAGCCGCCCTGCGCCTGATCGCCCAACTGGAAGAAAAGCGGAAACAGGAACGCCAGAAGCAGCCCGATCCCGCCGATTCCGCCCGCCAGTTCAGCCCGCTATACCAGCAAATGAAGGTCGCCCTTGCCGAAGCGGAGGCGCGCGTCGCCGCCCTGCGGGCACGTGTCGAAGCCATGCGCACACGCCAGCAGCGCCTGCAAGCGCAACGGGACTCGATCCCCGGTCTGGAATCCCAGCTGGGCCAGCTGACGCGCGATTACCAGGTGAATAAGGACAATTACGAAAAGCTCATCGCCCGCCGCGAAGCGGCCAAGCTGTCGGGCGAATTGACAACGACCACGGAGATGATGAGCTTCAAAATCATCGACCCGCCCACATTGCCGCAACGGCCAATCGGGCCCAACCGCGCGCTCTACTACAGCTTGGCGCTGGTGGTGAGCCTGGCCAGCGGTGCGGTCGGCGCCTTGGCTTTGTCGGAGCTGCGCCCGACCTTCCTCAGCCCAGCCGAACTGCGCGCCGCGACTGGGCTGCGCGTATTGGGCACCATCAGCATGAACTGGACCGACGACGAAAAGCGCCGGCAATGGCGCGACCGCGTCGCGTTTGGCTCGGGGGGAGCCTGCCTCCTGATCGGCTACGGCGGCGTCATGCTTTACACCCTGCTATTCCAATAAGGAGGCCCACATGCAACTACCGCCAAGCCTGCTGGAGGTGGCGCCGCCGATTGAAGCGGGCTTTGCCGATATCAACCTGGTCAGGTTGCGCCAGCGCGGCATGGTGACGCACGAAGGCGGCCGCACATCGGTGGCCGAGGATTTTCGCATCGTCAAGCGCCACCTGCTCAATGACGCGCGCGCCACCGGCAGCAATGCGATCCCGCACGGCAACCTGATCGTCGTCACCAGCGCCCTGCCAGGCGAGGGAAAGACCTACTGCGCCGTGAACCTGGCGATGAGTATATCGATGGAAAAGGACGCGCGCGCCTTGCTGGTCGACGCCGACGTCGCACGCCCGTCAGTGCTGAGGGTCCTGGGCCTGCAGGCCGAGCGCGGCCTGATGAATGTGCTGCTGGACGGCGGAGTGGAACTGTCCGATGTCATCATGCGCACCAATGTCCCCTCCCTGACCTTGCTGCCGGCAGGCCCTGCCCACCGCAACGCGACCGAATTGCTGGCAAGCCGCAATATGAGCCAGCTGCTGGCGGAACTGGCGAGCCGCTACCCCGACCGGATCATCGTATTCGATTCACCACCCCTCCTGCTCACCACAGAGGCAAGCGTGCTGGTCTCGCAGATGGGCCAGGTGGTCATGGTGGTCGAAGCCGAGACCACCACCCAGTCCGCGGTCAAGGCTGCACTGCAGCGCATCGAACATTGCCGCCATGTGAACCTGCTTTACAACAAGTCACGCAGCTTCCCCGGCACCGAATATTACGGGTATTACGAGTGATGAACGCTGCCGCCATCGGGGTCCTGCTGCTGCTATGTGCATACATCCTGCTCAAAGTCAGGAATATGCATTTGCTGGTCCATGCGATGAAAGACGACTCGCAGCGCGACCACGCAAGTTTCTTCCGACAGCTCGAAGCCCTGCAAGGTTTATATGTCAGCCTGGGACTGCAACGCGCCCTGCCTTCGACTCGCGGCTGGGCGGCCTCGCCCGACTTCCTGCAGGAGCTTGCCGCTTACGCGCTCGATGAGCGGCCCGGCTGCGTCGTGGAATGCAGCAGCGGCACCTCGACCCTGGTATTGGCGCGCTGCATGCAGATCAACGGCAAAGGCAAGGTGCACAGCCTGGAGCACGATCCGGTCTACGCCAAGCGTACCCGGCGCCAGCTGGAATTGCACGGCCTGGCAGAATGGGCTGCGGTCATCGATGCGCCCCTGCTGACCCAGACCTTCGGCTCGCGCGAGCAGCCCTGGTACGACAGCAGCGGACTGGCTAGCCTCCAGTCAATCGATATGGTCGTGATCGACGGCCCGCCGCAAGCGATTGGCGATGCGGCGCGCTACCCGGCCGGCCCGGTCTTGTTCCCGAGGCTGGCGCCGGGCGCCGCGGTTTTCCTCGACGATGCGATGCGCCCTGGCGAACGAAAAGCCTTACAGCTTTGGGCCGAAGAATTCCCCCAGCTGGAAATCCTGTCGCTGCCTTGCGAAAAAGGCGCGGCAATGCTGCGCTATCGGCCGGCCGCGTGATCGTTGGCAATGCGTTGCGCCTTTCCGGCTTCGTAAGGATGGCTGGCGAGATAGCTTGCGCGCCGTTGGCGGAGCATCGCGAGGTGCCGCACTATTGTTTCAGGCAGCAGCTCGTCACCGAAGCCGTCGATGGCCGCCTCTCCGCCCGACAGGCGCCTCAGTATGGCATCGCCCACCACCTCGCGATAGTGCGACGTTTCCCAGTAATTGCGCATTTCTGCACGGTTGCCAGGGCGCGGCACCGGCTCGCCGGTAACATGGTTAAAGCCCGAGAAATCGAATAGCCGGACGTCGCAACCTGCCTGGCGCAGGCGGCCGCCCATTGCCGCCAGATCGGCGAGCCAGGCCTCGTAATGCGGCCCCCTTCCGGCCCAGTACAGTGCATCGATCGTCATCGCATGCGTCGGATTGACGTACAGGCGCCAACGAATATGGGGCGCGCTTTCAATGGCACGCTCCAAGGACGGTAGCGTCCCCGTCACCGGCCCCTCGCCGCGCAGAAATTCCCGGGTCCGCGCGTCGATGACTTGCGCCGTCCCGCCCCAGCCCTGAATACGGTAGTGCATGCAGCCGGCGTCGCGCTGCCCTGCCTGCGCCAGGCTAGAATGACAAACCGCCAGCCTTGTACCGCGGAGCATGTCGAACGACTCCCGGCTCATATCGACGCTCACTGCGCGTTGCAAGTCGAGCAGGAAGCGCCGCGCGAGATAGCGCCCGTCGCTGGCCAACAAGCTATTTTCAAATTCCGTGTTGCCGACCGATAGGGTGAAGGATGGCGCATCCACTCCCCAAATCACCGTGCGGATCTCGCCCACCTGCCTGGCATGGCCGAGCATGCGCAAGGCGTCGCCGACCGTCGCACCGGAAAGAGCCGCGTTGAACGCGCGCGCACGACCGTCTCGCGGCACGGCCAGGCCGAGCTCCGTACGCGAGTTACCGAGATAGATCACCTGCGGCCGATACCGGGCCATGGCGTATGTCTTGCCCCAGGCGTTCAGCTTCTCGACCGGCTGCCGCAGGCGCGAAACCTGCGGCGTTTGCCACTGGTGAATGAGATACGGATCGAGCGCATAATTGGTCGCCGCAATGCCACACACCAGTAGGAAAGGCAGGCCGCCCGCGACAGCAAGATAGGTTCGCATATCAGAACTGGAAATAGAGGAATTCAGTCGGCCGGTTCATGCTGAAAACGCAGGCAAGCAGCAGTGCGGCAACGGTGCCCGCTTGCCGCAGGCCGCCGTCCCAGTAACGGGCGAACAGTACGCTTGTGTTGGGAGCGCACCATGCGGCGCAGGAAGCTCCGAGCAGCAAAGGGATGCCGATCCCGCCAGCGGATATCCACTGCAAGCCCGGGCCGCCAAGTGCGCGCGGCAAGCCAAGTCCGTGCCAGCCTGCCAGCCCGGCCCAGATATGGATGGCCGAGCCGAGATCGGGCGCGCGAAACGGCACCCAAGCCAGCATCACTGCCATAAAAGTCATCGGCCCCGCCCACCAGACTGCCTTGCCACCGCCGAAGCGCTGGTGCAGGACCAGGTACATCCCATGCAGCGCTCCCCAGGCAAGAAAGCTCCAGCCGGCGCCGTGCCAGGCGCCGCCCAGGACCATCGTGATCATCAGGTTCCGCCAGCGCCGCCATTGGCTGCCGCGGTTTCCGCCCAACGGAATATAGAGGTAGTCGCGCAGGAAGCGCGATAGTGTCATATGCCAGCGCCGCCAGAATTCCGAAATATTTCGGGCCTGGTAAGGAGAGTTGAAATTCTCGGGCAAGCGCACGCCGAACAGGCGCGACAGGCCAATTGCCATGTCGGAGTAGCCGGAAAAATCGAAATACAGCTGCATGCTGTAGGCTAGCGTCCCGATCCATGCATCGCCCATCTGTGGCGCAATTCCGCCCGCGAACAGCGGATTGGCCAGCGGCGCCAGGTTATCCGCCACCAGCACCTTCTTGGCAAGGCCTAGCGCAAAAATAGTCAAGCCCGCCGCCAGGTCCTCCGTTCTTAGCGACCGTCCATTGCGGAACTGCGGCGTCATTTCGGCGTGGTGCAATACCGGACCCGCGACGAGGTGGGGGAAATAACTGACGAACAGAAGATAGGGTGCAAAGCGGGGCTCGCGGGCGATGCCGCGCCAGCAGTCGACCAGGAATGCGATCTGGGTGAAGGTGAAGAAGGAAATCCCGATCGGTAAAGGCATTCCGGGCGAGATTCCAAATAAGAAGAACGAGTATTTAAACCAGGTCAACACTGCGAGGTTGACGGCCACGGCGGCGGCCAAGGCTGCGTTGCGCCGCCCGCCGGGAAGAGCGCATAGCGCATGGCCTGCCCCGAAGTTGAAGCAGATCGACAGCAGCAATAGCGGCAGGTAGCGCCAGTCCCACCAGGCATAGAAAAGCAGGGAGCAGATGCCAAGCCACGCAATTCCGTGCCTGCGCAGAACCTGGTACCCTGCCAAGGTCAAAGGCAGGAAGAGGAAGACAAAGCCGAATGAATTAAACAGCATGGGCCGGCACCAGTTCGTGGTAGCATGCAGCGACCTGGCTCGCGACCCTTTGCCAAGTGAATTGCTCCACCATCGCCTGCACTCGGGAGCGCCCCGGAGGGCGCATAGCGAGGCTGACAATCGCCTCCCGCTGGCCGGCCCGGTCATCCCATGCCACCTTCCGCAACATCGCATCGGCTCCTTCGAGTTGCAAGGCGCTCTCCTCGGTCATCACCACGGGCGTTCCGGTTGCAAGTGCTTCCAGCACAGACAAGGGAAATATCTCGCCCTGGCTCGGCAAGGCGACCACGGAAGCGGCGGCAAACGCGCTCGCCAGCAAGGGGTCTTCGTGATCGAGCGCGCCAAGCCAGCGCACCCATGGCGATTCCAATACCTGCTGCAGATATTCCTGCTGGTCGCGCGCTACCGGCCCGATCATCACCAGCGGCAGTTCGCACCCGTCCAAGGCCTGGGCCAGGCCAAGCTGGTTCTTGTAAGGGGAAATGGAGCCGACGGAAAGCACGAACGGGCCTACGATGCCGGTGCGATGGCGAAAAAGTTCGCCCTTTGCGGTAAAGAACTGGCGGCTGATGCCATTCGGGAAGACACGAATCTTGGAACGTTCCGTCAAGAAGCCGCTGATGATGGCCTCCCGTTCGGCCTCGCCAAGCGCGATCACCAGGTCGGCGAGCTGCAGGGCACGCTTGGTCTGTGCGTAGCTCGTTTGCAGGTTGTATGAGGAGATGCGGCCTGCCAGCCGGTCCGCCACCCGAGCGCGAAATCCCGTGTTGCGGTTCCAGCTGGGCGAAACCAGTGGCGACAGCACGACAGGCACCCCCAGGTCAACCGCCGATTCCACCACCCGGAAGTTGCCGTTGTAGGCCGAAAAAACGTGGATCAGGTCGAAGTCGTCGAGCTTCTGGCGGGCCGGATCTACCAGCTCGGCCGACATTGAAGCATCCAGCTGGTTCAGGGCCGCCACCGTTTCGCGCACCTGTACCTGCAAGCCGCCTTCACGCTGGAACAACATGGGATAAGACAGTATTCCGACACGCATGGCAATCTCCCTTCATTGCTGCCAACCCGCCTGACGCAGCAAGCCGGCTAACGGATGCTGCTGGAACCAGATAGCGATTCCCCAACCCAGCGCACCTGCCCCGGCGCCAGCCGCCATTTCCAGCGCGCTGGCGCCGCCCTGACTGAGTACGACCACGATCAAGGCCGGAATCAGCGCTGCCAGTGCTGCCAGTGCGCTCTTGCGCAAGTGACGCAGCAAGAGGCCGAGCTCCAGGCCATACAGCTTGCGCAGGCTGCGCAGCACAACGTAACTGCGCAACACCAGGCTAAGGGCCACCGCCGCCGCAAGCCATTGCAGCCCAGCCAGTGCTGCAGGCAGCAACAGTGCAAGCCGCCCCGCCACCGAGATGGCGTCGATACGGGCTTGCTCCGCGATATGTCCTGTCGCCAGGAGCAGATAGCGGGCCATATTGAACATGCTATACAGGGCGGCGGCGCCGCACATGATACGGATCAAAGGAACGCTCGCTTGCCACTGGTCGCCGTACAGCAGCCGCACCAGTGGTGCAGCGAACAGGCCCGCGTACAGGAAGAAAGGCCAGGACAGGGCCGTTATGCATGCCACCGCCGACAGGTAGGCATGGACGGGGTCGCCTCCCTCCCGCGCGTGCTTGGCGAAGAGCGGGAAAATCACCGGTGAGACCGCGCTCGTAACGGCCTGGTTAAAGAGTGCGAGCACGGATTGCGCCTTTCCAAGCAGCGCCACTTCTTCCGCACCCAGCAACTTGCCGGCGACAAGGTCCGGGGCTACGACCCCGATTTCATCGATGGCATTGCCGGTTACGGCAAGCCCACCGGGGCGGGCCAGCTCGCGCACGCCCCGCCAAGAAGGCCGCCAGGCCATGTGCGGCGGTTGCAAGGCCAGGGCCGTCACGCAACTGGCGAGGGTTGCAACGAAGCTGCCCCAGGCCAGAGCGCTTGGGCCCATGCCGCTGGAAGCAAAAGCAGTCGTGGCAAGGAATTGCACCAGGCCATAGCTGGCGCTGACCATGAACAAAGCGCTGGCGCGCATTTCCCGCCGCAACATGGCTGTGACCTGGGATGAAAAGGGCACGAGCAGGAAATTCAAGAGCAGGATGCGCAACACCGTCCGCAACTGCGGCTGGCCATAGAACTCGGCCAGCGGCTGCGCCAGAGCAGCGAGAACGAGTGCCAAACCCCAGCCCATCGCCAGTGAGATAGTGAATAAAGCGCGCTGTTCTTGCGAGGACAGTTCGCGCCGGGCGACCAGCAACTGGCCCGTGCCAAGGTCACGGAAGACCTGGGCCAGGCTGGTCAGGACGGCGGCAATCGAGTACACGCCAATTTCCGAGGGGGACAGCAAGCGCGCGAGGACAACCGCGCTTGCAAGCGCGAGTCCTGCCAGCATGTACTTCTCTGCGAAGCCAAACGCAAAATTGCGCGCGATCCCGCGCATCTCAGGCAAGTCCGTCGTAGAAGGCTTGAACCTGGGCGCTTATCACGGGAACCGCATAGCGCGCTTCAACTTCCGCCCTGCCCTGCCTGCCCATTTCAACCCTGCGCCCGGGATCGTCCAGGAGGGCATTGATGGTCATGACGGCGCCGTCGATGTCGCCTGGCGCCAGCAACAATCCGCCCCGGCTGCCCTCCAGGATGTCTTGGCTCCCCGGCACCCGCGTCGCTAGCGCCGGCACGCCGCAGGCCATGGCCTCAATGGTGGCAATGCCAAAACCCTCACGCCGGCTGACAAGCAAATGCAGATCCATCGCCGGGATGATGGATTCGACATTGGCCTGGTAGCCCGTAAAGATGACGCGGCGGCTTAGCCGCTGGCGTCGCACTTCATCGCGCAATGATGATTCCATCGGCCCAGCGCCAACCAGCAGCAGCTTCAGACGCGGGCGCGACTTCGCCAGGTGGGCAAAGATCGCCAGCAGCTCCTCGGGCCGCTTCTGCGCTGACAGACGGCCAACGCTTCCGATCACTTCCTCATCAGCGCCAATGCCCCATTGCTGGCGCGCTGCCGTACGGCGCCGCGCCGAGACCTGGAAGCGCTGCACATCGACACAGTTCGGTATGACAGCCAGCCGCACGTCGGCGGCGAGCCACGGCCGGTACAAGGCCAGGAAATGGCGCATTGCGGACTCGGACACCGCGTACACGCCCTTTACGCCGGCCATCGCGCGCTGCAGCAGCTCACGCTCCCATTCGGTGAAAGCGGTGGGCGGAAAGGCATTGTGCACGCTGATCACTGCAGGCACACCGCAGTGGTGTGCAAGCCAGAGAGCACTCGCGCCGTAGGTGGTCCAGCAAAACGCGATGTGCACCAGGTTGGGGCGCAGCTTGCGCATTGCCCGCGCCGAGAAGACCATGGCGCGCAGCTGGTTCAGCCGGCGCCACGGCCACTCTTCCAGCAAGGGCGGCACATGCAGGTCCGCCACTTCAACGCAAGCGTCCTGCGCCGACTGGCGCCAGCGGTGGTCGCCATTGAAGCGCGGTGGCGCGAGCACGCAATCATAGCCAATCCTCTTCAGGAAGCGTGCCTCATCCAGCATGCGCAGTTCCATTCCGCCCAGCTCGCCGGAAAAACTGGTGATCAGCACCCGAGTTGTGGCCGGACGCTTTGCCGCCGCCACCGCCTCGGCGATATACCCGCCAAGGTAGGCCAGCTCCCAGCGCCGCTGGAAAATGCGCTCGGGCTGGCGCAGCAGCATGGCGCCTGCCAACCCACAAAGCTCCTCCATGTATTTGCGCAGCATCCAGCGCGGCGCGCCGAACAGTTCCGGAAACTGCCCCGGCTTGGCCAGGCGGCAGGCGCCGCGTCCATAGCGCCGCGCACGGGTGAGCACCCATTCCGCCGTCAGCTGGACCGGACGGATGTGATGCGCCACGCGCGCCGCCGGGCAAAACCAGGACTGGTACCCTGCCCCATCGAGCAGGCGCGTGAAACTGACCTCGCCGCCCATCGCGTACTCGCCGGCAGCGGGGCCGATCGTCTCGTCGAAGCGGTAGCCATGGCGGAATACTTCGCCGCGGATTGCCATGTTTGCGCCCCACACCAGGCCGGGATAGACCGGGCCTTCCGCCAGCCCGGGACTGGTCAGGCCATACGTCAGGCCGCAAGGCACCAGCCGCAAGACCCAACCGGGCGGGGCCTGGCTCCAGTCGGCCACGATGCTACCGCCAAAGATTGCATAACCCTGCCTCTCTGTCGCCGCTTCGGAAAAGCGCAGCAGCCAGTCGCGCTCCGGCGTGGCATCGTCATCGGTGAATACGAAGAGCCGGGTGTCCGGCCCTTTCAGCGCCAGGGCCAGGCCATGGTTCAGCGCAGTGTTCTTGCCGCGGCGAGGCTCGAATGCATAGTGCAATGGCAGTCTGCCTGCGTAGGACATCAGTACTTCGCGCGTGCCGTCTTCGCTGCCGTTGTCGACTACGATCAGGCGCCAGCCTTCCTGCGGGCTGTGCAGCTGGGTGTAGGCGTCGAGCACCTTCGGCAAGGTCCGCACACCATTGAACGTTGCCATCAGCACAGTCAGCATATTGTTCCCCCCCTGGATGTCCAGTCTATGCAAGGCGCCAGTTCCGGCGTTTGCGCAAACGCAAAGGGCGCGCGCGAGGCTTTGCTGTAATGGTTTCATGGCCACGCATTTGCTACAGACCCTGGCGGAACTGGGCGCACGAAACACAGCGTGGTACGCGCTCGCGCGCTGTTTGCGGCTGGTCGGCGTCAGCCTGTACCGCTACCAGTTCGTGGCGCAGCCTGTGCCGGCTGTCGCGATGCGCAAGGTGCCAGGCAAGCTCGCCATGCGATCGATCGTATCGCTCGACGAATTGCCCGACTCTTATCCAAGGCCGCGGGAAGTGGTGGCTGCACGTTTTCGCCAGGGCGGCGACAACATCGCTGCCTGGAAAGGCAAGGACCTTGCCGGCATCCTCTGGTACCAGCTGGGTGCATATCAGGAGGACGAAGTGCGGGCGCGCTATTGCCTGCCCTCGCCGCACTCCTGCTGGGACTACGATGTGTTCGTCGAACCAAGCATGCGCCTTGGGACTGCCTTTTGCCGCCTGTGGGACGAAGCCAACGAACGCCTGCGCGCGCGCGGCATCGCATGGACCTGCAGCCGGATCTCCGCCTTCAACCCCGCCTCGCTGCGCGCCCACGCCAGGATAGGCTCCGTATCCATGGGCTGCGCAACGTTTTTCTGCCTGGGCCGTTGGCAACTGATGTTCGCCAGCCGCGCTCCGTACTGTCACCTGTCAACCGGCTTCGCATCATGGCCACAGCTGGTTTTCGATACCCGTCCGCTAGAAAAGGAGTGTGCCAATGCAAGGCTACCTGATGCTCATTGCCGCACTGGCGGCTGACTGCCCGCCCTATGTCAAGGGCGCCACCGGGGGCGATTATTACAACGCCGAAGATGCCAAAGGACTGGCGGTTGTCGAGTCCTTCCACTTCGGCGCGCAGGTTGAGACGCTCCAGCGTGGCATGACCGGCGCCCTCGGCGCCGACATCGGCTATACACTGGAACACTTTCCCAACCATCCGCGCGCGCTGGCATCCATGGCGCGGCTTGGCCTGGTTTCAAAAAAATCCCAGGTTCCGGGTGCGTCGCTTTCGGTGGAGTGCTATTTCCGGCGGGCGCTGGCATTTATCCCTGACGATGGCGCCACGCGCGCCCTGTTCGGCGCCTATCTGCTGTCGATGCGGCGCGATGCAGAAGCAGCCGAGCAACTGCAAGCGGCGCTTCAGACGCAGCAAGCAAATGCCACGGCCTGGTACAACCTTGGGCTGGCGCAGGTACGGCTGAAGGACTGGCGCTCGGCGCTGGATTGCGCGCAAAAGGCCTACAGCCTTGGATTCCCGCTGCCGGGGCTGCGGCAACAGCTCAAATCCGCCGGACACTGGCGCGAACCCGACTCACTTGATCCCGTGGTGGCTCATTAGATCGTACAGCGTCGGCCGGCTCACCCCTAGCAGTTCCGACGCCCGCGCGATATTACCGCCGGTGCGGGCCAGCGCCTTGACCATCACGCGGTATTCGGCAGCGTTGCGCGCATCGCGCAGGTCGATGTTTTCGGCCTGCGGCGCGCCCGGCGGCAAGCCAAGGTCTTCCAGCGTGATGTGCGGGCCTTCGCTCATGATCACGGCACGCTTCACGCAATTCTCGATTTCGCGCACATTGCCCGGCCAGCCATAGGCCTCAATCGCTGCCAGTGCGTCCGGATGGAAAGGCAGCGCTGGCCGTCCTTCGGACTGGATGAAGCGGTGCCGGAAATGCTGCGCCAGCAGGACCGCGTCGCCAATACGTTCGCGCAGCGGCGGCACCACCAGCACGATTTCGCTAAGGCGATAGAACAAGTCCTCGCGAAAGCGCCCTTCCTCCACCATGGCCTTCAGGTTGCGGTGCGTGGCGCAGACGATACGCACGTCGACCGCGATCTCGGTACGACCGCCGAGGCGCTCGATCACCCGCTCTTGCAGGAAGCGCAGCATCTTGGCCTGAAGCGGCAGTGCCATATCGCCGATTTCGTCGAGGAAGAATGTACCGCCCGCCGCCAATTCGATCTTGCCAAGCGTTTGCCTGTCAGCCCCGGTGAATGCACCTTTTTCGTAGCCAAACAGTTCGCTCTCGAGCAGATGCTCCGGAATCGCGGCGCAATTGATCGCCACCATGCGCCGGTCATGGCGCGTGCTCAATTCGTGCAGCCCGCGCGCCAGCAGCTCCTTGCCACAGCCGGAAGCCCCCATCAGCATCACGGTCGCCGAACTCGGAGCGACTTTTTCGATGCTGCGGCAGACCCTTAGCATGCCGGGATCCCGCGTGACCAGGCCGGACAAGGGAGAATCGGCCTCGTTCTGCATCATACGGCGGTTCTCCTGCTGCACCGAATGCAGAAAAAACGCGCGCTCGGCCAGCAGCCGAAGCATATCGCCATCCAAAGGTTTCTGGTGGAAGTCGTAGGCGCCAAGCGCCATCGCTTTCAGGACGTTGGCGCGGTCCTGGTTGCCGGAGAGGACGATCACCTTGGTGTCCGGCGCGATCGACAGGATCTGTTGCAGCAGCAATAAGCCCTCCTCCGCGCTGTCCGGCTCGGGCGGCAGGCCCAGGTCCATGGTGACCACGGCCGGCTGGTGCCGGCGCAACTGCCCCAAAGCGGCGTCGCGGTTACCGGCGAACACCACCTCGTAAGCGTCCAGGGCCCACCGCAACTGCTTCTGCAGGCCCAGGTCGTCCTCCACCACGAGCAGCTTTTTCTTGGTCATGCGCCCATCATGCAGCATGCTGCCGGTGGGGCTTTTGAGGCAGCGCAACGGCAAATAGTTTATATTGTTGCTTATTACGCGAAAAACCAGCCCGAAACTCCATGAAATTCGATGTTGTGATTGTCGGCAGCGGCTTGGCCGGCCTCTCGGTAGCGCTGCACCTGGCCGAAAGCCGAAAAGTAGCCATTATTTCCAAACGCGCTTTGTTGGACGGCGCCAGCAACTGGGCGCAGGGCGGCATTGCCGCGGTGCTCGATTCCGGCGACAGCCATGAACAGCATATTGCCGACACACTGGTGGCCGGCGGCGGCCTGTGCGACGAAGGCGCCACCCGCTTCATCGTCGAACATGGGCGCGAAGCCATCGAGTGGCTGATTGGGGTGGGCGTTCCCTTTACCCGCGACGCCAATGCGGAACTGGGCTTCCACCTGACACGCGAAGGCGGACATAGCCAGCGCCGCATCATCCATGCAGCCGATGCCACCGGCCACGCCGTCCAGGTCACGCTGGAAGAAAAGGTGCGCGCGCATCCGAATATCAGCCTCTTCGAGCAGCACTGCGCGATCGACCTGATCACCACCGACAAGCTTGGCCCGCGCCCTGCCCATTCGCAGCCGCGCTGCCACGGCTTGTATGTGCAGGACGTGACAACCGGCCAGGTGATCACGGTGGCCGCCGAACATACGGTGATGGCAACCGGCGGCGCCGGTAAGGTCTACCTGTACACCACCAATCCGGATACAGCCAGCGGCGATGGCATCGCGATGGCCTGGCGTGCCGGCTGCCGGGTGTCGAACATGGAATTCATCCAGTTCCACCCGACTTGCCTGTACCACCCTTATGCCAAATCCTTCCTGATCACGGAAGCGATCCGTGGCGAAGGCGGCTTGCTCAAGCTGCCGCCCGAAGCCGGCGCCGCAGCCGGCCAGCGCTTTATGCTGGCGCACGATCAGCGCGCCGAACTAGCCCCGCGCGACGTCGTTGCGCGCGCAATCGACTTCGAAATCAAGAAGCGCGGCCTGGACTACGTGCACCTGGACATCAGCCACAAGCCGGCCGAGTTCCTGATCGAGCACTTCCCGACCATTTATGCGCGCTGCCTGGAGCTGGGCATCGACATTACCAAAGAACCGATCCCGATCGTGCCTGCAGCCCACTATACCTGCGGCGGCGTGGTCACCGACCTGTTCGGCCGCACCGACCTGCCTGGCCTGTACGCAGTCGGCGAGACCGCCTGCACCGGCCTGCACGGCGCCAACCGCCTGGCCAGCAATTCGCTGCTTGAATGCGTGGTGATCGGCCGCGCCTGCGCTCAGGACATCCTGGCGCAGGACAAGGAAGATGCCCCATATCTGCCGGACTGGGATGAAAGCCGCGTTACCGATGCGGACGAGGAAGTCGTCATTTCCCATAACTGGGACGAGCTGCGCCGCTTCATGTGGAACTACGTGGGCATCGTGCGCACCACCAAGCGCCTGGAGCGCGCCCAGCACCGGATCGCCCTGCTGAAGGAAGAAATCGACGAGTACTACCGCCATTTCCGCATCACCAGCGACCTGCTGGAACTGCGCAACCTGGTGGAAGTTGCATCGCTGATCGTCAACAGCGCCTTGCAACGGCGCGAGAGCCGTGGCCTGCATTTCAGCCGCGATTACCCGGCAACGTTGCCGAAGGCCTTGCCTACCGTGCTGACGCCGGAGCGCCGTTAAGGCACGTTGACTTCGTGGCGCAGGCCGAGGCGCTTCAGTTCCCCGCTATCGGCCATGCGCTGGAATTCGGCATCGAATTCCTTGCGCAGCGTGTCGGTCGCCGGACGCTTGGCGAAGGCGAAATAGCCGTCCTGCACCTCGATCACGCGCGGCAGCATCGTCAGCTGGCCGGACAGGCCGAGACGGCCCAGGACAGGTTCCGTATTGCGCCGGTTGCTGGCGAACATCTGCGCATGCTGGGCCGCCAGCATCTTCAAACCGCTATCGACGCTGTTCACCACTTCCAGCCGCAGTTGCGGCCTGGCTTTGTCGAAAGCCGCCCCGTACGCCCAACCATTGACGATGGCGATGCGCTGGTCGCTGAGTGAAGCGAAATCGCCATTCCAATCCTCCATCGTGCCCTTGCGGACATAGAACACCATCTGGTCCTGGTAGAAAGGAAGTCTGGAAAAAGCCATCAACTGCTGGCGCTCGAAGGTTTTATACGGTCCGACCAGGATGTCGGCCTTGCCCTGCGCAACCAGAGCCTGGGCCCGCGCCCATGGATAGAGTTCGAAAATCACCCGGTGGCCAAGGCGCTCGGCGATCATTCGTACAATTTCGGGACCAAGTCCAACAATTTCCCCCTCCTGGCCGCGCTCATAAACGCGTTCGAAGTGGGTACCGATCACCAGCACGTCGCGGGCGGCGGCAGGCAGCATGAAGAGCAAGGCGAAGATAGCAGCAAGGAATTTGCGCATGGGTCCTCCCTTTGGGCTACCCTATGATAGCATTTCCCGATGACCATCCAAACGACACTGCGCCCCGCCACCCCGGCAGATATTCCAGTGATGGAAGACCTGATCCGGCGTTCCGGCATCCTTCTCAGCAAAGGTTTTTATAGCGACGAACAGGCTGCGGCGGTAACGCGCCATGTTTTCGGCGTCGACACGCAGCTGGTTGAGGACCGGACGTATTTTGTGATCGAGCGCGATGGCAATCTTCTCGCTTGCGGCGGCTGGAGCAAGCGCGCCACCCTGTTCGGCGGCGACCAGCATAAATCCGGACCCGATCCCTTGCTGGACCCGGCCACCCAGCCGGCACGAATCCGCGCCTTTTTTGTCGATCCGGCGGTACCGCGCCAGGGACTGGGCCGGATGTTGATGGAACATTGCGAGCGCGAGGCCGCCGCGGCCGGCTTCCAGTCGATGGAACTGGCGGCGACCATGCCCGGCGTACCACTTTACCGCGCTTGCGGTTTTGAATCGGTCGAAGAGTTCTCGCTTGCCCTGCCGGGCAATGTCGCGGTGCCGTTGTCCCGGATGCGCAAGCGGATTTCCTGATCAGCTGTTGAACCCCTTGCCCTCGGCAGCCAGTTTCACCAGCAAAGGCGCCGGCTTCCATGCCTCGCCGTGGCGGCCGTTGGCAAAGCGCTCGACGGCGCGCAGCACATTGGGCAGGCCCACCGTATCGGCATAGAACATCGGGCCGCCGCGATACAGCGGGAAGCCGTAGCCGGTCAGGTAAACCATGTCGATGTCCGAAGCGCGCAAGGCGATACCCTCTTCCAGGATCAGCGCACCTTCATTGACCAGGGCATAGATCAGCCGTTCCACGATCTCCTGCTCGCTGATGACGCGCCTCACGACCCCGATGTCCGCCGAGTGCTTCACGATCATCTCGTTGACTATCGCGCTTGGGTAAGCCTTGCGGTCCCCTTCCTTGTAGTCGTACCATCCGGCGCTGGTCTTCTGGCCGAAGCGGCCCATCTCGCACAGCAGGTCAGCGGTTTTCGAATACACGACTTCCGGCTTCTCAGCGTAACGGCGCTTGCGGATATACCAGCCGATATCGTTGCCTGCCAAATCGCTCATACGGAACGGCCCCATCGGGAAACCGAATTTCTCGATCGCTTTGTCCACTTGCTCCGGCGTTGCCCCCTCTTCCAACAGGAATCCGGCCTGGCGGAAATACTGCTCGATCATGCGGTTGCCGATAAACCCATCGCAAACGCCAGACACCACGCCGGTCTTCTTGAGCTTCTTCGACAGCGCCATCGTCGTTGCCAGCACGTCCTTGCCGGTCGCCCTGCCGCGCACGATTTCCAGCAGTTTCATCACATTGGCGGGACTGAAGAAATGCGTGCCCACCACGTCCTGCGGCCGGCCGGTAAACGCGGCAATCTTGTCCAGGTCCAGGGTCGACGTATTGGAAGCCAGGATTGCGCCCTGCTTCATGACCTCGTCGAGCCTGCGGAAAACGGATTCTTTCACGCCCATGTCTTCGAAGACGGCTTCGATCACGATATCGGCGTCGGCAATGGCACTGTATTCCAGCGTACCGGTGACCAAGGCCACGCGCTGGTCAAATTTTTCCTGGGTCAGTTTGCCCTTCTTCAGGGTGTTCTCATAGTTTTTACGGATGGTCGCCAAACCCTTGTCCAACGCCTCCTGCCTGGTCTCCAGCAGGACAACCGGGATGCCCGCATTGGCGAAGTTCATGGCAATACCGCCGCCCATGGTGCCGGCGCCGATGACGGCTGCCTTGCGAATTTCGCGCACCGGAGTATCGGGCGCAACGTCCGGAATCTTGCTGGCGGCGCGCTCGGAAATGAAGGCGTGGCGCAGCGATTTGCATTCGGTCGTCTGCATCAGGTGCAGGAAGCGTTCGCGTTCGAACTTCAGGCCAGCCTCAAAATCCATTGTCACGGAAGCGGCAACCGTTTCAACGCACTCCAGGGGCGCTGGGAACGGCCCGGACACCGCTTTCACCGTATTGCGGCTGAATTGCAGGAATGCCTCGTGATTCGGATAGTCGACCTTGCGGTCGCGCACCTTCGGCAGCGGGCGCGCGTCGGCAATGCTTTCGGCAAAGGCACGCGCTTCGGCCAGCAGATCGGCGCCTGGGGCCAGCAGCTTGTCGAAAATCGCAGTCCCGGCCAGCTTTTCCGACAACACCGGGGTGCCGGACACGATCATGTTCAATGCCATCTCCAGCCCAAGCACGCGCGGCAGGCGCTGGGTGCCGCCGGCGCCGGGCAGCAAGCCCAGTTTCACTTCCGGCAAAGCGATCTGCGCGCCCGGCAGCGCGACACGATAATGGCAGCCAAGCGCCAGTTCCAGTCCGCCGCCCATCGCAACCGAATGGATTGCCGCCACCACCGGCTTTGCACACCCCTCCACTGCACGGATCAAACTATGCAAGGTTGGTTCGGTCAACGCTTTAGGCGAATTGAATTCCTTGATGTCGGCGCCGCCGGAAAATGCCTTGCCCGCGCCGGTGAGAACTACCGCCTTGATTGCCGGGTCTTGTTCCGCGCGCCGGATGCCTTCGATTGCGGCACTGCGGGTTGCCAGCCCAAGGCCGTTGACTGGGGGATTATTCAGCGAAATGACGGCGATGCTGCCGTGGACTGCGTAATCTGCGCTCATGGATCGTCTCTTCCTTCTTGTTGGAGTGGGTGCCGCAACGCTAACTATACCTCATCAATCGAACGGTCGTGCGTTTTCCTTCGGCGCCTTATCGCCGGGGATTATATGCGAGTTTTTTGACAATATTCATTCCCAACGGGTAGTGAATTGCAAGTACTTGATTTATCTAATGAAATTATCGAAATAAAATCGCGACAACTGAGTTTTCATTATGTCCAGACATAATTGCCACAGCAAACAAATGTTTTAGAAATCCGCTTGCCAGCGGGTAATCAGCCCCCCTATAGTTTCACGAAGCAAGATCTGAAACGGGCAAACCACGGGAAACCGCGGGACGCAAAGTCATCGGTCTAAAGGGCTTAGGCCCCACGACGGCAGGACTGCCAGAACGTCTTTTCCGGCATGAGCCCGGCGGGCAGTCCTCGTTTTGATGTATTGGAAAACAGGGACTCACCCATGAAATTACTCTCCGCCGCGATGGCCGCTGCCATTGCTACCCTGGCCGTACCGGCCTTTGCCGCGCAAACCGAGGAGTTCGCCAAAGGCCGCGTCCTCGTTGAGCCGCGTGCCGGCCTGACGGTCGCCGACTTTGCCAAACTGCTTAAAGCCAATGGTGCCGGCAAGGCCCGCAAACTCGGCCAAAGCAATATTCACGTCATCGAAGTGAGCCAGGGCTCGGAAAAGGCCGTGGTTAACAAGCTGAAGCACAATCCGCACTTCAAGTTCGCCGAACTGGACCAGCGCGTACTGCTTGCCGCTACCAGCAACGACCCATACCTGGGCAGCGAATGGCATATCAACAAAATTGGCGCCCCGGCAGCCTGGGACAGCACCGCCGGCGCAGGCATCACTATCGCCATCCTCGATTCGGGCGCGGACGCATCCCATCCTGATCTGATCCCGAACCTGGTAGCTGGCTATAACACCTACGACAACAACACCGACACCAGCGATATTTGCGGTCATGGCACCTCCGTCGCCGGCAGCGCAGCTGCTGCCGTGAACAATGGCGTGGGCGTGGCCGGTGTCGCGGGTAATGCCAAGATCATGCCGGTGCGTATCGGGGCCCTGGTGAACGGCTCATGCTATGGCTATTTCTCCAGTATTGCCAGTGGGGTGACCTATGCCGCCGACCACGGCGCGCGCATCGCCAACATCAGCTATGCATCGATCCCGACCAGCTCTGCGGTGATCAGCGCTTCCAACTATATGAAGAGCAAGGGCGGCCTGGTCTTCGTTGCCGCCGGCAACTATAGCCGCGATGAAGGCTTCACCCCAACCGATTCCATGATCGCCGTGTCGGCAACGGACTCGAACGACGCACTGGCCAGCTTCTCCAGCTGGGGCGCCTTCGTCGGGTTGTCGGCGCCGGGTGCGGGCATCTACAGCACAGTTCGAGGCGGTGGTTATGGCGGCGTGAGCGGCACTTCGTTTGCCAGCCCTATTGCGGCAGCCGTCGGTGCCCTGGTCATGGCGGCCAATCCCTCGCTGACCTCGGACCAGGTGCAGAACATTCTGTTCACCACCGCCCTGGATCTTGGCGCAGCGGGCCGCGACCCGTACTTCGGTTACGGCCGTGTGAACGCGGCGGCGGCAGTGGCTGCTGCCAAAGCCATGCCAACACCGGATACCTCGAAACCGACCGTTGCCATTACTGATCCGCTTGGCGGCGCCACGGTTTCGGGCCTGGTGTCGATCGGCGTCAACGCGGCCGACAATGTCGGCGTGACTCGCGTCGAACTAAAGGTGAACGGCACCGTGGTCGCATCGGATGCAAGCGGCCCTTACGGCTTCAGCTGGGATTCAAGCTCCGTCGCCAATGGCATGAACAACCTGGTTGCGGTCGCTTACGACGCCGCCGGCAACGTGGCCACCTCTTCCACTGTGCAGGTGAACGTTGCCAACACCGTGCAGGTGCCAGTAGCCGACACCATTGCCCCTGGCGTCGCCATCGCCAACCCGAGCAGCGGCGCCGTATCCGGCAACGTAAACGTGCTCGTGAACGCTTCCGACAACAGCGGCGCTGCCGGAATCAAGCTGAGCGTGTACATCGATGGGCAGTTGAAAGCGTCCGGTGCAGGTTCCTCGTTATCCTTCAACTGGAACACCCGCAAAGCTGCAGCCGGTGCCCACACCATCCAGGCAGTGGCCAAGGATGCCGCCGGCAACACTTCGACCACCAGCGTGCAAGTGACCCGCTAATTAATAATTCTCCTCTTATCGCCCGGCGCTTGCCGGGCTTTTTTTATTTACTTTCATTATTGAGACTTCGAAAGTAAAAGTGACTACAGGCAATAATCCAAGTCATTGAATTAATGAAGGTTTCTTATAGTCCAGACTTATTTGAGACATTCAAAAAAAGTTTTAAAATTCCGCTTGCCATGCGGCAATTAGCCGCCTATAGTTCCGTACAGCAAGAT
>JBCNPK010000043.1:0-46536 GCA_039593355.1 Pseudoduganella sp.
GCTCGACGAGGTGGCGGCTTGGCTCGACGCCCACAAGGTGAAGTACCAGAAGGCGCAGCTGAGCCGCAGCGGTTCCGAGCTGCCGCCCGAGCTGTCGGCCAAGCTGCTGGCCCTGGCCAAGGGGCAGTTGTTCATCGTCCGCGAAGGCGAGCGCAGCATGCTGGTGACGATCGCCGATATCCGTTCGTCGCCGGTGGAACTGGATGTGGCGCGGCCGCAGATCGAGCAATACCTGATGGCCAAGAAAGGAAAGGAGGCGGCGGAGCAGGAAGTCAAACGCCTGCGCGCCAGCGCCAAGATTGCCTATATCAACCAGCCCTCGCCGGTAGCGGACGCGGGCGCCCCGGCCAGCGAGATCGAACGCGGCGTGGCCGGTCTGAAGTAAACCAAACGAGCAAGGAGCGATCATGAAACGACTACTGATGTGGATGATGGCACTGACTTTGGCGCTGGGCGCGGGCATGGTGCAGGCAGCCGACCTGACCCTGGGCCCGGGCGATGTGGTGAAGGCTTCGGTGTTCGGCAATCCGGATATGGCGACGGAGACCCGGGTCAGCGAATCGGGCAAGATCACCTTCCCCTTGCTGGGCGAGGTGGCGGTCGGCGGCATGACGGTGCAGCAGGCCGAGCGCGCCATTGGCGAGCAGCTGGTGAAGAAGGGCTACCTGAAAACGGCCCAGGTCAACCTGATCGTGTCGCAGATCCAGAGCGCGCAGGTGTCGGTGCTGGGCATGGTGAACCGCCCGGGGCGCTATCCGCTCGATGGCGGCAAGCGCGGTGTGATGGACATGCTGGCGCAGGCGGGCGGCTTCAATGCCGACGGCGGCGATACGGTGAGCGTGGTGCGTACCCGCAACGGCAAGACCACCAAGACCGTGATCGACGTGGTCGACATGGTGCGCAACGGCGCACTGGACAAGGAAATCGAGCTGGCGCCCAACGATGTGATCTATGCCGAGCGTTCGCCGCGCTTCTACATCTATGGCGAAGTGCAGCGCCCCGGTTCCTTCCGGCTGGAGCGCACCATGACGGTCAGCCAGGCGCTGGCGGTCGGCGGCGGGCTGACGCCGCGCGGTACTGAGCGCGGCATCCAGATCAAGCGCCGCGGCGGCGACGGCACGGAACAGGTGATCAACGCCAGCAACCAGGACATGGTGCAGACCGACGACGTGATCTTCATCAAGGAATCCTGGTTTTAAGGAGATGTTATGAATTTCGCCCAGTTCCTGCTGATCCTCCAGGCGCGCAAGAAGATCGTGCTGCTGACCTTGCTGGTCACGGTCGCCGCCACCCTCGTCGTCAGCCTGCTGTTGCCCAAGACGTACGAGGCGACCAGTTCGCTGGTGATGAACTACAAGGGCGTCGACCCGCTGACCGGCCTGGCCTTGCCGGGCCAGCTGCTGCCCGGCTATATGGCGACGCAGATCGACATCATCAGCAGCAAGAATGTCGCGCTGCGCGTGGTGGACCAGCTGAAGCTGGCCGAGAGCCCGGCCGTCGTCGCCCAGTTCAATGAATCGACCGGCGGCAAGGGCACGGTGCGCGACTGGCTGGCCGACCTGCTGCTGAAAAAGATCGACATCGTGCCGTCCAAGGAAAGCTCGGTGCTGAACGTCACCTTCAAGGCGTCCGACCCGCAGTTCGCGGCGGCGGTGGCCAATGCCTTCGCCGAGGAATACCAGAAGATCAATGTGCAGCTCAAGGTGGAGCCGATGAAGAAGGCCACCAGCTATTTCGACGGCCAGCTGAAGATTTTGCGCGACAAGCTGGAAGCGGCGCAGGCCAAGCTCTCCAAATACCAGCAGGAGCATGGCATCGTCAGCGTCGACAACCGCCTCGACGTGGAATCGATGCGCCTGAACGACCTGTCGGCCCAGCTGGTGGCGGCGCAGTCGCAGGCGATGGAAGCCAATTCGCGGCAGGCGGTGGCGCGCGGCTCCGGCAACGCTTCGCCGGACGTGACGGCCAGCCCGGTGGTGCAGAACCTGCGCGTCAACCTGGCGCAGCAGGAGTCCAAGCTGGCCGAGATGGGCCAGCGCCTGGGCCGCAACCACCCGCAATACCAGAGCGCCGCGGCCGAAGTGGCGCGCCTGCGCGCCGGCCTGAACGAGCAGACCTCGCTGGTCACTTCCTCGGTCAGCAACAATGCCAGCGTGTTCGCCCAGCGCGAAGCGGCGCTGCGCGCGGCGCTGGCCGAGCAGAAGACCAAGGTGCTGCAGCTGAACCGCCAGCGCGATGAAATGAATGTGCTGAACAAGGATGTCGAAACCGCCCAGCGCGCCTTCGACAATGCCGCGCAGCGCTCTTCGCAGACCCGCATCGAGGGCGGTTCCGACCAGTCCGACGTGTCGGTGCTGAACCCGGCGGTGGCGCCGATCGAGCCGGCCGGGCCGCGCGTGGTCCTGAACACGGTGCTGTCGCTGCTGCTGGGCACCATGCTGGGCATCGGCATTGCCATGCTTTCAGAAATGTTTGACCGCCGCGTGCGGTCGGAAGCCGACCTGGCCGACGTGGTGCGCATTCCGGTGCTGGCCACGATCGACTGGAATCCGCCGCGCCAGCGCCGTTTCGGCCTGCCGCGCCTGCACGCGCCGCGCCAGCTGCGCCTGAGTTAAGGAGCAGTGATGAATAGTCCATTACATTTCAATCCCGCCTCGCCGCAAGGCGCGGGCGGCGCCACCATCGGCGCCTTGCTGCAGGAATCGGGCAAGCTGACGCCGGAAAATACCGATGAAGTGCTGCGCATGCAGGAGGAAACCGGCATCCGCTTCGGCGAAGCGGCGCTGGCGCTGGGCATGATCAGCGCCAACGACGTGCAGGAAGTGCTGGCGCGCCAGTTCGACTATCCCTATGTGCCGGCCGGCGACGGGCACTTTTCCCCGCGCCTGGTGGCGGCCTACGATCCTTTCAGCCGCCAGGTGGAGATGCTGCGCGCGGTGCGCGGCCAGCTGATGCTGCGCTGGTTCGGACGCGGCCACCGTTCGCTCGCCATCGTCGGCGTCGAACCGGGCTCGGGCACCAGCCTGTTCGCCGCCAACCTGGCCGTGGTGTTTTCCCAGCTGGGGCAGAACACCTTGCTGGTGGACGCCAACCTGCGCCAGCCTTCGCAGCACGAGATCTTCAAGCTGCAGGGCAGGACCGGCTTGTCGGACATGCTGGCCGGGCGCGCCACCATGGCGGCGGTGACGCGCATCGAGGCCTTCGAGTCGCTGGCGGTGCTGGGCGCCGGCACGCTGCCGCCCAATCCGGCCGAACTGCTGGCGCGCAAGGACTTTACCGGCCTGAATGCCCAGCTCGAGGCGCTGCACGACGTGGTGCTGTACGACACCTCGGACGTCCTGACCGCCCACGATTCGCTGCCGGTGATGGCGCGCGCCCGCGGCGTGCTGCTGGTGGTGCACAAGAACGCCACCTCGCTGTACGAGGTGGCGGCCTTGAGCGAGCAGGTGCGCTACGCCGGGGCCGAAGTGGTCGGGTCGGTGCTGCTGGAGTTCTGACGTGGACCCGGGCCTGGCCATCCGCCCGCATACCGCCCTGCGCGCCGCGCTGAAGGCGGCGTGGCCCGACTGGTCGCCGGTGGCGCTGGGCATGCTGGTGCTGTACGTGCCAACGTTCTACCGGCTGTTCACTGGCCTGTGGTCGACCGAGGAGCAGGCGCACGGGCCGATGATCCTGCTGCTGGCGCTGTGGCTGATGTTGCGCCAATGGCCGGCCATGCTGGCGCGCGCCGACGGCGAACCCGCGGCGCTGGGCTGGCCGGTGCTGGGCGCGGGGCTGCTGCTGTACATCCTCGGGCGTTCGCAAGGCATCATCGCCTTCGAGATCGCGTCCTTCATCGTGCTGCTGGCGGCGGTGCTGATGCTCAAGTGCGGCCATGGCGCGCTGCGCGTGCAATGGTTCGCCTTCTTCTTCATGGCCTTCATGGTGCCATTGCCCGGCCCCCTGGTCGGCATGCTGACCATGCCGATGAAGATGGCGGTGTCCTGGGCCACCGAGCACCTGCTGTTCGCGGCCGGCTACCCGATAGCGCGCAGCGGCGTGATCCTGCAGGTGGGGCAGTACCAGCTGATGGTGGCCGATGCCTGCGCCGGCCTGCAGACCCTGCTGACGCTGGAGGCGCTGGGCCTGTTCTACCTGAACGTGGTGCGCCATTCCTCGGCCTTCCGCAACGTGGCGCTGGCCTTGCTGATCATTCCGATTTCCTTCACCGCCAACGTGATCCGGGTGATTACGCTGTCGCTGGTGACTTACTACCTCGGTGACGCGGCCGGCCAGGGCTTCCTGCATGGTTTCGCGGGCATCGTGCTGTTCATCACGGCGCTGCTGCTGATTATCGGCGTGGACGCCTTCCTGCAATGGTTCGTTCGCTGGCGTAATTCATGAAAAAATCGATGACCGTAAGCCTGGTGCTGGCCGCGCTGATGTTGTCCTCGGCGGCGGTTACGCGCGCCCTGACGCCGACCGCGCGCATGGCCGACGCGCAAGGGCATTTCAGCCTGGAGCAGATGGTGCCGCGCAGCTTCGGCGAATGGCAGGTCGACACGCGCGTGATGCCGCTGCAGGTCGACCCGGCCACCCAGGCCAAGCTGGACAAGATCTACAACCAGACCCTGGGGCGCACCTATGTCAACCGCAACGGCGAGCGCATCATGCTGTCGATCGCCTACGGCGGCGACCAGGGCGACAATATGGGCGTGCACAAGCCGGAGGTGTGCTACACGGCGCAGGGCTTCACCGTGCGCGACGGGCAGCCGGGCGCCATCGCCATGGGGCTGGGCGTGCTGCCGGTGAAGCGCCTGTATGCCGTCGCCGGCGCGCGCCAGGAGCCGATCACCTATTGGATCACGGTCGGGCGCAAGGCCACCATGCCGGGCGTCGAGCAGCGCCTGCAGGAGTTGCGCTACGGCTTGAGCGGCACGGTGCCGGACGGCATGCTGGTGCGCGTTTCCAGCATCAGCGGCGACGCGGAAGCGGCCTATGCGCTGCACGACCAGTTCGTACGCTCGCTGCTGGCGGTGCTCGACCGGCCGGCGCGCGAGCGCCTGGTGGGCGTGTTCGGCGAAGAGGGGAGGTAGACGATGCGCATGCCAACGTTCCGGCGCACGGCTGCCGCCGGCGCCAGTGCGGCGGGTTTCGGCGCCCTCGGCCGGTCAGGCACGGCGCATGCGGCGGTGCGCCCCAGCCGCGGGCTGCCTTTGCTGTTGCTGCTGCCCTTCATGCTGCTGGCGGTCTTCGTCGGCATGGTCGGCGGGCTGGATTCGCCGCCACTGGTGGCGATCGTCGGCACGGCGGTGCTGTCGGTGCTGATGGTGTTCGTGCTGCCGCTGCACGGCATGTTCTGGTGCCTGTTCGTCCTGACCTTCCTGCTGCAGGGCTCGGCCGTATACTTCCTGCGCTTCCGTCCGGCCGCCTGGCTCGCATTCGGGCTGGCGATTTTGTTCTTCTGCCGCGCGCTGCTGGACCTGGTGATGCAGAAGCGCGAGCACCAGCGCATGCGCGAGGGCGATGGGTCCACCGTGGAAATCGCCGCGCTCCTGTTCCTGGCAGCCTTCGTCATCAGCCTGGTGTTCAACCGGGTGCCGAAGACGCAGATATTCTCGTCGGTCAAGGCGATGCTGCCGATGTTTTCCGTGCTGTTCGCGCTGTACTGGTTCCGCTGGAAGGAGAGCCACCTGGAAACCAGCTGGCGCATGCTGTTCTGGGTCATGCTGGTCCAGCTGCCGGTGGTGCTGTACCAGCACTTCTTCGTCGCCAGCGCCACCACCTTCGATGCCATCGTCGGCACCTTCGGCGGCACTCCCGGTTTCGGCGGCAACAGCGCCATCATGGTGTTCTTCTGCGTGCTGGCGATGGGGTATGCGGCTGCACGCTGGAACGCCGGCCTGATGTCGGGCAAGGCAATGTGGTCCTTGCAGGCGCTGGGCTTTGCCATCATCCTGCTGGGCGAAGTGAAGGCGGCGTTCATCTGGCTGCCGATCATGCTGGCCTGGGTGCTGCGGCGCCGTATCCTGCGCAGTTTCGCTGCCTTTATCGGCTTTGCCGTGCTGATCGCGGCCTTTGTCGGCACCACCTACACCGTCTACCAGTCGCTGTACTGGGGCCAGAAAGTGCAGTCGGCGCACAACGTGGCTGAGAAGCTCGACCGCGGCGGCGGCTACTTCTTCGATCCCAACAACGTCAATTACCGCACTGGCGAAATCAGCCGCGCCGCCTCGCTCGCGCTGTGGGCGCGCGATCCGCTGGCCAGCACGCCGCGGCGCCTGGTCGGCTATGGGCCGGGGGCCAGCAAGCCATCGGGCCTGCTGGGTGCGGGGGAGGTCGCCAAGCGCTACCAGCCCCTGCACCTGGATGCGACGGCGCTCGCCATCCTGCTCTGGGACGTCGGCCTATTGGGCGCTCTCGCTTACGGCTCCATGATACTGTTTTCGCTGCTAGCTGCCTGGCGCTACGTGCGCCGAAAACAAGGTAGCGTGGCCCAGCTCGCGCTGGCAGATACCTGTGTCGCAGCCATGCTGCTGTTTCTCATGATGCTCGTATATAACCGCGCGCTGATGGATGAACCCACCGCCCAGCTGCTGATCATGATGTGCATGGGGACGATTGTCCAGTTATGCCGTTTCGGCTCGTCCCAACGCTAGGGAAATGTGTCATTTCTGAGCGACATTGTTAAAAAAAAGTGCCGCACGGAAACGAATTTGTGAAATGCGTGATGTAGACTTTCCTTTTAGTGGTGAATCAATTGCTGGTTAACTTATTGATTCGCAAACGAAATTGCCTGGAGAGTATCACATGAAATTCGTTAAATCTTCCCTTTTGCGTAGCGCCGTTCTCGCCGCCCTTGCCACATTTGCCACCGCAAGCCATGCGGACTGGGCGATTTCCACCAATATCGAAGCGGTCCGCCCTGCACCGGACAAGATGCAGTTGCAGCCGCAGAATCCGCCGGGTTTTTCCTGGTCGCGTTATCCGGTTGCCACCTCATCCACCTGGTACCTGGTGATCATCCAGCCGCCCGGCACGGCCTCGCCGATCAAGCATGTCGTGCCGCGCAACTGGCTGCTGCCGACGCATGCGTTCACCACGGCCGGCATTTACACCTGGAAGGTGGCGCCGTTCACCCGCACCCAGTCCATGAACGATGCCGATGCGGCGGCGCGCGCCAAGGCCGTTGCCGCCGGCTCCAACCTGGCCCAGATCGAAGCGGCGGCGGAAGCGGCGGTCGTGCCCTTGGCTGAAGCGGTGGCCAAGGATTGGTCGACGGTGCGCAGCTTCAGCATCGACAGCAGCGCCATCAAATTCGAAGTGCCGGACAATGCGACCCTGCGCAACAATGTGGTGACGCATGCGCGCTCGCGCATGCTGTCGCCGACCTTCCTGCCGTACAACAAGTGGACCTCGGCCATGATCACCGAACGCGGCGACCAGGTGCGCCGCCTGATCGAAACCGTGCAGTCGCGCATGACGATGGCGCCAGTGAAGGATAGCGATTGGCCGCTGGTGAACAGCGGCACCATGACCACGGCCCTGAGCAACCAGAATTCGGACATCCGTAACCGCATCAACCGCACCGCCCATCAGGTGGAAGCGGCAGCCTTGCTGTACCGCCTGAAGCAGGGCGACACGACGGCGCCGGCCTACCTGGCCGAGGCGCTCAAGCGCGGCGACGAGCTGGCGGCCTTGAGCCCGACCGGACCGACCAGCTATGCCAACCAGGACCAGGCCACGCGCGCCATTGCGCTGTCGCTGTCGAAGGCGATGGACTTGCTGTGGGTGCCGCTGGATGCCACGCGCAAGGCGGCGTGGCAGCAATCGATCGTGCGCCGCACGACGGACATCTATAACGACCTGTCCGGCAGCAATGGCCGGATGGACCAGTACCCCTACGACGCCCACGGCGGCAACACCCTGGGCTTCCTGGCGCTGATCGGTGCGCTGAACGTGGGCGATGTGCCGGCGGCGCAGGCCTGGTTCGACTTTTCCGTGCGCACCTATGTGCACCAGGTCTATACCTGGAGCGGACCGGAAGGCGGCTACGCCAACGGCACCGCCTATGCCCAGGCGGCGGCCGATTTCTCGGTGCAGATCTGGGATCCGCTGAGCCAGGCCCTGGGCGTGTCGATCTACCGCAAGCCGTGGTCGGATGGCTTCCTGCGTTTCCTGGCGCACTTCGTTCCGCCCGGCACGCCGAACCATGTGTTCGGCGACGGCCATGAGGACGTGCCCAACACCTACCTGCTGAAAGCTTTCGCCTCGCGCTTCAACACGCCGGCGGCCAAGTGGTACTACAGCAGCATGAGCGGGGTGGAGGATCCGCTGACCCTGCTGCAAGCGCCGTCGCCGCTGCCGGTCACCACCGTCACCAGCGCGGTGCCGCCGCCGAACGGGGCGTTCTACCCGAGCGTTGGCTGGGCCGCCATGCACAGTTCGCTGGCCGACCTGAAGCGCACCTCGCTCTACTTCAAGTCGAGCCCTTACGGATCGTACAACCATAGCCACGGCGACCAGAATTCGATCGTGCTGAACAGCGGCGGCAAGCGCCTGCTGATCGAGGCCGGCTATTACGACTGGTACGGTTCGCCGCTCTGGAGCAGCTGGTACCGCGCCACCAAGTCGCACAACGCGGTCACCTACGACGGCGGGGTGGGGCAGCGCATCGAAGGCAATACCGTCAACTTGGCCCGCAACGGCAAGATCACCGGTTTCTCGACCAGCGCCGCCATGGACTACGTCGAAGGCGATGCCACGCCGGCTTTCGAGGGTGCGCTGTCGCTGAACCGGCGCAAGGTGTGGTACCTGCGCAGCCAGGACGAAGCGGTGGTGATGGATACGCTGACGGCCCCGCTGGCCCACGCCTGGGAATGGAACTTCCATGCGATGGTGCCGATCACCGTCAATCCGGACGGCAGCGCCACCATCGTCAACGGCGACCGTTCCTTGTGCGTGCGTTCGCTCACGCCGGGTACGACCCTGGTCAAGCGCGACGGTCCGGCGCCGCGCACCGGCATCGAAGAGCATGCGGCATTTACCCGTCCGGCATCGGTCAAAGGCGAATTCGTGATCCTGCTGGACGTGGGATGCAAGAATCCTGCGGTGAACCTGACGACGGGCACCACCAGCCGCGTGCTGACCGTGGGCAGCCAGACCATCACGCTGCCGCTGCCTTGACCAGCCAGGGGGACTGAGCGATGCCATGACAGCACCATACTCGGGACCCCAAACGCGGCGCAATATCGTCGCTTTCCTGGCCGGCAAAGTGCCTACCGCCGTGCTGACCGCCTGCGTGCTGGGGCTGTCGGCACGGGTGCTGCCGGCCGTCCAGTTCGGCCATTACGTGGTCGGCATGGCGCTGGTCGAGCTGGTGCTTGGCCTGTCGAGTTTCGGCCTGGACTGGGTCTTGCTGCGCTTCCTGCCGGAATACCGCCTTCACGGCAGCCGCGCCGCGCTGGCGCGCCTGATTGCGAAAGTGGCGGGCTGGCGCATGCTCCTGCTGGCGGCGGTTGCCGGTGCATTGCTGCTGGCGCGGGGAGCGGGCTGGCTGCCGGCGAATATCCCCGGCGAACTGGTGAGCGTGCTGGCCGTGCTGCTGGTTGTGGAAGGCGGCATGCGCATCCTGCGCGATAACGCGCTGGAGGCGCTCGCCCTGCAGAGCCGCATGCAGGTGGTGACGGTGCTGCGCAGTACGGTCATCGCCTGCGCCTTGCTGGCCATGGACAATGGCCATGGCAGTGCCCATGGCCTGCTCGTGGCCGAACTGGCGGCCAGCGCCGGCGCGCTCCTGCTGTCGGCTTCCTTCATTGCCCATGCCCTGCGCGCACTGCCCGATGCGGCGCGGCCGGGCTGGCAAGCGCCTGATTTCGCGCAGATGCGCGCCGTGGCCCTGCAGAACTATGCCAGCGGCATCGTGGAATACCTGTATTCGCCGTCCTGCCTGATCCTGCTGCTGGCGCGCAGCCAGTCGCCGCAGGCCATGGCCGGGCTGGGATTCGTCCTGCGTTTGACGGATATCATCCGCAACTACATGCCCGGCATGGTCATTTTCTCGGTGGTGCGCTCGCGCATGATCGGCGCCTACGCCGGCAATCGCGACTACGGGGAACTGCAGCGCTGGGCGCACTTCGTTTTCAAGATCAGCGCGCTCAGCCTCTTGCCGGTGCTCGCGGTTGCAGCCGTGTACGGCGACCTGGTGCTGCAACTTGCCAGCGGCGGCCGTTTCGGCGAATACCGCCTGCTGTTTGCGGTGCTGTGCGGCTGGCTTGCCCTGCGCCTGCATCGCCTGATCCTTAATGTGGTGTGCAACGCGGTCGGACTGATGGGCATGTGGGCGCTGGCCTCGCTGTGCTCGCTGTTGGTGCTGCCCGTCCTGGCCTGGTCCGGTTCGGCTGCGCTGGGTCTGTGGCTGGTGCCGGCGGCCTTGCTGGGCAATGAGATTGTCGTGAACGGGCTGGTGGTGGCCGGCATGCGGCGGCGCGGCTTCGCCTGGCCGCTGGGCATCGCATGGTGGAGCAGGGCGCTGTGCGCCATCGGCGCGGCAGCCGGCGTGGCCTGGCTGTTGCCGGGGCAGGGAGTGCTTGCCGCGGCCGTGGGAACGCTGCTGTTGTGCGCCGTTTTTGCGGCAGCGCTGCTATTGTCGGGTGCAATCGATGCGAAGGACCGGCAGTTGATCAATCGCGTGCTGGGCCGCCAACTTCTACCGGAGTACTGATGAAAGTGCTGGCCATCTATCCCGGGCTGAATCCTACCTTCGACGAGGTGGCGTACGTGTTGCCGCCGCTGGTGGCGAAGGGCGTCTCGGTGCAGGTGGTGACCTCGCGCGTGTCTGCGCTGAAGAGTTCGGAGACAGGCTCGGCCTATGAAAATTTCCAGGGTGTGCCGATCCACCGCATCTTCCCCAGCTTGCGCGCGCTCTCGCATGAGGCGCAGCGCTACCTGCCGCAGGTGCGGGAAATCGCCGATGCCATGCAGCCCGATGTGCTGCTGGTGAATTCCTTCCATTGCCTGCCTTTGCTGGCCTTGCTGCGTCCGCTGTATCCGGCGCCGGTGCTGCTGCGCGTGGAATCTGCCGATCCCGTGCAATTGCTGCGGCGGCGCTATTACGGCGGCGTGCCGGCGCTGGGACGCGTGGCCGGACGCATGCGCTGGTGGCAGGTGTGCGGCCAGGTCGATGCGCTCATGAGCAACGATCCGGCGGACCTGCCGCAGCTGGCCACGCTTGGCCTGCGCGGCCGGCGCGCCTATTACGCCGCCCATTGCGCGCAGCGGCCGGCGGAGTGGCGTCCCGCGCGCGAAAGGCGGCAGGACGAGATGATCTATGTCGGTTCGCTGATCCGCCACAAGAATTGCGAGCGCTGGCTGGAAACGGTGCCGGCCATCCTGGAGCAGACGCCGGTGAAGCGTTTCGTGGTGATCGGTCGCGGCCCCTATGGCCACATCGTGAAAAAATTGCAGGCCACACTGGGCGACCGTGTCGAGCATGTGGAAGGCGTGACGCGCATCGAGGCGCTGCAACGGCTGTCCTCGGCCTGGTTCGCGTACACGGAAAGCCATTCCGGCTGGGGCTTCCTGTGCGACGCATGGTCGACGCGCACGCCGGTCCTCTGCCCGCAATCGACCTTCAGCATCGTGCCGGGATGGACCGGCATGATGCCGCAGGACGTGCCGGACATGGTCGCCACCATCAACCGCCTGTACCAGGACAGCGAGTACTACAGCACCCTGCAGGATGGCGGCGCCCTGCGCTACGCCTCCGAACACACGGCCGACGTAGTGAGCCGCCAGTACCTGCAGATCCTGCGCGAGGTGGTGGCGGACGGGAGGCGGCCATGATCCACGTCCTGCTGTCGCAAGCGGGTGGCTACCGCGACATCACGTCCTACCTGGAACAGCGCGGCGCGCGCGTCACCACCATCGGGCCGGAAGCGCCGGGCTTGCGCGGCAAAGTGGCGATCGTGGGCGCAATGCTGTCGCCCAGGCTGCTGCGCTGCTTCGGGCTGTGGCGCAAGGAGGACCGCCTGCTGGTGGTCGGCTGGCAAGCCTTGCCGCTGCTGGCACTGGTGAAGGCGCGCCTGTTACCGAGACCGCAGCGCCTGCTGGTCATGGGCTGCTTTGTGCACGGGCAGCGCGCGCGCCGCATCACGGACCGCGTGCTGCGCGCCTTGCGCGTGCCCGGCCTTGGCTTCATCGCCTTCTCGCCGGGCGAGGCGCGCAACCTGGTGCAGCGCGTCGGCATGGCGCCGCAGGACGTGTATTGCCATTTATGGCGGCAGGAACTCGACGGGCGTGCGGCGCAGCAGGGCGACGATGGCAGCATCTTTGCGGGCGGCTTCTCGAACCGCGACTACGACCTGCTGCTGGAAGCGGCCGAACCGCTGGCGGCGCCGCTGGTGATCGTCGCATCGGAACGCAACCAGATCCGGCAACCGGCGCGGGAGAGCACCCGCATCCTGCGCGATTTGCCGGAGGCGGAGTTCGAGGGGCTGCTGGCGCGCAGCAGCGTGGTGGCGATGCCCTTGCGCGGCCTGGGCGAAGCCTGCGGGCAGAGCGTGCTGCTGCGCGTGCTGCGCCATGGCAAGCCGCTGGTGGCCACGCGTCACGAGGCGATCGAAGCCTACCTCGGCGAAGACTATCCGGGCTTCGTGCCGCACGACGATGTGCAGGCGATGCGGCAGGCACTGGCGCGCGCGCTGGAGCAGCCGGCGCGGCGCGAGGAGCTGGCGCAGCGCGTGCGCATGGCGGCCGGCAAGCTGGAAGAGCGAGGTGAACCGGGCGCTGAAATCGAACGCTTCTTGTTAGGATAAGTCATGGCGCGCCCGGTACGCATCCTGCAGCTGGTGCCTGAACCGTTGCCGACTTTCCGGGCCGACGTGGCGACCTTGTTCGGCAAATACCTGCCGCGTCACGGCGTGCAGTGTCACCTGGTCGGCAAGGGCAGCGCGGCGCCGGCCGACGACCAGGGTTTCGCTTCCTTGCGGCGGGCGCGCGCCGGTGCGCGCTGGAAAGCAGAGTTGTCGTTTCTCTGGCTCTGCCTGCGCGCCCTGATGGGCGCCAGCCGCCGCAGCCACGATGCGGTGCAGGTGCGCGATATGGTCAGCATAGGCTTGCTGGCCTTGCTGTTCGCGCGCATCAAAGGGCTGCCGATGACCTACTGGCTGTCCTACCTGATGAGCGAAGGGCGCATCGAACGGGGCCGGGCCGGCCTGGCGCGGCGGACCGGCTGGCGCGCATTGCGCGCGCGGCTGGTGCTGGCCAAGGGCCTGGCGGAACGCTGGCTGCTGTACCGCGTGCTGCTGCCGCGCGTCGACCACGTCTTCGTGCAGAGCGAGGCGATGGCGCGCCTGGTGGCGCAGCACGGCGTGCCGGCCGAACGCATCAGCGCGGTGCCGATGGGAGTCGATATGGAAGCGGTCGTGCAGCCCGGGGCGCGGCCTGAAGCGCTAAGCTGGAACGGATGGGAAGGGCGGCCCGTGCTGGCCTATCTCGGCACACTGGACCGGGCGCGCTGCCTGGAGCGGGTGCTCGATGCGCTTTTGCTGGTGCGGCGGGAACTGCCGGACGCCTGCCTGCTGCTGATCGGCAGCGCGCCGCAGCAGGAAGACGTGGCGCTGTTGCTGGCGGCGGCGCGCGAGCGCGGCTTGAGCGAGGCGGTGCAGGTCACGGGCTGGCTGCCGCCGGCGCAGGCATGGCAGTACTTGCTCGGCGCGCAGGCCGCGGTGTCCTATGTGCCGCGCGGCGCGCTGTACGACGTCAGCTCGCCGACCAAGCTGCTGGAATACCTGGCGCTGGGCATGCCTTGCGTGGGCAACGACATTCCCGACCAGGAGGCAGTGCTGGCGGCCAGCGGCGCCGGATGGCTGTCGGCCAGCACGCCGCAGTCCATGGCCGATGCGCTGCTGGCCATCCTGCGCGACCCGCAAGCGGCGCGACGGCGCGCGGCAGCCGGTCCGGCGTATATCGAAGCGGCGCGCAGCTACCGCGTGCTGGGGGCGGCCCTGGCCGCGCGCTATCAGGCATTGGTGGGAGGCGATCATGCTGGCGGAATTGCGTAAGGAATTGCTGTATGGCGGACGCGCCCTGGTGCGCGACAATGCCTTCAACCAGCGCCTGGTGCAGCGCCTGCGGCGGCACGAGACGATGGACGACTACACCCTGAAAACGCTGGGCGACCGCCTGCTGCACCGCAGCCTGCAGGCGGCCATTGCCAAGCTGCCTTTTTACGCCCACATCTCGCCGGACTTCTCGCCGGTGGAGGCGCGCCAGGTGCTGCGGGAGATGTTCCCGATCGTCGATAAAAGCACGCTGCTGGACCATCCGCGCGCGCTGTACCCCAACGACGGCACCAAACGGCCCTGGCAGGTGCTGGGCAAGACCAGCGGCACCACGGGCACGCCGCTGGTGATCATCCGCAGCCTGAATTCGGTGCAGATGGAGCAGGCCTTCATCAAACGCCACTGGAGCTGGGGCGGCTACGTGGAAGGCATGCCGCGCGCCACGCTGCGCGGGGATATGGTGGCCCCGCTGGAGCGGCAGGAACCGCCGTTCTGGTTCGAGAACCGCTATAACCGGCAGCTGCTGCTGTCCTCGCGCCACCTGGGCGACCATTGCGTGGACGCGGTGATCGGCAAGCTGCGCGATTATGCGCCGGCCATGATGCAAGCCTATCCATCCACTGCCTATACGCTGGCGCAGCAGCTGGAACGGCGCGGCATGTCGCTGTGCGTGCCTTTCCTGTTCACCGCTTCCGAACCCTTGTATCCGCACCAGCAGGAGCTGATCAGGGAGCGGCTGGCGGGGCGCATCATGGACATGTATGGCCAGGCGGAGCGGGTGGCCTTTGCCACGCAATGCGAATACGGCTCCATGCACGTCAACCCGGATTATTCGCACGTCGAAATCCTGGACGATCATGGCGAGCCGACCGACGGCTACGGGCACGTGGTCGGCACCACGCTGCACAACCTGGCCATGCCGCTGGTGCGCTACCGCCTGAGCGACCGCACCCGCTGGCGCCACGGCCATTGCGCCTGCGGGCGGCCATTCCCGATGATCGAACCTGTGACCGGCAAGCTGGAGGATCGCATCACCGGCGGCGACGGCGCCGAAGTCAGCCCGTCGGTGCTGACCTTTGCCTTCAAGGGCGTGGAGAACGTGCGCAAGTCCCAGGTGGCGCAGGTCGGGCCGGGGACATGGGAGTTGCGGCTGGTGCCCGATATGCATTTTTCGCAGGCCGACCAGGACAAGCTGCTGCACAACATCCGCCACCTGGTCGATCCCCTGGTGCAGGTAAAGGTGGTGCTGTGCCGCGAATTGCCGAATACGGCCGCGGGCAAATTCCGCTGGGTGGTCAATGAGTGGCAGGACGGGCGGCGCGCATGAAGACGATCGTGATGCTGGGCACAGGAATGGACACAATGGGCGGCATCGCTTCCGTGGTGCGGGTGTACGAGCAGGCTGGCCTGCTGCGGCGCTTCGGCGTGCGCTACCTCGCCACCCATTGCGACGGCAGCAAGTGGCGCAAGCTGCGCGTGATGCTGGCGGCGTATGCGGCCTTCTGCGGCATGCTGCTGCGCGGTCAGGTCGGCCTGGTGCACGTGCACCTCGCGTCGCGCGCGAGCTTCTGGCGCAAGTCGGGCTTTTTCCTGATGGCGTTCGCGGCGCGGGTGCCGGCGATCCTGCACCTGCACGGGGCGGAGTTCGCGCAGTTCTATGGCGAAGAGTGCGGCCCCTGGCGCCAGCGCTTTGTGCGCTTCATCTTCGACCGCAGCGCGCGCGTGGTGGTGTTGTCCGAAGCGTGGCGGTGCTGGGTCGAGGGGATGACGCGCAACCCGCATGTGGAGGCCATTTACAACCCGGTCCTGCTGCCGCAGGCCAGTTCCTGGGAAGCGCGGCGGCACGGCGCGGTGCTGTCGCTGGGGCGTCTCGGGCGGCGCAAGGGCAGTTATGACTTGCTGCAGGCGGCGGCGCAGGTTGCGCCGCAGGTCGAGGGGCTGGAGTTGCGGCTGGGCGGGGACGGCGAACTGGACGCCGTGCGCGAACGGGCGGTCCAGCTGGGAATTGCGGGCCGGCTCAACCTGCTCGGCTGGGTGGGAGCGGAGAGCCGCCAGCAGCAGATGGCGCTCGCTTCGCTGTACGCGCTGCCTTCGTACAACGAGGGACTGCCAATGAGCGTGCTGGAGGCGATGGCGGCCGGGCTGCCTGTGCTGGCGACGCCGGTTGGCGGCATTCCGGAAGCGGTGGCCGATGGCGTGGAGGGTTTCCTGGTTGCGCCGGGAGATGTCGACGCCTTGGCCGCGCGGCTGGCGCAGCTGCTCGAAGACGGGGCGCTGGCACGGCGCATGGGGGAGGCGGCGCGGCGCAAGGTGGAATCGACCTTTTGCAGCGACGCCGTGTTGCCGCGTGTCGAGCGGCTGTATCGCGAATTGGGGTTCATGCCGCAATGACTGCACTGGCCTGGAAAATCAACCGCCTCAAGCTGATGGGGCCTGCGGAAGTCGTGTGGCGCGTGCGCCAGCTGGCGCGGCGCAAGGCTGCTGCGCTGGGCCTCGGCCTGGCGAATTATCCCCCGTCGCCGTCGCTGGAGCGCTTTGGCGCGGGCTTTCTCGCGATCGACAGCGCGCCGACGCGCCAGGCAGGCGAAGCGGGTGCGCCGGCAGGGATCGACGCCGCGGCGCTTTGTACGGCGGCGGATGCGCTGCTGGCGGGGCGCTGGAACGTATTCGCGCTGCGCGATGCACGGCTCGGCTTTCCGCCGCAATGGAACCGCGATCCGCGCACCGGAACGGTGGCGCCGATGGCGCCGGGCCCCTCGATCGATTACCGCGACGCTTCCCTGGTGGGCGACATCAAGTACCTGTGGGAGCCGAGCCGCCACCTGGAACTGGTGACGCTGGCGCAGGCCTGGCGCTGCAGCGGCGACCGCAAGTACAAGGACGGTGTGCGCACGCTGCTGCTGTCCTGGCTGGACCAGTGTCCTTACCCGCAGGGTGTGCATTGGGCCAGTTCGCTGGAACTTGGGGTGCGCTTGTTGAACTGGTGCGCGGCGTGGCAGCTGCTGGCAGGCGAGATCGACGGCGACTGGCGCCAGCGCTGGCTGAACGCGGTCTACAAGCATTGCCACTTCATCAGCCACCATTTGTCGCGCCATTCCTCCGCCAACAATCATCTGCTGGGCGAGTACACCGGCCTCTACCTGGCCAGCCTGCAATGGCCGTGCTGGCCGGAGAGCGCACGCTGGCGCGCAATGGCGGAGCGCGGCCTGCGCGAGCAGGGCATGCTGCAGAATTGGCCGGATGGCGTCAACAAGGAGCAAGCCATCTACTACCACCACGAGGTGATGGACATGATGCTGCTATGCCAGCTGGCCGCGCAAGCCAATGGCAGCAGCTTTCCCGTGGAGTGGCTGGCGCGCCTTGAACATATGGCGGAATTCCTGGCTGCCCTGATGGACGTGGGCGGCAATGTGCCGATGATCGGCGACGCCGACGATGCGCGCATGCTGCGCCTCGACCGTTCGGAAGCGCCGCCCTACCGTTCCCTGCTGGCCAGCGCGGCCTTGCTGTTCGGCCGCGCGGACTTCAAGGCCAAGGCCGGCGCACTGGATGAGCGCAACCGCTGGCTTTTCGCCGATGCCGGCGCGCGCTGGGAGGCTATACCGGCGCCCGAGGCAGGCGTCGCGGAAGCGCCGCGCCTGGCCTTTCCGCAAGGCGGCTACTACCTGCTCGGCAGGGACTTCGGCACGCCGCAGGAGGTGCGCATGGTGGTCGATTGCGGACCGCTCGGCTATCTGTCCCTTGCCGCGCACGGCCATGCCGATGCGCTGTCGTTCACGCTGTCGATGGGCGGTGAGGAATTGCTGGTCGACCCGGGCACCTTCGCCTACCACACGCAGCGCGAATGGCGCGACTACTTCCGCAGTACGGCCGCCCACAATACGGTGCAGGTCGATGGCCTGGACCAGTCCCAAATCGGCGGCAACTTCATGTGGCTGCAGAAGGCGCGTTGTGTGCTGCATGCGTACGAGCCGCAACAATTCTTTGAAGGAAAGCACGACGGCTATATGCGCTTGCGCGATCCTGTCATGCATGGCCGCGCGATCCGCTTCGATTCCAAACGGAACACGGTCATTGTTGAAGATACCCTAGAATGTTTTGGCGAGCACGAGGTAGCGCTTCACTGGCATTTTTCTGAACGCTGCCGCGTCGAAATTGATGGGCAGACCTTGCAGGCTTCCAGCCGCAGCAAGGGTTTGCGCATGTCATGTCGGTTCGGAACCGGACCGCAACTCTATCGCGCCAGCACGGCGCCAATCGCGGGATGGATCTCGCGCACTTTTGACAGCAAAGCCGGCATCACGACAGCAGTGTGGCGCGGGACGATACGCGGCAGCAGCACGATTGTGACCGAAATTGCCTTACTTGAGGGAGCGTCATCGTGAAGATCAGTATCTTTGGCATGGGCTATGTAGGAGCGGTATCGGCGGGCTGCCTGGCGGCGGAAGGACACACGGTCATCGGCGTCGACCCGAACCGCACCAAGGTTGGGCTGATCAACGAGGGCCGCACGCCGATCATTGAAAAAGACATTGGCGAGATGATTGCGGCCGCAGTACGCGATGGCCGCCTGCGCGCCACCGAGAGCGTGCGCGATGCGGTGATGGGCAGCGAGATCTCGCTGGTGTGCGTCGGCACGCCTTCCCAGCTGAACGGCAACCTGGACCTGAGCGCGGTGCGCAAGGTGTGCGAGCAGATCGGGCAGGCCTTGCGGGAAAAGGACGAATTCCATGTCGTGGTGGCGCGCAGCACCATGCTGCCCGGTTCCATGCGTTCGCTGGTGATCCCGACGCTGGAACAGGCGTCGGGCAAGCGCGCCGGGGTCGACTTCGGCGTGTGCAGCAATCCTGAATTCCTGCGCGAAGGAACGGCGGTGCACGACTACCACCACCCGCCCAAGACGGTGGTGGGGGAAACCGACCAGCGTTCGGGGGAAATGCTGCTGCAGCTGTACGCCGGCATGGACGCGCCGGTGGTGCGCACCAATGTGGAAACGGCGGAAATGGTCAAGTATACGGACAACACCTGGCACGCGCTGAAGGTCGATTTCGCCAACGAGATCGGCAATATCTGCAAGGCGGTCGGCATCGATGGCCACGAGGTGATGGAGATCTTCTGCAAGGACACCAAGCTCAATCTCTCGCCCTATTATATGAAGCCGGGGTTCGCGTTCGGCGGCTCCTGCCTGCCGAAAGATGTGCGCGCGCTGATCTACAAGGCGCGCCAGCTGGACCTGGAACTGCCGCTGCTGAACGCCATCCTGCCGTCGAACCACAAGCAGGTCGAGAAGGGCTTGAAGATGGTGATGGAGAAGCCGGGCAAGAAGGTCGGCATCCTCGGTTTCTCGTTCAAGGCCGGCACCGACGACCTGCGCGAGTCGCCGCTGGTGGACGTGATCGAGCACCTGATCGGCAAGGGTTATGAGCTCAAGCTGTACGACAGGAACGTGAAGCTGGCGGCGCTGACGGGAGCCAACCAGGACTACATCCTGAACATCATCCCCCATATATCGCGGCTGATGGTCGACTCGCTCGACGATGTGCTGGAATTCGCCGACACGGTGGTGATCGGCAACGGCGCGCCCGAATTCCAGTCGGTTCCCGACCGGCTGCGCCCTGGACAGCACCTGGTGGACCTGGTGCGCGTTTCCGGCCGGCAGAGCGAGGGGGCGTACGATGGCATCTGCTGGTAACCGCGACGAGCGGCGCCGTGTCCTCATCATCGTCGAAAACCTGCCATCGCCGTTCGACCGGCGCGTGTGGCAGGAGGCGACGACGCTGCATGCCAACGGCTACCAGGTGGCGATCATCTGCCCGACCGGAAAAGGCTATGAGGCGCGCTACGAGGAATTGGACGGCATCCATATCTACCGCTACAAGCTGCCGATGGAGGCGGCAGGCGCGCTGGGATACGCGATCGAGTATTCGTCGGCGCTGTTCCATAGTTCGCGGCTGGCGTGGAAGGTGCTGTTGCGCCATGGCTTCGATGTGATCCATGCCTGCAATCCGCCCGACCTGCTGTTCCTGATCGGCGGCTTCTTCAAATTCGTGCTGGGCAAGCGCTTCGTGTTCGACCATCACGATATCAACCCGGAGCTGTACGAGGCCAAGTTCGGCAGGCGCGACTTCTTCTACAAGTTGATGGTGTGGCTGGAGCGCATGACGTTCCGCACCGCCGACGTGTCGATCGCGACCAACGATTCGTACAAGCGGATCGCGGTCGGGCGCGGCGGGATGGACCCGGACAAGGTGTATGTGGTGCGCAGCGGGCCGAAGCTGGACCGGCTGCGCGTGCTGCCGCCGGTGCCGGAGCTGAAGCGGGGGCGGCGCTTCCTGGTCGGCTATGTCGGCGTGATGGGCGCGCAGGAAGGCATCGACCTGCTGCTGCAAAGCGTGCGCTTCGTGGTGCACGAGATGGGGCGCCATGACGTGCATTTCGGCCTGGTGGGCGGCGGCACTTCGCTGGATCAGATGAAGGAGATGGCGCGCGAACTGGGCGTGGCCGACTACGTGACCTTTACCGGCCGGGTGCCCGACCAGCAACTGCTGGAAATGCTGAATACGGCCGACGTGTGCGTCAATCCCGACGTTGCGAACGAAATGAACGACAAATCGACCATGAACAAGATCATGGAGTATATGGCTTTGGGCAAACCTATAGTACAGTTCGACCTCACGGAAGGAAGGGTGTCGGCGCAGGAGGCGTCGCTGTATGCTGCCAAGAACGATCCGGTCGATTTGGCACTTAAAATAGTGGAACTGTTGGACGACCCGGAACGGCGGGCCCGAATGGGGGCTTTCGGCCGGAACCGGGTGGTCAATGAACTGGAGTGGGAATACGAGGCGCCCAAGCTGCTTGCTGCGTATGAACGCCTGTATTCCGCACCGGAGCTAATACTTGGAAAGGACAACCCATGAAAGCGATGATTCTGGCGGCCGGCAAGGGCACGCGGGTACGTCCTTTGACTTATGAACTGCCCAAGCCGATGATTCCGATCCTCGGCAAACCTGTGATGGCCTACCTGGTCGAGCATCTGCAGCGCCACGGCGTGAGCGAGATCATGGTCAACGTCAGTTACCTGCATGAGAAGATCGAGGAGTATTTCGGCGAGGGGCACCAGTTCGGCGTGCAGATCGGCTATTCCTTCGAGGGCTATACCAATGAGCAGGGCGAAGTAGTGCCGGAGCCGCTTGGTTCGGCGGGCGGCATCAAGAAGATCCAGGAATTCGGCGGTTTCTTCGACGAGACCGTGGTGGTGCTGTGCGGCGATGCGCTGATCGACCTGGATATCAAGTCGGCCCTGTATGAGCACCGCCGCAAAGGCGCCATGGCGACCGTCATCACGCGTGAAGTGCCATGGGATAAGGTAAGCAGCTATGGCGTCGTGGTCAGCGATGCCGAGGGCAAAGTGCTGGAGTTCCAGGAAAAGCCTTCGCGCGAGGTCGCCAAGTCGAATTGCGCCAGTACCGGCATTTACCTGTTCGAGCCGGAAGTGATCGACCTGATTCCGTCCGGCCAGGTGTTCGACATTGGTTCCGAGCTGTTCCCCCTGCTGGCCCAGCGCGGCCTGCCGTTCTACTGCCAGACGCGCAAATTCAACTGGATCGACATCGGCAGCGTCAAGGATTACTGGGAGGTGCTGCAAGGGGTGCTGACCGGCGGCGTGGGCAATATGGTTGTCCCCGGCGTGCAGGTGGAAGAAGGGGTGTGGGTTGGCCTGAATACCAGCATCGATTGGGAAGGCACCAGGATCGTGGGTCCGGTGTACATCGGCTCCGGCTGCCGCATCGAGTCCGGCGCCACGATCATCGGCCCGACCTGGATCGGCCATGGCAGCCACATTTGCAACGGCGCACGGGTAGTGCGCAGCGTGTTGTTCGAATATACTCGAGTCTTGCCGGAAGGCTCGCTCGACGAATTGATCGTATTTAAAGACTACAGCGTTGACCGGGCCGGCGAGATGCGGCATGTGTCGCAGGCCGAGTGCGGCGGATGGATGAATGCGCGAGACCGTCGCGAGACCCGCCGAACCGCGGAAAATGTTGGCAAATAAACAACTTTAAATATGAAAATTTATCCTGTGATCCTGTCCGGCGGGGCAGGCACCCGCCTGTGGCCACTGTCGCGCGCGGCCCTGCCCAAGCAGTTGCTGCCGCTGGTATCGGACAGGACAATGCTGCAGGAGACCGTGCTGCGCCTGTCCGGGCGCCAGGGCATGATGGCGCCGCTGGTGGTGTGCGGCAACGACCACCGCTTCCTGGTGGCGGAGCAGATGCGCGAAATCGGCATTGATCCGCTGGGCATCCTGCTGGAGCCGGTGGGCCGCAATACCGCACCGGCCGTTGCCGCTGCCGCCCATTACCTGAAAGCGATCGACCCGCAGGCGGTGATGCTGGTGCTGCCGGCGGACCACGTTATCCAGGACGTCGATGCGTTCCATGCCGCCATCCTGCGCGCCGCAACCCAGGTCGAGGGCGGCGCCCTGGCCACTTTCGGCATCGTGCCGACGGCGCCCGAAACCGGTTATGGCTATATCCAGAGCGGCGAGGCCCTGCCGGCCGAGGGCTGCTTCAAGGTGGCCAAATTCGTCGAGAAGCCGAACCGCGAGACGGCGCAGGGCTTCATCGATGCGGGCAATTTCTTCTGGAACAGCGGCATGTTCCTGCTGCGCGCCGACGCCTACCTGAAGGAGCTGGCGCAGTTCCAGCCCGAGATGGTCAAGTCCAGCGAAGAAGCCGTGTCCAAAGGCTACCGCGACCTCGATTTCTGCCGCCTGGACGAAGCGGCCTTCACCGCCTGCCCATCCGATTCCATCGACTACGCGGTAATGGAGCACACCAAACTGGCCGTCGTGGTGCCGGCTTCGATCGGCTGGAACGACGTCGGCTCCTGGTCGGCGCTGGTCGACGTCCAGCAGGCCGACGGCAACGGCAACGTGACGCGCGGCGACGTGTACACCGATGGCGCCAGCAACTGCCTGGTACGCGCCGAAAGCCGCATCGTGGCGGCAATCGGAGTGCAGGACCTGGTGATTGTCGAGACTTCCGATGCGGTGCTGGTGGCGCACAAGGACCAGGTGCAGCGGGTGAAGCAGGTGGTGGACCACCTGAAGGCCAACGGCCGCACCGAGCACTTGCACCACACCAAGGTGTACCGTCCCTGGGGCAGCTACGAGGGCATCGACATGGGCGACCGCTTCCAGGTCAAGCGCATCATCGTCAACCCGGGCGGCAAGCTGTCGCTGCAGATGCACCATCACCGTGCCGAGCACTGGGTGGTGGTGTCGGGCACGGCGCGCGTGACTTGCGGCGACAAGGTGATGCTGCTGACCGAGAACGAATCGACCTATATCCCGATCGGCATGAACCATCGGCTGGAAAACCCGGGCAAGCTGCCGCTGCACCTGATCGAGGTGCAATCGGGCAGCTATCTCGGCGAGGACGATATCGTCCGTCTCGAGGATGTCTACCACCGCGGCTAAGTGCTGCGTCTTTGCCGCGCTCCTGCTGCTGGCAGCCGGGGCGCGCGCCCAGCTTCAGCCGGCCCAGCTTGGGCTGGTCGTCAACGATGCCGATCCCTCCAGCGTGGCCATCGCCGAATATTACCGGCAGGCGCGCGGCATCCCGGCGCAGCAGGTGGCCCATGTGCGCCTGCCGGGTTCTCCGCGCGTCATTGACGCCGCCGCCTTCGCCGACCTGAAGCAGCAGGTCGACAGCCAGCTTGGTCCCGCCGTGCGCGCGGTGCTGTTCGTCTGGACGGCGCCGTATGCGGTCGAATGCAATGGCTTGAGCGCGGCCTATACGCTGGGCTTTGATGCGGCGCAGTGCGCCAGGCCGTGCAGCCCGGGGCGCGCCAACCCGTATTTCAACAGCAGCCAGCTGCCGCCAGGCATGCGCTTGTCGATGCTCCTGCCTTCGGCGCCGGAAGCGGTGGCGCGCGCCGTGGTGGACCGGGGCAGGGTGGCCGGCTTCGGCATGCCGCCGGCGGGCGCCTACTTCCTGCGCACCAGCGACAAGGCGCGCAACACGCGCGCGCCGCTGTTCCCGCCCAGCGCCAGGGTTCCTGCGCGGCGGCTGCAGATCCACACCCTGCGCCAGGATGTGCTGGAAGGGGCGGACGACATCATGCTGTACCTGACCGGCGCCGCGCGCGTGGACAAGCTGGAGACGCTGCACTTCCTGCCCGGTGCCCTGGCCGACCACCTCACTTCCTGGGGCGGCGACCTGCTGGGCGACAGGCAGATGAGCAGCCTGCGCTGGCTGGAGGCGGGCGCCACCGCCAGCTACGGCACGGTCAGCGAACCATGCAGCCATTGGCAAAAATTTCCCCATCCCGAAGTCCTGTTGCGCCATTACCTCGGCGGCGCGACGGCGATCGAGGCTTATTGGCGCAGCGTGGCATGGCCCGCGCAGGGCGTCTTCATAGGAGAACCGCTGGCCCGCCCCTACCAGCAGCAGCCCAGGTAGTCCGTTCGGACTACTCAACTGTCACCAAGCAGTCATACCAAACAGCTAATATGTAAACAACAACAAAAAATTACTATTGGCAAACACTTTTGGGACTCTACATGGACAAACGCATTACCTTGCGCGCTACCGCGCTGGCCGCCTTGCTGGCCTGCCAGCCGGCGTTCGCGGCCGACGTGGTCATCAGCCAGATGTACGGCGCGGGCGGCAATAGCGGCGCGACCCTGCGCTACGATTACGTCGAATTGTTCAACCGGGGCAGCAGCGCGGTGGCCGTCGGCGGCTGGACCATCCAGTACGCTTCGGCCAGCGGCACCAGCTGGGGCAAGGCCGAACTGCCGGCCGGCACCAGTATCGAACCGGGCAAATACTTCCTGGTCAAGCTGGCTAGCAGCAATACGGCGGTCGGGACCGATGTGCCGGCGGATTTCTATAGCGGCAGCGTGAACATGAGCGGCGCCTCCGGCAAGGTGGCGCTGGTCAATAACAATACGGCGCTGACCGGGGCACAGCCAAGCAGCACGGCGATCCAGGACGTGGTGGGCTACGGCACGGCCAACTTCTTCGAGACGGCGGCGGCACCGGCGATGAGCGCCACCACCAGCCTGCTGCGCGCGAACGGCGGCTGCACCGACACCAACAACAACGCGGGCGATTTCACGGCCGTGGCGCCGGCTTTCCGCAGCGCGGCTTCGCCGGCGAACGCGTGCAATAACGGCCCGGTGCCGCAGCCTATCGTGACGGCTTGCCCGGCCAGCGCCACGCTGGCTTACGGCGCCGGCGGCAGCATTGCGCTGTCGGCCTCGGATGCGGACGGCATCGTCAACGGTGCGCTCATTACTTCCGCCGCAGTGGCGGGCATCAGCCTGTCGAACCTGGTGCCTGCGCCAGGCGTGGGCGGCAGCGCCAGCGTGTCGCTGGTGGCTTCGCCGTCGGTGATGGCGGGTGTTTATCCGGTCGCCGTCAAGTTCACCAACGACCAGGGGCAGGACGCCAGCTGCACGATCAATGTCACCGTCGATGTCGGTGCCAGCGTGGTGCGCGTGCCGCAGATCCAGGGTTCGGGCGCGACCAGCCCGTTCAACGGCGTCAAGCTGACCACCGAAGGCGTGGTGACGGCCAAGGTCGGCAGCGGCTTCTTCATCCAGGATGAAGCGGGCGACGGCGACCCTGGCACGTCGGACGGCATGTTCGTTTATATGGGCGCGACGCCGGTTACCGCGGCTGTCGGCGACCTGGTGCGCGTATCCGGCACCGTCACCGAGTACAAGCCAGCCGGCGCTACCCGTTCCTATACCGAGCTGTCGTCCGTGACCTCGGTGGTGACCCAGGGCAGCGGCCACACGGTCACCCCGGCCAATATCGACCTGCTGGACGTGAACCTGGCCAATTATGAAGGCATGCTGGTGCGCTTCCCGGGCCAGTTGACCGTCAACGCCACCGATTCGCTGGGCAGCCGCGGCGAACTGACGCTGTCCGTCGGACGCCGCGAGGTGCCGACCAACCGCTATCCTGCGCGCAGCGCGGACGCGCTCGCCATGGCCGCAGCCAATGCGGCCAATATGATCACGCTGGATGACGGCCTGTTCGTCACGCCGGCAAGCGTGCCTTACCTGGACCAGGACGGCACCGTGCGCGCCGGCTATACGGTGAGCGGCCTGACCGGCGTGATTGATTTCGGCGCGTTGGGCAGCGGCGGCGCCGGCTTCAAGGTGCAGCCAACCGAGGCGCCGGTCTTCTCGCGCGACAATCCGCGCACTGCCGCGCCGGAGCTGGTGGCGGGTAACCTGCGCGTGGCCAGCGCCAATGTGCTGAACTTCTTCACCACCTTCACCGACGGCACCGATGTGCTGGGCCAGACGGGGCAGGGATGCACCCTGGGCGCGAACACCAGCAAGTCCAACTGCCGCGGCGCCGACAATATGAGCGAGTTCGTGCGCCAGCGCGACAAGATCGTCGCCGAGCTGAAGGCAATCGATGCCGACGTGGTGGGCCTGATGGAGATCCAGAACAACGGCGACTACGCCGCCAGCTATCTGGTCGACAGCCTGAACGCCGCTTACGGCAAGGTGGAATACGCCTACGTTCCAAAACCTCAGGCCACCGGCACCGATGCGATCCGCGTGGCCATGATCTACAAGCCGGCCAAGCTGGCGCTGGTGGGCGGGGCGCTGTCCGACGCGGCGTCCGTCAACGACCGTCCGCCGATGGCGCAAACCTTCAAGGCCGGCAATGGCGCGAAATTCAGCGTGGTCGTCAACCACCTGAAATCGAAGCGCTGCAACGGCGCCACCGGCGCCAATGCCGACCAGGGCGACGGCCAGAGCTGCTACAACGCCGACCGCGTGGCGCAGGCGCAGGAGCTGGTCGATACCTTCGTGCCGCAAGTGGTGGCGGCGGCAGGCGACCCCGACGTGCTGCTGATCGGCGACTTCAACTCGCACGGGTTCGAAGATCCGATCCTGTACATGACGGCGGCCGAACGCCAGTTCCAGTTCGAAAACCAGCTGGAGCGCTTCGTGCGTCCGAACGGCATTCCCTACTCCTATGTATTCGGCGGCGAAAGCGGCTACCTGGACCACGCACTGGCCAGCCTGTCGATGAGCGGTCAAGTGGCCGGCGCCATGGAGTGGAATATCAATGCCGACGAGCCGGAAGTGCTGGACTACAACCTGGACGGCAAGAACACCGCCGCGCAGAACCTGTACAACGCGCTGCCCTACCGCGCATCCGACCACGACCCGGTGGTGATCAGCCTGAACCTGGCGCCGGCCTACGTCGACGTCACCGCCAGCGTGCAGATCCAGCGCTCCGGCGTGGTGCAGGGCCGCTTCAGCAACGTGGGCACCGCCACGGCCTGGATTACCAACACCAGCGGGGCGGACCTGAGCGCTTCGGTGCAATACGTGCTGCAAGGCTTGCCGAAAGGCGTGACACTGGCCAACGCGACGGGCACCTTCAACGGCATGCCGTATATTACGGCCGCGCCTTCACTCGCGGCTGGCGCCCAGGCCACCGTGCAGCTGCAATTCAATAATCCGGGCCACGTGGCGATCACCTACACGCCAAAAGTCTATAACGGCAGTTTCTAAGGACCAGAACCATGCATAACAACACAATCTTCCGTTTCATCCGCGTCGTCGCGCTGATGCTGGCGCTGGGCGCGAGCAGCCAGGCCATGGCTGACGTTGCGCGCCTGGTGACGCTCGATACTTCCGTCTACGGCGCCGGCAACACGGGCTACCTGGACTTCACGTTCAACGGGGCGGATGGCGCGCCTGCCGCCACCGCCACCATGTCGCAATTGCAGGGCTTCGACATGGACCCGGCCAAGTTCTCCCCATGGGGCGACGCGTCGGCGGTGCCGGGCGGTTTTGCACTGCTCAATACGACGAACCTGAACGATGTGCTGTACCAGGCCTCGTTCGGCGGCGTGTTCAGTTTTGTGCTGACGATTTCGGGCGATGCGTCGGCGTTGCTGAATTCCGATTTCGGCGTGGTGGCGTATAACGACGAGTTCGTCCAGATCAAGGGCAAGGTCCTGGACCTGATGTTTGTCGCCGCGCCCGATGGCAGCCCGGACCTGCAGATCCTCTCGATCAATAACGCGATTGCGACCGTTGGCGATGCGCCCGCCGCTGCGGTGCCGGAGCCTGCTTCGCTGGCCGTGCTTGCGCTCGGCTTGCTGATGCTTGCGCTGGCGCGCCGTCGCCGCGCCTGAGCCCCCCCAAGTTGCACAAACGCCACAGACACCTCGCGGCCTGCCGCCGCGAGGTGTCTTTTCATTTGAAAGTTGCAGAGCGAAAGCGTCGATTTATTCCTTCCGAATATTAATGCTTAATTAAAATTGTATTAGTGCGCATGACTTGGCATGATTCATAGTTTTGCCATGTCCTTCCACATTCTCGTCATCGACAGCGACCGCGCCGTGCAGCAGCTGCTGGCCCACAACCTGGGCCAGGCCGGCTACACGGTGGCTTGCCACGGCGACGGCGCGACCGCCCTGCAAGGCGGTTTGCCGGAAGCGGTGCTGCTGGAATGGGATTTGCCCGGCGAGTCCGGCCTGTCCCTGATCCGCCGCTGGCGTGCCGCTCCGCGGACCAGTGAACTGCCCATCCTGATGCTGAGCGCACGCTGCGCCGAGCAGGACAAGGTGTTGGCGCTGGAGAGCGGCGCCGACGATTTCATCTGCAAGCCCTTCGGCCCGCGCGAGACCATCGCACGCCTGCACGCGGTGCTGCGGCGGCGCCGTCCGGCGGCCATGCCGGGAGCGTTGCAGCTGGCCGGCTTGCGGCTCGACCCCAACACCTTAAGCGTGACGGCGGGGGAGCGCCAGCTGAACCTGGGCCGCGTCGAATTCCGTTTGCTGAATTACCTGATGCATCACCCTGGCCGCGTGCATAGCCGCGCGCAGTTGCTGGACCAGGTGTGGGGCAGCCACGTCTTCCTCGACGAGCGCACGGTCGATGCCCACGTCGGCCGCCTGCGCAATGCCTTGCAACCGAGCGGCCTGCACGACGCGATCCAGACCGTGCGCGGCAGCGGCTACCGCTTCCAGGCCGAATGCTGAGCCCCAACGCCCGCGAGCAGGAGTACCTGCTGCATGCGATCGACGCAGCGCATGGCATTGCCTCGCAGCGCGAGCTGTTCCTGTGGAGCCAGGGAGCACTGCAAACCTTGCTGCCGCATCAGGTGTTGCTGTGCATTGGGCTTGACGAGCAAGGGCGGGCGCGCAAGGTCGAGTGCCTGCACAGTACTATCCTGGCGCCGTCCGAACGCGCCTTGCTATGCGATGCTGCGCAGGGCCCCGCGCCGGCCTGGATGCGCCAGTGGCAGCAGGGAGGGGCACAGCCGCTGGCGCTGCAGGCGGGAGACATGGGCCACGGGCTGGCGCATGGCAGCGGGGCGTTGGCGGCGGGCGGCAGTGCCTTCGTGCTGCTTGGCTTGCCCTCTGCGCCCGCTTTCCGCGAAGCGTGGCTGCTGCAATTGCTGCTGCCTTACCTGCACCTGGCGCTGCAGCGCATCGCGACTGCGGCGCTGGCGCCCGCGGCGGCGCCAACGGTTTCGCCGCGCCAGGCGGAAATCCTGCAATGGCTGCGCGAGGGGAAGAGCAATGAGGAAATCGGGCGCCTGCTCGGCATCAGCCCCTTGACCGTCAAGAACCACTTGCAGCGCCTGTACCGCCAGCTAGGCGTCAACAACCGCACCCACGCGGTAGCGCGCAGCACGGGTTGACCGCCGGCGCCGGCGGCGCGATGATGGCGCCAATCCCTTCCTGGAGCCTTGCCATGAAACGATTTTCCTTCCTGCTGGCCTGCCTGCTTGCCGGCGCCTGCGGCCATGCGGCGCCGGACGGTTCCGGAACGCTGGCGGAACTGCTGGCGCTTGGGAGTGGGGCCGCTTGCAGCTCCGACCAACAGTGCAAGACGGTGCCGGTGGGGGCAAAATCCTGCGGCGGGCCGGAGTCCTATATGGCGTACTCCACCGCCAAGGCCAGTCCCGACAAGGCCAATGCGCTGGCCGAGCGCTATCGCAAGGAACGCGAAGCCGAAAACAAGTCGAGCGGCCTGGTGAGCGATTGCCGTTACCTGATGGACCCGGGCGCGCAATGCCGCGCCGGGACTTGCCAGCTGGGCGGGAGCAACGGCGCGCTGGCCCAATAGGGCAGGAGGGCAATCAGGCAGCCATGGCAAGGCGCAGCTGTCGATCCAGCTGTTCGGCATGGGCAAAGCCTGGGCTGATTTCGACGATTTCCTTGCCGTTGTCCAGCAACAGGGCGGGGAAACTGCCCACGCCGAGCTTGCGCGCCTTGCTGAAATCATCGCGGGTATCGGCAATCGTCGCCTGGGCGTTGAATTCAGCAAGGTACTCGTCGTCACCGACGTTGAAGCCCTGCTGTCGTAACTCCCCAGCGCCGACTGCGGACAGGATCCTGCCGTCGGTGGTGTTTCGGCCTTGAGCGTAAAAGGCGTGTTGCAGGGCGCGGAAGACTGCCAGCACATCCGACCCTGGCTGCAGGCGCCGCGCGGCTACGACAGCGCGGCAGACGGGTTCGGTGTCGTAGATGAAGTTTTCCAGCTTCATGAAGGCTTCGCGGTTGAAGGGCAGGCCGCTGACAGCTTCGACGCGCGCCCAATGCATGAGCCGGAATTGCTTGCCCTCATTCGTCAGCAATTCGGTGCCGCCCGCGCGCAGGCCGCCGAGCACGATCTCCATCCCCAGCTTCGGATGCATGGCTTTCAGGGCCGTCATTTCCTTGCCGAAGCCGTAGCACCAGGAGCACATCGGGTCGCCAACATAGATCAATTTCATCGCTGCTTTTCCTTCTGGCGCCGGGTGGTGATGTTTTCGTAGCCAACGCCCCAGTTGTCGGTGTCGACTTCGTCGATGATTACGAACGTGGTGGCGGGATCCTTATTCAGGACGCGCACAAGCAGCTCGGTGGAGCCTTTGATCAGTTCGAGCTTTTGTTGCGGGGTCACACCTTCCTTGGTGACCCTGATATTTACGTACGGCATGGTGAATCTCCTGTTCAATGGGGATGACGGGGTGTCCGTCCACCGCACTTTAGGCCCTGCCCAGCCGTCAATAAAGGGAGGTCCAGGCACTTCTTCTGCTACTTGATGTAATAAATGGTGGGGCCGACAACAAGGCTGCCGCCCCCAAAAAAAACGCCGCGACTGGCGCGGCGTCCCAAAGTGTGTGGCGTCGGCTCAGTTGCGCGCGCCAGCCACGTTGCGTTCCTGGGTTTGCTCAGGGATTGGGATGGTGGTGTCGACTTCGATCAGGGTGCTGGAACTGCCGCCGCCAGGAGCGGTGAACACCACCGCGCCGAGGTGCTTGGCGCTGCCCAGCCCGGACCAGGAGGCGCCGATGGTGGCCGTGGCGCCGGTGAACACCATCGACGGCAGGCCAAGCTTCAGGCCGCCGCCCATTTCATCCTTGGCGACGGTCCACGAGGACAGCGTGTAGTTGGCGCTGCCGCCCAGTGGGGCGTAGCCGACCACGCAGACCTTGTAGTCGCCGGCCGCGGGCTGGCTCAGGGTCACCATTTCGTTGGAGGTCGAGCCGCCGCTGCTGCCTACCTGGTTGCCGGCGCTGTTCAATACCAGCAGGTCCAGGTCGTCGTGCTCGCCGGCCTGGTAGCCGGAGGTGTCGACGTCATACAGGGCGAAGCGCGCCACCAGGGCGTTGGCGGGCACGGTCACGGTGTGCATCTTCACGCCGGCGTTGCCGCCGGCCCTGCAGGCAGCCAGGCCGCCGTCGCCGGAGGCGTCGAGGGCAACGCTTGCCGCGCTGCGGGTGGCCGCTTTCAGGCCGCCTTTCATCGCCGCCAGCGGGCCGGTGAAGCCGGTGCCGATGGTGAAGGAGGTGCTGCCGGTGGCCGCTTCGTTATACACCTTCGATGGCACCGAGATCATGGCAGGACGCGCCGTCAGCGGGCTGCGCACGACGTGGCCGGCGTTGTCGGCCCAGGTCAGGCTGCCGTAGGACCAGGTATTGGCCGGGGCGCTGACGTTGGTCAGGCTGACCGTGAAGCTGGCCTTGGCGCCCGGCGCAAGGGTCAGGCTCGACGGGCTGACCACGACGTTGAAGCCGGGCAGGCTGGCGTTGGCGGTGTAGGTCGCCTCTTCGCTGCCGACGTTGGTGACGGTGCGGGTCATGGTCAGCTTGCCCAGCACGGCGGAGGCGGTCAGCGATGCCAGGTTCAGGTTGTACGGCTGGATGGTGCCGTACGGGGCGCAGGTGCCGGCCGGCAGGGTGCCGGGGATGCCGCACATGAAGCGGATCCAGTCGACTGGGCCGGCGTCATACACCAGGCCCGGGTCGACCGCCTTGTTCGGACGTACATGGCCCGCGCCCTGGCCCCAGGGCAGGGTGCCCGCCGCCATGCCGGCCTGGCCGTCGGCGTAGGTGTCGTAGGCGGTGGTCATCAGGGCCGACTTGATGGCGGCCGGCGACCAGTCCGGGTGCGCCTGGCGCAGCAGGGCGCCGAGGCCGGCCACATGCGGGCTGGACATCGAGGTGCCCTGGTAGCTGGCCCAGTTGGCGTACGGGACCAGGGTGCCGTTGGCGATGGCGTCGCGCTCGGCCGGGTCGTTGTAGTCGGCCGTGACGCCAGCCAGGATGTCCACGCCGGGAGCGGTCAAATCCGGCTTGAGGATGTTGGCGTTATGCTTGTTCGGGCCGCGCGAGGAGAAACCGGCCATTTGCGGCGCCGGCACGGCGCTCGTGGTCAGCACAGATTTGCCGATATTGCTGGCGCCGCCCGGGTGGGCCGCGATCCAGCTGCGGGCCGCGCTGCCGTCGGCAAAGTTCAGGTGCACGGCGGGAATGCTGTGCGGGTCGGCCACCGGCGACTGGGTGGCGGATGCGTCCATCAGGATCATGCCGACGCCGCCGGCTTCCTTCACCGCGCGCGACTTGTCGACGCGGGCGCTGTTGCCGCGTTCGCACAGCAGCACCTTGCCGCTGGCCTTGGCCGGGTCGAGGGCGGCGTCCGGGCCGCCGCCGTAGGTGACGCGGTCGGCTGCCGTGTAGCACAGGCGCGCCGCGGCCTTGTCGGCGGTGCTCAGCTGGGCGTAGGGCTTCATCGCCGCGTCGCGCGCCAGGATGGTGGGGGTATCGGGCAGGGCGGTCTGGTTGTAGGAAGCGCCGGTGTAGCTGGCGCCGCCGGCCAGGCCAACGGTGGCGATGCTGGCGCGGTTGTGGGTGGAGGCGGCCACGGTGGTCAGCCAGGGTGACAGGTGGGCCACGGCGTTGGACGGGCCGGAGTTGCCGGCCGAGGCGGCCACGAACACGCCGGCGGCGGCAGCATTGAAGAAAGCCATTTCAACCGGATCGGTGACGCTGGTCTGGGAGCCGCTGATCGAGAAGTTCAGCACGTGCACCCCGTCGGCCACGGCCTGGTCGATGGCGGCCACGCTGTCGGAGTTGTAGCAGGAATTCCTGGTGCCGGTGCCGTCGGTGGCGCTGGCGTCCGGATAAGTCCAGCACACCTTGTACATGGCCAGGCGGGCGCGCGGCGCCATGCCGGACATGCTGCCGATCGGGATGCCCGACAGCTTGCCGACGGCGCCGAAATTGCCGCCGGCGGTGGTGGAGGTATGGTCACCGTGGCCGCCATGGCCGGTGGCGCCGGCCAGCGAGTCGCGCGGCGAGACGAAGTCGGTCCAGTGCAGGGCGCGGCCGCTGGCGAGGAAGCCGGCGTTGAAGTAGCGCGCGCCAATCAGCTTGTTGTTGCAATGGGAGGCGGTGAAGCCTTCGCCGCTGACGCAGGCGCCGTGCCAGTTGCCGGGAGAGTCGTACACCAGGGTGCCGCTGACGTCGAAGGTGGGCTTGCCCTGGTCGTCGACGCGGTCGGCGTAAGAGGTGTGCTCGGGCCACACGCCGCCGTCGACGATGCCGATCACCACGTTCTCGCCGGCCTTGTCGACGCCGCCCGCCTTGGCCCACAGGCCTTCGCCCGGGGCGTCAATGCCGAGGAATTTCGGCGTGTAATTGGTGTCGAGCGAGCGCGCCTCGTCGGCGCTGATGCTGGCGACGGCACTGGATTTTTTCAGTGCGCGCACTTCGGCATCGGTCAGGCGGGCGGCGAAGCCGTTCAGCACCAGCTTGTACTTGTGGACGATCTGGGCGTCCGGCACCAGGGCGGTGGCGCTGCTTTGCTGCTGGTCCAGGTAGGCGATGTAGTCCTGCACGTTCTGCGCAGTGACGTCGAGGCGCGTGCCGGCGGCCGGCTTGGTGGCGGCCAGGCCGTTCACGCCGCCGGTGTAGTTGGCAACCGGCGCGTCGGCCAGCTGCACGATGTAGGAGTGGCGCGCTTCGTCGGCGCTGGCTTGCAGGGACAGGCCGGACAGCACGGCAATGACGGCCAGGGTCAGGGGTCGCAGTTTCATGTTCTTATCCTTGTGGGCGGTAATCAGGCGCGGGGTGTACGATGGGCGCGGCGGCGCGTGGCGGCCAGGCCGGCAAGTCCCAGCAGCAGCAGCGGGACGCTGCCGGGCAGCGGCATTGCGACGTCCAGGTCGTCGATCGCGAACTGGGCGGCGTAGGGCGCCCAGTCGGCCATATTGAAGCAGCCGCCGTTGCCGTCGAACAGGCAGGCGCTGATGTTCACCTTGCGCAGGTAAAGGGAAGCGAAGTCGCCGTCCAGGTTCCAGGTGGAGAACATGAAGTGTCCGTTGCCGTCCTGGCCGGCGAAATCGGCGCGGCGCTCGACGCTGCTGCCGTCCTGGGTGATGGCGTTCAGCACCAGCTGGCCGTAGCTGCCGTCCGGCTGGCCGCCGACCGGCGCAAAGAAGGAAAAGCGCAGCGAGGACAGCGAGAACACGCCCCCCGGGCGGTCGACATCGACCGAACCGTCGTTCCAGCCCGCGTAATATTTGCTGCTGTTACCGGACGGGCAATCGATCACCGCACCGCAGCTATTGGGATTGCTGCCATCGAGGATTTCGCCGCCCATGCCCTCGCTGATGCCGAGCGATTGAACGTAAGCTGAAATGCGCGAGGTGAAGGTCAGGCCGCCGTCCTGGAATTGCTCGCCATGGTTGTAGACCATGGGCGCCAGGGCGTCCAGGCTGGCGACGCCGGCGTGGGCGGGGGTGGCCAGCATCGCTGCTGCCCCGGCCAGCGCGCAGGCGGCGAGTTTGATGCGGGTGAGGTGTCGGTTCATATTGCGTTCCCTTGCTCTTTTAAGTGGTCGAAAACGGCGATCCCTGCATTGCACAGGTTGCAAGAAATATAGCAATGGCACGATTGAATGTGATCAAATATTCAATGACATAAATTTAATTTTATTAAGGAAAAAACAAACAAAGTTCGGAAAATCCTATGGGAAAAGTTGCTCAGGCTTTCGTCTTTACTTGTGAATAAACTGCGACACTTTTGATAACAATCAAACGAAAAATGTCTTACCTGAGACAAGCGGGCTCCACACCGTAGAAAATGTTGTCGAAACCCAAATCTGCGTGGTAGCCTCTGCCTTCTATTCTTGGCGGAGGTAGTTCGGATGTTTGCAGCACGGATTCATGGCAAGACCGTTAAAGGTTTTACGTTGCTCGAGCTTTTGGTGGTGATCGTCATCATCGGCTTGCTGGCCGCCTACGTCGGCCCCAAATATTTCTCCCAACTGGGCAAGTCCGAAGTCACGGTGGCGAAGGCGCAGATCGAGGCTTTCGACAAGGCGCTCGACACTTACCGCCTGGACGTGGGCCGCTATCCGAGCACCGAAGAAGGCCTGGCCGCGCTGCTGACGGCGCCGGCCACGGCGGGAGCGAAATGGAACGGCCCCTACCTGAAGAAGGGCGTGCCGCCGGATCCTTGGGGCCGCCCCTACCAATACAAAGCTCCCGGCGCCAAGGGCGAATATGACATCATCTCCCTCGGCAAGGACGGCCAGCCGGGCGGCGAGGGCGAGAACGCCGATATCGGCGCCCAGTAATCACAGCGCGGCCTGAATCTCCATGCAGTTCGAAGTCCGTACCCTGTCGCCCGATATGGCGATCGGCCAGTTGGTGGTCGATGGCCGCGACGAAGCCGATGCCCGTCGGCAGGTGGAGGCGCGCGGCCTGTTCGTCAGCGCCATCACGCCGCGCCGCGCCGGCCTGCGCACGGGCAAGGCCAAGGCGCTTTCCCTGGTCCTTTTCAGCCAGGAGCTGCTGGCGCTGCTCAATGCGGGCCTGGGCGTGGTGGAGGGCCTGGAAGCCTTGCTGGAAAAGGAGGCGGCTCCGGCCACGCGCAGCGTGCTGGAACGCTTGCTGGCCGGCCTGCGCGAAGGCCAGCGTTTTTCCACCGTGCTGGCCGACCAGCCACAGTTGTTCCCGCCGCTGTACGTGGGCATCGTCAAAGCGGCAGAGGGCACCAGCGACCTGCCGCGCTCCCTCGAGCGTTTCATCGATTACCAGCAGCGGGTGGACCTGGTGCGCGCCAAGCTGGTGAGCGCGGCCATCTATCCCTGCATCCTGCTGCTGGTGGGCGGGGGCGTGTCGCTTTTCCTGATTTCCTACGTGGTGCCACGTTTCGCCGAGGTGTACCAGGGGGCCGGGCGCAACCTGCCGTGGATGTCGCAAGTGATGCTGGGCTGGGGCCAGTTCGCGGCCGCCCATACGACGGCGCTGTTGGCCGGCATCGCCGCCGCGATCGGCGGCGCGGTGTTCGGCGTGCGGCACCTGGTGCGCAGCGGCGGCATGGCCCGCCTGCTGGGGCGCTTGCCGGGCGTGGGCGAACGGGTGCGCATCTACGAGCTCTCGCGCCTGTACCTCACCCTGGGCATGCTGAGCGAGGGCGGCATCACGATCCTGAATGCGGTCGATACCGTGCAGGCCATGGTGTCGGCCAACGTGAAGGAAGGCCTGCAAGGCGCGCGCGCCATGATCGAAGCGGGCCTGCCGCTGTCGTCGGCCTTCGAGGCCAACGGACTGACCACGCCGATTTCGCTGCGCATGCTGCGCGTGGGCGAGCGTACCGGCGAGATGGGGGCCATGCTGACGCAGTCGGCGGCCTTCTACGACGGCGAAATCGGGCGCTGGATCGACCGTTTTACCCGTACTTTCGAACCGCTGCTGATGGCCGCCATCGGCATCGTGGTGGGCGCTATCGTGGTGCTTTTGTATATGCCGATTTTTGACCTTGCCGGAGAAATGGCATGACCCTTCCGGTCCTTGAAGCGAGCGTGCTGGCCAAGGCCCGCGCCCAATGCGCGCATTCCAAGCGCAGCCTGGTGGAGGAGCTGGAAGCCTTGACCGGCATCGAACCGCGCCTGGCGGTGCGGGCGCTGGCCCAGCCGTTCGGCCTGGCGGTGCTGGAAACGGCCGACATGCTGGCTTTCGAGCCGGCCTTCGACCTGCTGCCGCTGTCGCAGGCCATGGCGCGCCACTGCGTGCTGCTGCGCTCCCACGACGGGGCGGCGGTGGGCGTGATCGCCGATCCTTTCGACCTGGACCTGCAAACCTGGCTGGCGACGCAGGCGCGCTGCTCGGCGGCCGCGCCGCTGCAATTGCGCCTGGCGCTGCAGTCCGATATCCAGGCCTACCTGTCCAAGCAGGAAGAGTCGGCGCGCGCCGTCGATACCCTGGTGTCGGGTGCGGAAGGGCAGCGGCGCGACGGCAAGACGGCGGCGGTGCTGTCGTTCGCCTCCGTGTCGGAGGGCGCGAGCCCGGCGGTGCGCCTGGTCAATTCGACCCTGTACGATGCGCTCAAGGCCGGCGCCTCCGACATCCACCTCGAATCGACGGCGGGCGGCCTGGCCGTGAAGTACCGCGTGGACGGCGTGCTGGACCATGCGACCGCGGTCAACGGCATCGACGTGGCCGAGCAGATCATTTCGCGCCTGAAGGTGCTGGCCGAACTGGACATCGCGGAGCGCCGCGTGCCGCAGGACGGCAGCTTCCGCGTCGAATCGATGGGGCGCGAGATCGACCTGCGGGTGTCGATCATGCCTTCCATCCATGGCGAAGACGCGGTGATCCGTATCCTGGACAAGCGCGCCATGATCGAATCCTACGGCTCCTTGACGCTGGAAGCGCTGGGCTTCGACGCCCCTTCGCTGGCGACCCTGCGTTCGCTGGCGCAGGAAGCCTACGGCATGCTGCTGGTGACCGGGCCGACCGGTTCGGGCAAGACCACCACGCTGTACGCGGCGCTGACGGAAATCCACAACGGCCGCGAGAAGATCATCACCATCGAGGACCCGGTCGAGTACCAGCTGCCGGGCATCCTGCAGATCCCGGTCAACGAGAAGAAGGGCCTGACGTTCGCCAAGGGCCTGCGTTCCATCCTGCGCCACGACCCGGACAAGATCATGGTGGGCGAGATCCGCGACCGCGAGACGGCGGAAATCGCCGTGCAGTCGGCGTTGACCGGCCACCTGGTGCTGACCACCGTCCACGCCAACAATGTGTTCGACGTGTTCGGCCGCTTCACGCACATGGGCATCGATCCTTACGCCTTCGTGTCGGCGCTGAACGGCATCTGGGCGCAGCGCCTGGTGCGCATCAACTGCCCGCACTGCGCGGTGGAGGTGACGCCGTCCGACGAGGAGCTGGCCAGCGTTGGCCTGGCCCGGGCCGACGTCTACGAATACGACTTCAAGGAAGGCAAGGGCTGTGGCGACTGCCGCGGCACCGGCTTCAAGGGGCGCCGCTCGATCGCGGAAATCCTGACCCTGAACGACGAGATCCGCGAGCTGATCGTGGAGAAAAAGCCTATCCGCCAGATCAAGGCCGCCGCCTACGCCAACGGCACGCGCAGCCTGCGCCATGCCGCGCTGGAACTGGTGCGGCGCGGCGGTACCACGCTGGCGGAAATCAAGCGGGTGACCTTGCATGCTTAAGAATTTCACACAGTCGCTGCGCGTCGAGATCACGCCGCAAGCCGTGCGCCTGCTGCGCGTACGGCGCTGGAGCAAGGCAGCTCCGGAATTGCTGGCCGAGCAGCCCTTGTCCACCACGGCCCTGCAGCCCGCCGCTTTGGCAGAAGTACTGCAGGGCGCGCTGGCAGCCTTGCTGGCGGGGCAGGATGCCGGCGGTGCCGCCGCCTGCTTTGTCGTCTCCGACGAACTGGTGCGCCTGTGGCAGGTGACGCCACCGGTGCTGGCAGCGCGCCTGGCCGACCTGGAAGGCGCGGCCGCGCTGCGCTTCCATACGCTGTACGGCGAGACGCCGGCGGCCTGGCATGTCAGCGCCGACTGGAATGCCGCTGCCCCCTTCATGGCGGCAGCTATCCCGCGCCAGCTGAAGAGCGCCATCGAAAGCAGCGCCGCGCAGCATGCGCTGACGGTCACCGGCATCGTGCCGAACTTTGTCGCGGCCTGGAACCGCCATGCCGGCGCGCTGAAGAACGGCGCCTGGTTCGGCGTGGCGCAAGCCGGCGTGCTGGCGCTGGCTGCCTGCGAGGAAGGGCAGTTGCGCGCCCTGCGCCATATCGCCATTCCGCACGGGGCCGACCATTACTGGCTGACGCAAGCGGCGCAGCGCGAAGCGCTGCTGCTTGGCCTGCAGGCGCCGACCCTGATCCAGTTGAGCGGCGAGGTGCCCGCTGCCCTGGCCAAGCCGGCCAGCAGCGACAAGCACATCGCCACCGCAGCCCTGGGAGCCGCCGCATGAAGCCGATGCAGATCGATTTTTCCACGCCGGGCTGGCGCGCCGTGTTGTACCGCACCCATCCCGCCACGCTGGCCGCCGGCGTGCTGGGCGCGGCGCTGCTGCTGGCGGGCGCCGCGACCGGCATGCAGGCCGCGCAGCAGCAGGCGGCCCGCGAAGAGAGCCTGCGTGCGCAGCAGCGCAAATTGGCCGCCGCCGCGCGCACGCCCGCACGCAAGCCGGAAACCGCGATTCCAGAAGCACAGGCGGTGGCGGTCAATGCCGCCATCCTGCAACTGAATCTCCCATGGCGCGAGCTGCAGGATGCGATCGCCGCCGCCAACTCGCCCGCCGTGGCCTTGCTGGCGCTCGATCCCGATCCGCGCAAACAGACCCTGAAGATCACGGCCGAGGCCAAGAACAGCGACGATATGGTCGGCTACATCGAACAATTGAAGCAGCAGGAATTCTTCAGCGGCGCCGCCCTGCTGCGCCACGAAACGAATGAGCAGGACCCCAACCATCCGCTGCGGTTCCAGGTTGAAGTGCAATGGAGGGGGCGATGAATCCAGCGTCCCTGATGTTGCGGCTGCGGCTGGCCGCCATGCGGCTCGGCCTTGCGGGCTGCGTTGCGCTGGCCTTGCTGGCGGCCGGCGCGCTGGCGCTGGCATGGTCGCTCAAGGCGCGCCGGCTGGCGCATGAACCCTTGCCGCCCGCGCCGGCGCAGCTGGCGCAGGCCGCTCCGCCGCCGACTTCCAACGAAAACCTCGACCACTTTTACGCCTCGCTCGGCGAGAAGCGCCACGCCGAACAACAGGTCAGGCAATTGTTCGACATCGCCGCCAAGACCGGGCTGGCGCTGCAGCAGGGCGACTACAAATTCAGCGTGGACAAGGCCAGCCGCGTAGCGACCTACCAGGTGACGCTGCCGGTGAAGGGCGCTTACCAGAACATCTGGCAATTCAGTATGCAGGCGCTAACGGCGATTCCGTTCGCAGCGCTGGACGATATCGCCTTCCGCCGCGAGACGATCAGCGAGCCGGTGGTGGAGGCCCGCCTGCGGTTCACCCTTTACCTGAAGGACAAGCCATGAAACCGCGCCATATCCTGATGGGCGTGGCGCTGGCGGGTGCTGCGGCGCTGGTGGTCTTCGGCGACAGGGCCCCGGACAGCACCGTGGCGGAAGCGGTCGAGCGCCGCCCGGCCCACGCCGCATCCGCAGCGGCGGCCGCTGCGCCCGCAGCCGCGCGCCCCGGTGAAACATCCATCCTGCGCCTGGTGCCGCGCGAAGAATTGATCGGCGATGCCGGCGAAGGCTCCTTCAAGAGCAAGGACGGCGTGTTCGGCGGCCAGTCCTGGAATCCGCCCCCGCCGCCGCCGTCGGCAGCGGAGGTGAACGCGCCGCCGCCGCCCCCGCCAAGCGCGCCGCCGCTGCCTTTCCAGTACCTCGGCAAGGCCGCTGCAGATGGCCAGTGGGAGGTGTATCTTGGCCGCGGCGAACAGACTTTTGTAGTGAAGAAGGGCTCGCAGATCGATGGCGCCTACCGCGTCGATGCGATTGCCCCGCCAACCCTGACATTGACCTACCTGCCCATGAACCAGGTGCAGCAGCTAAATATTGGAGTAATTGAGTGAAGCCAAGTCTGAGAACGCTGACCTTGTCGGTCATGGTGCTGGCGCTGTCCGGCTGCGCAGCCGACATGGCCTATCGCGAAGGCCGCGACCTGGTCGAAAAAGACCAGGTGGAAGCGGGCCTGCAGAAATACCAGGAAGCAATCAAGCGCGATCCGGACAATGCCGTTTACCGCAAGGCTTACCTGGAGGCGCGCGACCGCAACAGCGCGCGCCTGCTGGAACAGGCCGAGCAGATGGCCAGCCAAGGCAAGTACGACGCGGCGGCGCAGAACTACCAGCGCGTGCTGGCGATGAACCCGCAGAACGAGCGCGCCCGCAGCGGCTTGCGCGCGCTGGAGACAGCCGACCGCCACGAGAAGCTGCTGGCGCAGGCCAGCGCCGCGCTGGAACAGAAGGAGTTCGAGCTGGCCAAGAGCCGCGTCGCAACCGTGCTGGCCGAGAACCCGGACCAGGCGCGCGCCCGTGCACTGCTGCGCACGATCAATGAACAGATGCCGCAGGCTGCCCCGGAAACGGGCCTGTCCAAGGCCTACAAGACGCCGATCACGATCGAGTTCCGCGACGCGCCATTGAAGCAGGTGTTCGACATCGTCTCGCGCCGCTCGGGCCTGAACTTCATCTTCGACAAGGACGTCAAGAGCGATGCCCGCACCACCATCCTGCTGAAGAACAGCACGGTGGAATCGGCCATCTACTTCCTGCTGATGACGAACCAGCTGGAGCAGCAGGTCATGGACGGCAATACCATCCTGATCTACCCCAATACCGCGGCCAAACTGAAGGAATACCAGGAGACGGTGGTGCGCACCTTCTACCTGTCCAACGCCGAGGCCAAGACGGTGGCCAATACGCTCAAGACCATCCTCAAGTCGCGCGACGTTGTGGCCGACGAAAAGCTCAACCTGGTGATCCTGCGCGACAGCGCCGACGCGGTCAAGCTGGCCGAAAAGATCGTCGCCATGCAGGACCAGTCCGAGCCCGAAGTGATGCTGGACGTGGAGATCCTGGAAATCAAGCGCAGCCGCCTGATGGAACTGGGCGTGGAGTGGCCGAGCTCCGTCGGCTTGTCGATCCTGAACAGCGACAAGAAGGGCACGCCGCTGACCTTGCGCGACCTGGACTTCATCAACCGCAACTATATCGGCGTCAGTCCGCTGAGCGCGACCATCAACGTCAACAAGACCGACGGCGATACCAACCTGCTGGCCAGCCCGCGCATCCGCGTGCGCAACAAGGAAAAGGCGAAGGTCGTGATCGGCGAGAAGGTCCCGGTGATCACCACCACCGTATCGCCCGGCACGCAGGGCTTTGCCTTCGAGTCGGTGAGCTACGTCGATGTCGGCCTGACGCTGAACGCGGAACCGACCATCTACCTCAATAACGAAGTGGGCATCCGCATTGCGCTTGAGGTGTCCAGCTTGCTGGGCAAGATCCAGACCGCATCCGGCACTACGGCCTACCAGATCGGTACGCGCCAGGCTTCCACCTTCCTGCAGCTGAAGGATGGCGAAAACCAGGTGCTGGCTGGCCTGATCAACAGCGAAGAACGCAGCACGGCCAATCGCGTGCCGGGACTGGGCGATATCCCAATCCTGGGCCGCCTGTTTGGCTCGCAGACGGACGACAAGCAGAAAACCGAGATCGTGCTGTCGATCACGCCGCACCTGGTGCGCAACCTGCAGCGCCCTGAAGTGTCGGCCGCCGAATTCTCGGCCGGGACCGAGGCCAACTTCCGCCGCAGGCCAGACGTCACGCCGCGCCAGAACGTGGTGCTGCCGGGCGCGCCGGCGCAATCTCCGGTCCCCGCGCAGGGCGCCGTTCCGGCTGCGGTGCAGCCTTCCGCGCCATTGCCGCCACCGAAGGCCGATTTGTCCGCGCCGCAAGGCTTGCCGCTCTCGAATACCCAGCCCGGCCCGGCTTCGAGCGTGACCAAGCCGCAACCTTTGCCGGAGCCTGCGCCGGCGCCGGCTGAACGCAAGCAGTAAGCATGCGCACGCGTGGATTCACCCTGATCGAATTGCTGGTGACGCTGGCCATCCTTGGCCTGCTCGCCGCGCTGGCGATCCCGGTCGGCCAGACCGTGGTCCAGCGCCGCAACGAACAGGAGCTGCGCAGCGCTCTGCACACGATACGCAAGGCGCTGGACGACTACAAGGTGGCGTACGACGAAGGCCGCATCGCCAAGACAATCACCGGCAACGGCTACCCGCGCACTTTGGAAACCCTGGTGGAGGGTGTGGTGGACCAGCGCAACCCCAAGCGCGCCAAGATCTTCTTCCTGCGCCGCATCCCGCGCGACCCGTTCAGCAGCGACAGCAACGCCAGCAATGCCCAGACCTGGGGCAAGCGCAGCTACGCCAGCGAGGCCGACGACCCGCGCGAAGGCGAGGATGTATTTGACGTGTATTCGACTTCGGAGCAGGTGGGCCTGAACGGCGTGCCTTACAAGAAATGGTGAACAAGAAGGGCTTCACGCTGATCGAGCTGCTGGTGGTGCTGGGCATTATCGCCTTGCTGCTGACGCTCGCCGTGCCGCGCTATTTCCCCAGCGTGGACAAGACGAAGGAAACCATCCTGGCCGACAACCTGCGCAGCACGCGCGCCATCATCGACCAGTATTACGGCGACACAGGCAAGTTCCCGGACAGCCTGGAACAGCTGGTGGAGAAAAAATACCTGCGCGCGCTGCCGATCGACCCGATCACGGAAAAGAACGACAGCTGGGTCATCGTCCCGCCGGACGACGTCACCAAGGGCAATGTATCAGACATCAAGAGCGGAGCGCCGGGCAATGACCGCAACGGCAAGCCTTATTCCGAGTGGTAAGGAGCGCGGGTTCACCTACGTCAGCGTAGTGATCCTGGTGGCGATCATCGGCCTGGTCGGGGCGACCTCGCTGCGCCTTGGCACCACCATCCAGCGCGCCTTGGCGGAACAGGCCTTGCTCGATATCGGCATCGAATACAGCAATGCGCTGGCCAGCTATGCGGCGGCCACGCCGCAGGGTCAGCCCAATTATCCCAAGTCGTTCGCCGAATTGCTGAAGGACCCGCGCTTCCCGCAATTGAAGCGCCACCTGCGCCGCGTCTACGTGGACCCGATGACGGGTAAGGCGGAGTGGGGGATCGTCAAGGCGACCGAGAACGGCGGCATCCTGGGCATTTACAGCTTGTCGAAGGCAACGCCGATCAAGGTCGGCAACTTCCCGGCGCGCTTCTCAGCGTTCGAAGGACGCACCAGCTATGCCGACTGGAAGTTCAGCGGCGAAGGCGTGCAGGTACCGGGAGCAAAGGGCGGCGATGGCCAGCAGGCTGGCCAGCAACCGGGCCAGCCATCCAAGCCGGGAGCGGGCATGCCGCCGGGCGGGATGACCGGCACGCCGACAGGCACGCCGCCGGGGACGCCGATCGGCGGCAAGCCGGGCACGCCGCAAGAGCCGTCCAAGCCCGCCGAGCCGCAACCGGCACCCCAGCCGGCACCCGAGCCGGAACCGCCGCAGGAGCCGGCGCCGGAACCGCAGGAGCCTCAACAACCGCAGCAGCCGGAAGAACCGGCGCGCGAGGAGCCGCCACCTTCGCGGCGTTGAAGCCGCGCCGCGCTTATTTCGCGCGGCGCTTGAAGTCTTTCAGGCGGAAGCCAAGCGCGAACAGGGTGCCGAAATACACCGCGACGCACGCGCCGATCACGAGCAGCAGGGCGCCGGCGCGCACGATGCCGTGATGGTGCATGGCCAGCCAATCGAACTGCTGGCCGCCGTACCAGGCCGCTACCCCCATCACGGTGACCGCAGCCAGCAGTCGCAGGAAGAAGCCGGCCCAGCCAGGCTGCGGCGCATAGATTCCTTTACGGCGCAGGCCGTTATACAAGAGGCTGGCATTGAGCAGGGCGGCCACGCTGATCGACAGTGCCAGTCCGGCTACGTTCAGCTTGAGTACCTGGATAAAGACAAGGTTCATCAACTGCGTGAACACCAGCACGAGCAAACCGATGCGCACCGGCGTACGCACATCCTGGCGCGCATAGAAGGCCGGCGTCAGCGACTTCACCAAAATGATGCCGAGCAGGCCCACCGCATAGGCCAGCAGCGGCTTGGCCGACTCGATCGCGGCCTTGTCGGTGAATTCGCCGTGGTGGAACATGGTGGCGATCAGGGGCAGGGCCAGGACCGCAATGCCGACGGCCGCCGGCATGGCCAGCAGAAAGGTCAGGCGCAGGCCCCAGTCCAGCAGAGCGGAATATTCCTTGTGATCCTGTTCCTGGCTGGCCTTGGACAGGCTGGGCAGCAGGATGGTGCCGAGCGCAACGCCGAGCAGGGCATTCGGGAATTCCATCAGGCGGTCGGCGAAGGTCAGCCAGGACACGCTGCCTTCCTCCATCCAGGAGGCATAGGTGGTGTTGATCATCAGGCTGATTTGCGCGACGGAGACGGCAAACACCGCCGGACCCATATTTTTCAGCACGCGGCGCACGCCCGGATCGGCCAGGCCGGCGTGCGGATTCCACGACAGGCGCGGCAGCATGCCGATCTTCACCAGGGAAGGGACCTGGATCGCCACCTGCAGGAGACCACCCACCATGACGGCGATGGCCATTGCATAAACCGGCTGCTTCAGGTGCGGCGCCAGGAGCAGGGCGCCGGCGATGAAGGAGAGGTTGAGCAGCACCGGCGTGAAAGCCGGGATCTTGAACTGGCGCCAGGTGTTCAGCACGCCGCTGGAGAGGGCGACGAAGGACATGCAGACGATGTAAGGGAACATCAGGCGCGTCATCCAGACGGCTGCGTCGAACGAGGCCGGATCCTTGCTCAGGCCCGAACCAATCAGGTAGACGAACAGTGGAGCGCCTATAATACCGACTGCACTGGTGAGCAGGGTGGCCCAGACCAGCACGGTCGCCACATGGTCAACCAGGGTGCGGGTGGCTTCTTCGCCCTGCTTGCTTTTGTATTCTGCCAACATTGGCACAAATGCCTGGGAAAATGCGCCCTCGGCAAACAGGCGGCGCAGCAGGTTGGGAATGCGGAAGGCGATATAGAAGGCATCGGTCAGTCCGCCGGCGCCGAAGGCACGGGCAAAGAGGATGTCGCGCAGGAGTCCCGTGATCCGGGACAGCATTGTCATGCTGGAAATAGCAGCCAGGGTTTTGAGCAGGTTCATGGGGGGCGATTATATTTTGAATTGCCCTGACAGCAAAACCCCGTTATAATTTAAGGCTGTACAGAATTCAGTAAGGCAGGCAGCGACGTTCAGCCGGCTCTGAAAACACCGCACCGGTTTGGCAAACGCTATTGTTTGCAAACGAACTTTGACAACG
>JBCNPK010000044.1:0-45708 GCA_039593355.1 Pseudoduganella sp.
TGGCGCTGGGCCGCCAGAACAAGATGACCGGCGCCGCCGAGCAGTACCAGTACATCCTGCGCGACGAATCGATGCACTGCAACTTCGGCATCGACCTGATCAACACCATCAAGCTGGAAAACCCGCAACTGTGGACCCCGGCCTTCAAGGAAGAGATCAAGGGCCTGTTCCTGCAAGCGGTGGAACTGGAATACCGCTACGCCGAAGACACGATGCCGCGTGGCGTGCTGGGCCTGAACGCAGCCATGTTCAAGGGCTACCTGCGCTTCATCGCCAACCGCCGCGCGACCCAGATCGGCCTAGAAACCCTGTTCGACCAGGACGAGAATCCATTCCCATGGATGTCGGAAATGATCGACCTGAAGAAGGAACGCAACTTCTTCGAAACCCGCGTCACCGAATACCAGACCGGTGGTGCGCTGAGCTGGGATTGATCTCCCAACTTCCCATGAAAGCCCGGCAATGCCGGGCTTTTTTTTTGTCGATCCGCCAGTGCCTCGCCCGTCGTGTCTTTACAAACACAAGGAAGCGGCGATGGCACTCACTTTACTGCTGTTATATCTGCGGCCGATAACGGCCTGGGGCTGGGTAGCGCTGAGAGCCTTCGCCGAGCGCCGAAGGTTGTCTGCCCACGCAGAACCACTGCGCCGGGAAGCGACTGCGTGCAATAACTCTGCTATTCGCAGATGATTGCGATCACGTTTTCGCCGACATGTTTCCCTTTCTGGTATCGAAAGGAGCAAACCCGGATGTTGTCATCAAGCTTTTTCGACAGCGTGACCTGACCCGACTCACCATAACTGCAAGCCAGCCATTTCCCGGCAGGGAAAGGAGCGTCAAGCTGGTAGGTATATGTCCACCCACCTTTTTCGCGCTTTTGCCTGAACTCCGCAAGTTCTCCTAATTCTTCAGGTGGCCCGCTCATCGGTGCAGCCGAGTGAAGGTAGAGTGGGGCGCGGACGAATGTCGCCCAGCCAGGTGGCGTACCGGTGATCCGGATGGATTTCTGCTCGATAGATTGAAGGCACTCTAGGGCTGGCGGTGGCGCCGCCCATGCTGGCGCAACAATGGCTCCGATTAGGATGGATATGACGCACTGCCTAACAGCAAGCCTGAAATTCATCGCTGCCTTCCTTCATTCAATGACAAGAAAGGCATCGGCATTGTCGCTGGGCTGGATGAAATTGCCCCGTTTGTCTTTACCGAGAGACCGAATCAGACGTACCGAAATTTCGGTCTTGTTATCTGCCTTCCATTGATCGGCGACAAAGATGCCGTTCGAAGCTTGGCGCAAATAAAGTGCTGCATGGTTGCCGTGGGCGCGATTGGGGTAACGCCCATCTACGAAGGTTGCTATTGCGGTACCGGGTTTCAGGGTTATGTTGCCGAATACCGCTTCACCCTGCCGCCAAGCTGATGTAATTGGCGCACCTGCGTATTCTTGAACGAGTGCCACGCATTGACGAGAGCCAACTACAGACTGACCCTTGAGCTCTGCGGCTTTTGGATAAATGTAAGACATATCGCCCTCTCTGTGGTTAGGTGAATGTCTTACGAACTGTAGTGAGTTGAGAGAGCAATGTTTTGAGCTGACACAAACTCTCGCTGCGGCCGCAGTTGGTCGTTGAGTCAACTCAAGCTAGACGATAAGTGGCATCGCGTCAGCTGCGCTTAACCTGGTCCACAATGCTTTTAAGCTTGATTTCCTCATCTGGTGCAAGCGTAACGAATTTGCAGCCGATATGGAGCTGTTCGCCGAGCAGGAAGGAGCGGAAAGCGCGCGTGACCCGGACTTCCATTTCTGCGACCGTGATCGTGTGCTCACCCATGTCCAGCACCACGTCCCGCAATTTGCGGCCCCTGAGCAGGCCTTTCGCCTCGGGCTTCGAGCAGCGAAGGCCCAGTCCGCCCAGCGAGAAGTCGTAAATCGAGATCTCATAGGCAGTCGTGCCGTTCAGCTCGAACGAGGCGAGGAAATTGGCGCCGACCGGCGTTTCCAGGCGTTCGAAGGCACGCCGGTTCATCACGGTGCAGGTTTCCGGGAATATCATGGGAATCAGCTGCGGCTTGCCGGGAAGCGCGGGCCATTCCTGGCTCGACAGGCGAAACTGCATCTTGGCGTTGCCTAAGACTGTGACGAAAGTGAGCTTGCCCGGTTGAAGGCTTGCCCCTTCGTTCAACTCCATCACGAAATGCGGCAACTCCGGATCGACTGAGAGGATGCGCGCAAGGACGGGCTCACGGCTGCCGCTGGCGTAGACGGAAATCGCATCGCCATGGGCGGCCAGCGTGGTCAGGGCGTCGCCGATGTCGTCTTCGCTCGTTATGTCGTAGGAATTGGACGAGGACGGGAAAGGGGATATCGCGTCCTGGGGCCGTGGTGGACCTTTGCGGATCGGGACTGCCTTGGCTTCACTGAGCAGCATAGCGTTTTGGCATTGCCTGTGTCTCTTTGTAAACTCATCATAGGCCGAATTTTTCTCAATAGCAACCTATACGGTGTCGAATTGGCGCCGGCCCGTTCGTCGTGTCACCACAAGCAACCGGAGATTCCGATGACTATCACGATTACCGCATTCGAACGTTCGCCTGACGGCGGCATGGGACTGGCGCGCGATACGCGCGTTCGCTGGGCGCTGGAAGAAGTGGGACTGCCGTACGAGGTGCGGCCGGTGTCCTTCGCCGCGATGAAGGAGCCTGCACATCTGGCGCTCCATCCTTTCGGACAAATTCCGACCTTTGAACATGGTGACCTGGTGCTGTTTGAATCGGGGGCGATCATCTTCCATATCGCCACGCACTACGCTGGCCTATTGCCGGAGGACGCGAATGCCCGGGCGCGCGCGATCACATGGATATTTGCGGCGCTCAATACAGTGGAGCCGCCGATTCTTGAACTGTCCATCGCCAAGTTCCAGGAAGGGGATAAGCCGTGGAGCGCGGAGCGGGTGCCACTGATTGCCGACCGCATCCGCAATCGCCTGGCGCAACTGTCGGCGCGGCTGGGCGCTGCGGAATGGCTGGATGGCGCTTTCAGCGCGGGCGACCTGGTCATGGTTTCCGTGCTCTTAAGGGCGAGGCCCTCGGGCATCCTGAATGATTTCCCCGCCCTGGCGGCCTACGTGGCCCGTGGCGAGGCGCGGCCGGCTTACCAGCGGGCGTTTGCGGATCAATTGGCGTTCAACACAAAGGCGGACTGAAGACCTGATCCGCCGCGCACGGTTGAAATCATTTTTTCTTGGCTTTTGTATAATTGCGTTTTTTGTAAGATTTCCGCAATTCAACTAACGAGAAGCAATGGAAGAAGTGACGACAACTGGCCAAGCAAAGGCCTCGAGGAAGTGGCTGCGTATCGCGATTTACATCTTTGCCGCGGTGGGTTTGCTGTTCTCGGCGATGATCGCGGTGATGGCGCTGCGCTCCCAGCCGCAGGCGCTGCATTCGTTCGATGCGAATGATGCGGTCTCCGAGCTCATGACCCGCAACTATGGGAAGTATTCGGAGTCGCAGCGCGGCTGGCTGTATGTCGACGAGGAGAACCATTCGACTTACCTGGTCACGGTGGTCCAGCAGAAGAAAGTCGATGGCAAGGAGGGCGATGAGCTTTACGTTGTCGCCAGCGGCCGTACGATTGAAACGAACGGCGCCCGCGATTCGTTCTATGGCGTGTTCCAGCTGCGCTATAGCGGCGGGCAGCTGTATGAGTACAGCGATGCGCGGCGTTCAAGCGGCATCGACCCGGTGACGCCGGAGCGCGTACATTTCGAAGCGCTGAGCGCCGATGTCTGGGGCTGGGTCGTGAAGGTTTCGGATATTGAAACTGGCGATGGCGAGGAGATCACCAACACGCGCAACGTGGTCCTGGCGCCGCACAATGAGCAGATTGCGGTGCTGGCGCAGTTCGATGCGGCATCCCAGGTGATCGGCGCCGGCGGCTGCGAGGAGACTGAGCGCCGCTATGCTGAATGGAAGCAGGCGAAGAGCGACAAGAAGCCGGCCAAGGCCGAGGGCGAAACCGCCGGAGAATCCACGGCGGAAGTGGAGGACGATGGCGAAGATTGGGAACCGCCGCGCTGCACCAAGCTTCAGTGGACTTACCGCACCGACCCGGTGGCCGATTCGACATTCACGCCGCTGTACATCACGCGCAAGCCCGGCATGAAGGAAGGCGTTCAGCTCGAGGCGAAAACCTGGAAGGTGATGTTCGACCCGAAAAGCTACACTTATCTGATCCCGGAAGAGCTGAAAAACATCGGCCTCTAACGGAACTGCGCGACGATGCGGGCCAGCGTGCCGTCCCTGGCTGCGGCTGAAATGGCGCGGTTGGCTTCGGCCAGGGTGAGATGGCCGCGGCGCGAAACGGCGCAGCGGGTCTCGAAACTTGCCGCTGTCAGCGGCGGATGCAATTTCAGCGGTATGGCGCGCAGGCGCTGGCGGTAATCGAGCACGCCGCGCGCTATCAATATATGGTGGACACGGCCACGTGCCAGCTTTTCCAGATTGGTTTCCATATTGGGCGAGTCATCGCGCACAAAGCCATCGCCGAGGATGGCTTTGATCTCGGGGTGCTGGTAGCCCAGGATGGTGCCGATGGGTTGCCCGCGCAGGTCGGCGATGGAGTTCGGCCGCGGTTGGCCGGCGTCGGTGACCAGGACTTCTTCCGCCGTGAACACCGGTTCGGTCCACAGGTAATCTCCCTCGATCCACTCCGGCGTGTAGCCGCACAGGATGTCGGCCTGGCCTTCCTGCAGCGCTTTCGCGATGCGCTTGCGCGGAAGGAGCAGGAAACGCAATTCGCGGCCCGTGCCGCGGGCCAGCATCTCCCCCAGCATTTTGTGCACACCGTCGGCCAGGCGGCCGTCTTCAATACGCGACATCGGCATGTCGGCGGCACGGTCGACCAGCACGATGAGTTCCGCGCAGCGTCCCAATGGTACCGACAGGAGCAGGCAGGCGAAAACTGACAGGCGCAGTGCACTCATACATCTATGGCGCGGTAATGGTTCTGCCTCATTATGCACCGGCGAGGGCCGCATTGATTGGTGATATGATGGTCGGCTCACACATCATATTGTGATATAAAATGCCGCCGTCTTCCGATTCTCTTGGCAAGGCCGACTTCATGGCCTTGTCCGAATTCCGCTACCAAATGCGGCGCTTCGAGCGCTTTTCCGAAAACGCTGCGCACGCCGAGGGTATCACGCCGCTGCAGTACCTGCTGCTTTTGCATATCAAGGGGTACCCGGGCCGCGACTGGGCCACGGTAGGCGAGCTGGCCGAGCGGCTGCAAGCGCAGCAGCATGGCGTGGTCGCCTTGCTGAGCCGCTGCGAGACGGCCGGGCTGGTGCAGCGCCGTCCCAACGCGCTGGACCGGCGCAAGATGGAAGTCCACCTGCTGCCCGCCGGCGAAGAGGTGCTGCTGCGCCTGGCCGCCATCCACCGCGCCGAACTGCAATCGCTGCACGGCGTGTTCACCGTTCCCAACCTGCCGCATACACCATGAAACCCTACGATTCGCGCCGCGATTTCAGCGGCGACGCGCGCCTGTTGCCGATCGGCGCGATGGCCGCTTTGATCGGTACCCTGAGCACGGGCGCCGCCTGGCTATTGCTGAAGGCGATTTCACTGTTTACCAACCTGTTCTTTTTCCAGAGCCTGTCGACGGCGCCGCAGTCGCCGGCCGGGCATGCGCTGGGGCCATGGGTGATCGCTGTGCCTGTGATCGGAGCGCTGATCATCGGCTTGATTGCGCGCTACGGTTCTGAGCAGATCCGTGGCCACGGCATTCCGGAGGCGATCGAGGCCATCCTGTTCAAGCGCAGTGCGATGTCGCCCAAGGTGGCGCTGCTCAAACCGCTGGCGTCGGCCATTGCCATCGGCAGCGGCGGGCCGTTCGGTGCGGAAGGGCCGATCATCATGACCGGCGGCGCGCTCGGCTCGCTGTTTGCCCAGCATTTCCATGTCAGCGATGCCGAGCGCAAAACCTTGCTGGTGGCGGGCGCGGTGGCGGGCATGACGGCGGTTTTCGGTACCCCGATTGCCGCGGTGTTGCTGGCGGTCGAGCTGCTGTTGTTCGAACTGCGTCCGCGCAGCCTGTTGCCGGTGGCGATTGCCTGCGCGGTGGCCGGCTTCCTGCGGCCCCTGCTGATGGAGGCGGGACCACTGTTTCCGCAGCAAAGCCCGGCGTTGCCGCCGCTGGCTTTGCTGTCCTGCGTCCTGGCCGGGGTGCTGTGCGGGGCCATGGCCTGGCTGCTGTCGACTGCTTTGTACCGCGTGGAGGATGGCTTCCATAAGCTGCCGGTTCACTGGATGTGGTGGCCGGCGCTGGGCGCCGTTGCGATCGGCGTCGGCGGCTATTTCCAGCCGCGCGCGCTGGGCGTCGGCTATGACGTGATCGGGGACCTGCTGCAAAATCATCTCGCGGCCAGCGTGGTGGGGACGCTGCTGCTGGCGAAAGCCGTGATGTGGCTGGTCGCGCTGGGTTCGGGTACTTCCGGTGGCGTGCTGGCGCCCTTGCTGATGCTGGGGGCGGGCTTGGGCACGGTGCTGGGGCCTTACCTGCCGGGCGGCACGCCGGCGGTATGGCCGCTGGTGTTCATGGCTGCAACGCTGGGCGGAATGATGCGCGCGCCCATCATGGCGACGGTGTTCGCCTATGAGCTCACGCACGACGCGAATGCGCTGCTGCCGGTGCTGGCCGCTTCCGTGGTGGCGTACGGCTTTACCGTCATCACCATGCACCGCTCGATCCTGACCGAGAAGATCGCCCGCCGCGGCCACCATATTTACCGCGAATACGGCATCGATCCGCTGGAGCGGCATAGTGTGGAAGAGGTGATGACGGCCACGCCCGTGTCCATCGATGCCGACGCGCGGGTCCAAGAGGTGTTGGCTTCCCACTTCGGGGCCCGGCAGCGCCACCGCGCTTTCCCGGTCACCAGGGGCGGCGCGGTGCTCGGCATGCTGGACCGGGCGGCGCTGGAACAGGCGCGCGATGCAGTCTTCGTGCGCGAACTGTATGGGGTGAACGCGCCCATTGTGGCGCTGCGCGGGGAGACTTGCCGTACGGTGGCGATCCGCCTGGCGGTGCACGGCCTGGAACGCTTGCCGGTGGTGGCCGATGCCGAAAGCCGCCTGCTGGTGGGTATCATCAGCCGCAGCGACATGATCAAGTCTTCGCTGGCGCTGGACAACGAGGAGCACCGGCGCCACCGTTTCCGCCGCTTTACGCTGAATCCTTAACGCTGCGGCCAGTTGGCATATTTGCGGTCGATGGCCGCGGCGGTACCGTCTTTCAAAATGTCGGCCATGGCGGACGACAGCGCGCCAATCGTCGCATCCGGCACCGCCTTGTTGCAAGCCAGATACGCGCGCGAAGTGTGGAAGGTGAGCAGGGGGACGATCTTGCCCACCAGGCCCTCGCGTTCCAGCAAGCCCTGGGCCAGCTGGTGGCTGGTCACCCACAGGTCGATGCGGCCGCCAATCAACTTGCGCGGATTGGAGAAGTTGTCCGGTGCGACATCGACCGTGAAACCGCGGTCCTGCAAGTACTGCACGCGCACGTCGCCGTTGTAGCCGCCGATGCGCAGCTTCTTGGCATCCTCCAGGACGCTGAGCTGGAACGGCGGGTTGGCCAGGCCGTACAGGGTCCAGTCGAACTCGCGCAAGGGACCGACCCATTTGAACAGCGCCTCCCGCTCGGGCGTGCGCGAGGTGGAAAACACGCATGAATTGGGCGTGCGCAGCGCCAGTTCATAGGCGCGCTTCCAGGCCATGATCTCCATGGTGTAGCTGATGCGGGCGCGCGACATGATTTCTCTTACCTTATCGGGCGAGATGCCGACGATGCGCTCGCCGTCGCGCATGATGTCGGGCGGCGTGTTCTCGGTGTACAGCTGCAAGGGCGCCGCCCGGGCCGCCAGGGGAAGCGCAAGCAGCAAAGTAGCGAAAAGCAGCTTGGGAGTCATAGTCAGGCAATCATCTGCGTGTTGCTGCGCGAAGTCAATCTAACTAAACAGGCAATCTTCCGTTGTGGACCGACAACGCGGGAAAGGCCTTTGTTTAACTGCTTAAAGCGCGGGCAGGGAGGGGTGACAAAGGGAGAGAATCCCGCGCAGTGGGCTGTCTATACTGAAAATTCCACCAGGCAACCCCTTCAAACCAGGAGCTCAAACAAATGAACAGCCCTATCATCCAGGAAAGCCAGCTGCAAGAAATCGAACTGCAGGCGATCAATGCCGCACTCAATCGCGTCCAGGCCGTGATTGAATTCCGGCTCGATGGGACCATCCTGCACGCAAACGAAAACTTCCTGAATGCCGTGGGCTATACGCTGGACGAAGTGCAGGGCCGCCACCACTCGATGTTCTGCGATAGCGCCTTTGCCGCCAGCGATGCATATAAACAGTTCTGGGAACGCCTGCGCGGCGGCCATTACGAACAGGGCGAGTACAAGCGACTGGGCAAGGGTGGCCGCGAGATCTGGATCAACGCCTCGTACAACCCGGTGTTCGACGCCGAGGGCAAGCCTTATAAAGTGATCAAGTTCGCCACCGACGTCACGGCCGGCAAGCTGCGCAACGCCGAGTACGAGGGCAAAGTGAGCGCGATGGACAAGGCGCAGGCCGTGATCGAATTCGACATGGGCGGCCATGTGCTGACCGCCAACAGCAACTTCCTCGACACGATGGGCTACACGCTGGAGGACATCAAGGGCGAACACCACCGCATGTTCTGCGAAGCCGACTACGCCTCCAGCGTTGACTACAAACGGTTCTGGCAGAAACTGAACCGCGGCGAATTCGACGGCGGCCGCTACAAGCGCATCGGCAACGGCGGCAAGACCATCTGGATCCAGGCTACCTACAACCCGATCCTCGACATGAACGGCACGCCTTTCAAAATCGTCAAGTTCGCCAGCGACATTACCGAGCAGGTGATGATGGAGCAGGGCATCAAGGACAAGGCGGCCAGCGACGCCGCGAAGATCGAGCGCCTGCTCGATGCGGTGGCGCGCGCGGCCAAGGGCGACCTCACGGCTGAGGTGCCGACGGCGGGCGAAGAAGCGCTCGACCAGCTGGGCGCCGGCATCGGCAAGATGATGGGCGACTTGCGCGGCGTGATCGGCCAGGTGGTGATGTCGGCCACCGCTTTTGCCGACGATGCCGAGGAGATTGCCAACCGCGCCGGCGTGGTGGCGGGCGGCTCGCAGGAACTGGGCGCCACGGTGGAGGAAATGAATGCGACGGTGGACGGCCTGACCCGCTCCATCGACGCCATCGCCACCAGCACCGGCCAGGCCAACGAGCTGGCCAAATCGACGCAGGACGAGGCGGAGGCGGGCGCCAAGGCGGTGGCGCGCTCGATCGAGGCCATGGACCTGATCAACCGCTCCTCGGAAGATATCGGCGAGATCGTCAAGGTGATCAGCGATATTGCCAACCAGACCAATATGCTCGCTTTCAATGCTGCCATCGAGGCGGCGCGCGCCGGCGAGCATGGACTGGGTTTCTCGGTGGTGGCGGACGAGGTGCGCAAGCTGGCCGAGCGTTCCTCGCAGGCGACCAAGGAGATTTCCAAACTGATCAGCGAGTCGGTCAAGCGGGTCAATACCGGCACCGCCATCTCGCACCAGGCCAGCGAAGCGTTCGACCGCATTGTCAAGGGCGTCGGCAAGACCAGCGAGGCCATCGCCGAAATCTCGCACGAGGCGCGGGAGCAGCTGTTGTCGGCGCGCGAGGTGAGCGTGGCCATCAACCACATCGCCGAAGCGGCCGAGCAGTCGGCCGGCAGCTGCGACAGCATCGCCTCGTCCACCGCCAGCCTGAATTCGCGCGCCGCGGAGTTGAACAGGCTGGTCGCCGGTTTCGTGGTGTAAGCCATGGAAGCCTTGCGCGTCGTTCCGGCCGGGGAGCCGGCGGGCGGCCCCGTGCCTGCAATGGAGCTGTTCGGCTCCTTCCTGCTGGGCGCCAGCGAGTTCGCGCTGCCGGCCCTGTGCATCCGGGAGGTGGTCAACTTCCCTGAACGCATGACCAGCCTGCCGCTCGCCCCCTCTTATCTGGAGGGCATGTTCACGCTGCGCGGCAGCGTGGTCCCGGTGGTCAACCTGGGCCGCCTGTTCGATCCGGCGGCGGAAGCGGCGAAGCCCAGCGACAAGATCGCCATCATCGATTACCAGGAAGTTCAGGTCGGTTTGCTGGTGCATGCCACCGGGGAAATCCTGCGCGTGCGGCCCGAACAACGCAGCCGGTTGCGTTATGCGGAGGGTTCGACACAAGGGGTAGTAGCCGGCACCATCTTGCTGGACGAGGGCCGGCGCCTGGTCCAGGTGCTCGACATCGACCGCCTGGTGCGCATCGAGAACGTGCCGCAGGTGCAATCGATGCGCGCGGCCGGCGCGGAAACGCGGCGCCAGCTGCGCGTGGTGGGCGAGCGCCGCCACGCGATCACCTTCCGTGCCGCCGGCGCGCGCTTTGCGATGGAGATGAAGGCGATCCAGGAAATCGTCCGCGTGCCGCAGCTGGCCGAGTCGGTGCTGGCCAGCCCCCTGTGCCTGGGGCGCATGCATTTCCGCGGCCTGCAGGTGCCGGTGGTGGACTTCGCATCGCTTGCCGGCGGGCAGCGTGCGCCGCAGGATGCCGAGCAGCGCGTCCTGGTGGCCCATATCGGCGAAGCGACGCTCGGCTTCCTGGTCGACGCGGTGGAAAGCATCCTGCATTTCACCGCCGATGAAGTGCTGGCCATCCCTCTGTTGAGCAAGGAGCGCAGCGCCATGTTCGCCGGCTGCGTGGCGCGTGCCGGCGAGGAGGACGTGATCCTGCTGGACCACGAAGGCATCTTCTCGCGCGCCGAGATCGGCGAAATGGACCTGGGTCACCGCCAGCTCTATCCCGCCCAGGCCGAAGCCGCGGCGCGCCAGCGTGCCGGCCGCAGGGTCTACCTGAGCTTCCGGGTCGGCGAGCTGTTTGCGCTGGAGCTGAAGCAAGTGCGCGAGATCATCGACCATGCCGGCGACATCAGCCACCCGCCCGGCATGCCGGACTATCTGTGCGGGGTGCTGAACCTGCGCCAGCAGCTCATCAGCCTGGTCGACCTGCGCCGCCTGTATGGAATGGAAGCGGCGGCCGATGGCGCCGGCAAGGTCCTGGTGATCGAGCGCGAGGAGGGGCGCTATGGCCTGGTCGTCGATGCGGTGGCCGACATCGTCACCGTCGACGACGGCAAGCGCATCGCCACGCCATCGCTGATGAAGAAGTCAGACGCGCAGGGCTTGTCGGCCGAATCGAGCGAGGTGCTGGAGCTGCCGCAAAGCGATGGAAGCACGCACAGCACCTGCCTGCTCGATCTCGAACGCGTCATGAAGCGAATTCTGCATGTCGCGTAATCGCGACGAAAAAAAAATTTCAAACGCTGTCATCAAGCGCCCCGGTCTCGCGTTGAAGCGCAGGCCGGGGCGCTTCGTTTTTTATAAAGCCTTTACCTAAAGGCGTTATGCGAAGCTGTTCGATCCATCGATGGCCGCGCGCGGTCCGTGAACGCATCGAGCAGTGCGATCCTATGTGCGCCAACGCGCTGATCGACACAAAAAAAGAAGAAGAAAATCATTCGTGCTAGTTGCGCATCAACAAGCTTTCGTGTACTTTGCGAACTTGAAATCGCGTGAATTTGCAAGCACTGTTTTTTCGAGTGTGTTGTTACCGCAAAAATCGAAAAATAATGGGAACCAAAAACGCATAAGTATGCTTAAAGACCACACGACGACAGCGAAGCCGCTCTCCTGATCTCTCGATCAGGCCGGGCGGTTTTTTATTTGAACGCTGGTCGCATCACGTGGCTATGACGACAGGTCGAGGAGCTGAGTACACGCCCCACCCCGCGCCCCACCCGCGCGATCGTCGCGACAAAGAATTTGAGTCCTGCGCTGACAAGCACCGGCGCAGGAATCGATGGCTGAAGCGCTGCACTTGTGAGGAGGTGCAGCAGTTCAGCTGGGTGCCGAATTCATTAGCGCAAACCGCAATCCTGTTTGTGCCGATGAATAATTCGCCTGGTCCAGCGCAGGGCCGGACGGGTTTAAATCTTGTGCGTGAATTTTTCCCATCCCAGATGAAGGAGAACTAAAAATGGCAACCGCCGCTAAGAAGAAACCGGCAGCTAAAGCAGCTGCTCCAGCAAAGAAAGCCGCCGCTAAGCCGGCCGCTAAAGCCGCAGCTAAGCCAGCTGCCAAACCAGCTGCCAAGAAAGCTGCTGCCAAGCCAGCCGCTAAACCAGCAGCCAAGAAAGCCGCCGCCAAGCCAGCTGCAAAACCAGCAGCTAAGAAAGCAGCAGCTAAGCCAGTAGCGAAGAAAGCCGCTGCTAAGCCAGCAGCAAAACCAGCAGCGAAGAAGGCAGCAGCCAAGCCAGCAGCGAAGAAGACCGTCGCCAAGGCAGCAGCTAAGCCAGCAGCCAAGAAAGCCGCAGCTAAGCCAGCAGCTAAAAAAGCCGTCGCTAAAAAAGCCGCAGCTAAGCCAGTAGCAAAGAAAGCCGCAGCTAAGCCAGCAGCCAAGAAAGCTGCAGCGAAACCGGCAGCCAAGAAGACCGTAGCTAAAGCAGCTGCCAAGCCAGCCGCTAAGAAAGCTGCCAAGCCAGCTGCCAAGAAAGCTGCTGCCAAGCCAGCTGCCAAGAAAGCCGCTGCCAAGCCGGCCGCCAAGAAAGCTGCTGCCAAGCCAGCTGCCAAGAAAGCCGCTGCCAAGCCAGCTGCCAAGAAAGCCGCTCCTAAAGCCGCCGCAAAACCAGCTGCCAAGCCTGCAGCTAAAAAGGCCGCCCCAAAAAAAGCCTCGGCTAAGCCAGCAGCCAAGCCAGCTGCTGCGCCAGTAGCCGTAGCACCGGCTGCAGCTCCCGCTGCCAAACCAGCTGCCCCTAAAAAGGCCGCTCCGAAGAAACCAGCTGCTCCTAAGAAGGAAGCTGTGAAGCCAGCCGCCGCACCAGCACCAGCTGCTGCAGCAGCCCCGGCGCCAGCCGCCGCTCCGGCAGCTAAAACCGTGATCGCCCCGGCAGCCGCCTGGCCGTTCCCGACCAGCACCCGTCCTTCCTAAGCACTTGAACGCTTAGTGCCGGATGGCGAAAACACCGCTGTGTGAGACAATCGCACAGCGGTTTTTTTATTTGGAGTGAACTCGTGTTTAGTATTCTTAAGCTGATCGTCGATGTGATCGCCGGCCTGCTCGGCGGCGTGCTCTTGCTGCGATTCTGGATGCAGGCTATCCGCGTCCGACCGCCGTCGTCGGTGGCACAGTTTACTTTTCAATTATCGGATTGGCTGGTGCGCCCGCTGCGCCGCATCGTCCCCGGCATGGGGGGCTATGACTGGGCCAGCCTGATCGGGGCTTTCCTGATTGTGATACTGGCGACGTCGGTGCTGCTCCTGGTGGGGGCCACGCCGGAGCTGGTGCTGCTGGCGGCATTGCATCGCTTCCTTGAATGGATCCTGTTTGGCTTCATGGCGCTGCTGATCATCGAGGCTGTGTTCAGCTGGGTCAACCCCCATGCGCCCCTGGCGCCCTTTGTGCGCGCGCTGAACGATCCGCTGCTCAGGCCTATCCGCAAGGTGGTGCCGCTGGTCGGCAACCTGGACTTGTCGCTGCTGGTGGCGCTGATTTTGCTGCAAATCTGCCAGATCCTGCTCGGCATGCTGTTCGGCGGATGAGCCGGTCGTGGTGCTCGGCGCTGCCGGGCGGCGGGGTGCGGGTGGCGGTGCAGATCCAGCCTAATGCCAAGAAGACCGAAGTGGTCGGGGTGCTGGATGATGCGCTGAAGATCAAGCTGGCGGCCCAGCCTATCGAGGGAAAGGCGAACGAGGCGCTGGTGAAGTGGCTGGCTTCCACCCTGGGCGTTTCACGCAGTTCCGTGACGCTGACGCATGGGCAGACCAACAAGAAGAAGTTGCTGGAGGTGGCTGGGGTGACGCTGGAGGATGTTGGCCGGCTTTTGAACCCTTAAACCAGGGTCTGACCCAAGGGTCAGACCCCCAACGGTCTCTGGTCCGTGGGGTTGGTTCTGGGTCTTTGACGTTTTGAGAAGATCAAAGGCGCACAACCGAACCCGCGGCCGTAGCGAAGACAGGGTCTGACCCTTGGGTCAGACCCTGGTTTACCGGGTTTAGAAACGGTACCCGAACGCCGCTTCGAACTTGTCGGCGATCTCCGCAGGCGTGAACACATGGTTCTGCGCGCCCTTGGTCACAATCTTGATCGCGCCCAGCAGGCTGGCCAGGCGGCCGGTCGATTCCCAGCCCAGGTCGTTGACCATGCCAAACAGCAGGCCCGCACGGTAAGCATCGCCGCAGCCGGTCGGGTCCAGGTCCAGCGACGCATCCACCGCCACCGCCGGAATATCGATGCGCTTGCCGCCGGCATAAATCTCCGAACCCTTCTCCCCGCGCGTCACGATCAGCGCTTCCAGTTTCGACGCGATATCCGGAATGGTCAGGCCGGTGCGCGACATCAGCAGCTCGATCTCGTAGTCGTTGCAGGTCACGTACGTCGCCTTTTCGATGAAGCCAATCAGCTCGTCCGCAGTGAACATCGGCATCTGCTGGCCCGGGTCGAAGACGAATGGGATACCCAGGCGCGCCAGGTCTTCCGCGTGCTTCAGCATGCCCAGGTGGCCGTCCGGCGAGATGATCGCGATGCGGGCCGGGCCCGCTTTCTCGATCGGGTTCTCATGCGCGAAGGACATGGCGCCAGGGTGGAAGGCGTTGATCTGGTTGTGGTCAGCATCGGCGGTGACGAAGCACTGCGCGTTGTAGGCATCCTTCTTGATCAGGATGTTGTCGGTCGACAGGCCGAGCTTCTGGAAGCGTTCCAGGTAAGCCGCGCAGTCCTGGCCCAGCACGCCCACGATGCGCGGATCGCCGCCCAGCATCTTCAGCGAGTAGGCGATGTTGCCGGAGCAGCCGCCGAACTCGGTGCGCATGGTGGGTACCAGGAAGGACACATTGACCTTGTGCAGCTGGTCGGCCAGCAGCGTGTCGCCGAAGCGGCCCTCGTATTGCATGATGATGTCGATGGCCAGCGAGCCACAGACTAGCGCGGTTTTGTTCATAGTATTTTTAAGGGTAGAAAATGGCGATGTGATAGCCGGAAGCTTTGAGCTCTTTCAGCTCAAAGTACAGTTTGACGCTTTGCTCGCTGCGCGGGCCGAAGCCTTTTTCGGCATCCGCTGGCGTTGGCAGGTACTCGCGCGGGGCGAATACGCGGCGCAGCACCGGCTTATCGGCGTTGTCGTTCAGGGTCAGCTCGATGTGCGGCCAGGCCTGGGCCGTCTTGGACTGGTTGCGCAGGACGGTGCTGAAGCTGAAGGTGTTTTCGGCCATGGTCACCAGCTCGCCCTGCTCGATGCTGAGTGCGTCGAGCTGGGTGGGCAGGGCGATCTTGCAGCCAAGCGGCTGGCACATGGCGGCAAGCACGGGCTTCAGCTGCGGGTAGTTGGCGGCCAGGGTGTCGCGGAACGTGGTGCCGGCTTGCAGGGCCAGGCCGGCCAGCAGCAGCGGGATGCCGACGGCCATGGCGACGGTGGCGGCCTTGCCGTATTTCTGGCTGCGCTCCACGCGCTTGACGAAGCTCAGGTCGGAATGGTCGAGGTCATCGGCTTCGTCGATGCCGGCCAGGGCGCGCATGCGGGCAGCTGCCAGGGCGGCTTCGGCGGCCGCCTGTTCTTCATCGCTGGGCAGGGATTCGCCGTCGTCCGGCGCGTCGGTGTTGACGGCTGCCACGGCATGCAGGGCGGTGTCGTCGCGTTCAGGCTCCGGCTCGGACAGGCTCCAGGGCTCGCCGTCTGGCGAGAGCGCATCGGCGGCGTCTTCGGCGGCGAACGGTTCCGCCACCGGCTGGTCGGCGGGAGGGAGGTCTTCGAAATGGTGCGCGTCGTCGATGGCGGCAAGGACGATGTGCTCTTGCGGCGTGTCGAGTGAAGGCTCGATGCGGCCGTCAGGGTGCGAGTCCCGGGCCGGCCACTGGTCGATGGCTTCGATCAGGGCCTCGCCCGGGGCGTCTGGCTCCACGTCGGGCTCGATGGCAGGGACTGCGTCTTCAGGCGCTTGCCGTTCCAGCTCGGGCTCCGCGGCGGCCATTGCTGCTGCCTCGACTGCGGGCGGTTCTTCAACAGCAGGCAGTACGTCGGCGGTCGCAGTTTCGTCGACGGTCGGCAACTCGTTGGCGACCGGCAGTTCCTCGGCGGCCGGCGGTTCTTCCGTGACCCGCGGTTCTTCGGTGGGCGAGGGCACATCCTGGACCTGCAGCGGCGCAACCTCTGCAGGTGGCGGCGCCTCGATGGCGGGCGCAACATCCTGGGCGGGCGCTTTCTTTTCGTCGGCGTGATTCTTGACGTTGTTGAAGGCGCGGGCGACAGCGGCCATCGCGGCGGCATCGGATGCCGCCGAGGCGTTTGCCGGAATGTCTTCCCACACCAGCAGCTTTTCGTCGATCGCTGCCGACGGCGCGGCGGCAGGCGGGGCGGCTACGGGGGCGGGCGGAGGGGCCGAAGGCGTCCACGGCCCGGTAGCAGGCGGCTCGCCTGCGGCCTCCGAGAACGCGTCATCCGGCGATACCAACGCTGCCAGCGAATGCGCGGGCGGCGCCGGTTCGGCGGGACGCGGCGGCGTTTGAGGCGGCGCAGGCTGCTGCGCAGGCGCAGGCGAAGGCGCGGTCGCGGCGGCGAAGGCGCGGGCTACGGCGGCGCGGGCTGCGTCGTCAGGCGAGGGTTCGGCGGCCGGTGCGTGCGCAGCGGCTGTACGCCAGACCGCAGGCGCAGGCGCTTCTGCCGGCGGCGCGGATTCTGCTGGCTTTGGCGCAGGCGGCAATGTGGTGGATACGGCACGCGCCGGCGCGGCAGCGGGCGCAGGTGCGGCGGGTGCGGGCGCAGAGGCTTGCGATGGTTCGTCGGCGAAATCGAGTTCGAAATCGACCGGCGTGCCGTGGACGTAGTCGGAGATGGCCGGGGTGGCGTGGTGCGGTGCGGCGCGTTCGGCGACGACGTCGGGAATGACGGGAGTCGGCTTGGCCGCCGGCTCGACCAGCGCGGAGTTGCCGTCGAACACCTGCTGGCATGAGCCACAACGGACAATGCCCCCGCGCAGTTTCAGCTGGTCAGCCGCGACCCTGAAGATCGTATTGCAGTGGGGGCATTTAGTGGCGAGCGCCATCAGTCGGGAAGAAACCTTATGCCAGCGTGCCGGACAGGCACACCCAACCTTCGTGCTCAGCCCAGACGCTCAGCTTGATGAACGGCGCGTAGGCCGCGGCAACTTCTTCCGCCTGGCGCGCCAGCACGCCGGACAGCACCAGCGAACCGCCCGGTGCGACGCGGCCGGACAGCATCGGCGCCATCAGCTTGAGCGGCGAAGACAGGATGTTGGCGACCACGATATCGAAGCGCTGCGAAGCGAAAACCGATTCCGCGAAATCGTCCGGCACGAAGTACTGGATATCTTCCACGCGGTTGCGCACCGCATTGTCGTTGGCCGATACGATGGCCTGTGGATCGATGTCCACGCCTGCCACGGTGGTGGCGCCCAGCTTGCGCGCCACCATGGCCAGGATGCCGGAACCGCAGCCGTAGTCCAGCACGGACTTGCCCGGGGCGGGATGGGCTTCCAGCCATTCCATGCACAGCTTGGTGGTCGGGTGGGAACCGGTGCCGAAGGCCAGGCCCGGGTCCAGCTCCAGGATCAGCGCGGACGGATCCGGCGCTTCGTGCCAGCTCGGCACGACCCAAATGTTCTTGCCGATGTGAATCGGCTCAAATTGCGACTGGGTCAGGCGCACCCAGTCGGCGTCCTCCACCTTGCGGGTGGTGAACTTGGGCAGGTGAGCCAGCCCGATCGCGCCGGCGGCAGCCGCCACGATCAGGGCCTGGTCTTCCTCGTCATCGGTCAGCGCGACCACGCGGCTGTGATCCCATGCCGCTTCGGTCGGCTCCATGCCCGGCTCGCCGAACAGGGGTTTTTCGGCGTCGGTGCCTTCATCGGCATCCTCCACCGACACCGACAGCGCGCCCGCGTCCATCAGCGCCTCGGACAATGCCTCGGCGTGTTCACGTGCTACTTCGATGACGATTTCAGTCCAGCTCATTTTATTACTTACCTGCCTTCGGCATCTCTGCCAGACGTTGTTCCAAATAGTGAATGTTGGTGCCGCCTTCGATGAAGCGCGCGTCTACCATCAGCTCGCGGTGCAGCGGAATGTTGGTCGAAATGCCTTCAACGACCATTTCCGACAGCGCGATCTGCATGCGGCGGATCGCCTGCTCGCGGGTTGCGCCGTAGGTAATGACCTTGCCGATCATCGAATCGTAGTTCGGTGGTACAAAGTAACCCGAGTACGAGTGCGAGTCAACGCGCACGCCTGGGCCGCCCGGTACGTGCCATGCGGTAATGCGGCCTGGCGACGGGGTGAACTTGAACGGGTCTTCGGCGTTGATACGGCATTCGATGGCGTGGCCGGAGAGCATCACGTCGCGCTGGCGGAAGCGCAGCTTCTCGCCGGAAGCGATGCGGATCTGTTCCTGCACGATGTCGATGCCGGTGATCATTTCGGTCACTGGGTGCTCAACCTGCACGCGGGTGTTCATTTCGATGAAATAGAACTCGCCGTTTTCGTACAGGAATTCGAAGGTGCCCGCACCGCGGTAGCCGATCTTGCGGCAAGCTTCGGCGCAACGGTCGCCGATCTTTTCGATCAGCTTGCGCGGGATGCCTGGTGCCGGCGCTTCTTCGATCACCTTCTGGTGGCGGCGCTGCATGGAGCAGTCACGTTCGCCCAGCCAGACGGCGTTTTTGTGTTCGTCGGCGAGGATCTGGATTTCCACGTGGCGTGGATTCTCCAGGTACTTCTCCATATAGACTTCCGGATTACCGAAGGCAGCACCGGCTTCCGACTTGGTCATGGTGACCGCGTTCAGCAGGGCAGCCTCGGTATGCACCACGCGCATGCCGCGGCCACCGCCGCCGCCTGCGGCCTTGATGATCACCGGATAGCCGACTTTGCGTGCGATCTGCACGATGGCTTTCGGGTCATCCGGCAGGGCGCCATCGGAACCAGGCACGCATGGCACGCCGGCCTTGATCATCGCCTGCTTGGCCGACACTTTGTCGCCCATCATGCGGATCGATTCAGCGCGTGGGCCGATGAAGACGAAACCGGATTTTTCCACGCGCTCGGCGAAGTCCGCGTTCTCGGACAGGAAGCCGTAGCCAGGGTGGATCGCTTCCGCGTCGGTCACTTCGGCCGCGGAAATGATGGCCGGCATATTCAGGTAGGACTGGGCCGAAGGTGCTGGGCCGATGCAGACGGATTCGTCGGCCAGCTTGACGTACTTGGCGTCACGGTCGGCCTCGGAGTGCACGACCACAGTCTTGATGCCCAGTTCGCGGCACGCGCGCTGGATGCGCAGGGCGATTTCACCGCGATTGGCAATAAGGATTTTTTCAAACATGGCAGCTTCTATGTTTGTGAGAGGAGAGGAGCTTGTGCTGGCTGCCTGGGTATCCATCGCAGCCATGGCCCGGCTTTAGCCGATCACAAACAGCGGCTGGCCGAATTCGACCGGTTGGCCATTCTCGACCAGGATCTGGGTAATGGTGCCGGACTTGTCGGCATCGATTTCGTTCAGCAGCTTCATCGCTTCGATGATGCACAGGGTGTCGCCTTCTTTCACGGTGGCGCCCACTTCAACGAAGGCTGGGTTGCCAGGTGCGGAAGCGCGGTAGAAGGTGCCCACCATTGGGGACTTCACAACGTGGCCGGTTGGCTCGGCGGCAGCTGGAGCTGCAGCAGCAGGCGCGGCGACCGGTGCGGCGACAGGAGCGCCAGCAGGTGCGTAATGGGTTGGCGCTTGCGGCGGCATCATCACGACCTGGTTTTGTGCCAGACCGCCGGACTTGACGATGCGAACCTTGCTTTCGCCTTCGGTCACTTCCAGTTCAGCGATGTCCGACTCTGCTACCAGGTCGATCAGCGTCTTCAGCTTGCGTAGATCCATGTTGTTGGCTCCCTTGTTCTATCTATTATGTTGATGGTTTCTGCGAAGTCGCCTTGTGGACGCCATCGCGTTAGATGCGCGCAGATCGCGGTAGATTAACTGCTTTTTAAAGCAAAGTCGATGGCGAGACGATATCCCTCGATACCAAGCCCGCAGATCGTCCCCTGTGCGATAGCGCTGAGATAGGAATGGTGGCGGAATTCCTCCCGCCGATAAATATTCGAAATGTGTACTTCAATAAAAGGGATCGCTACGCCGGCCAATGCATCGCGCAACGCGACGCTGGTGTGGGTATAGCCTCCCGGGTTGATGACGATGAAATCCACGCCCTCGGTTCGGGCTGCGTGGATGCGGTCAATCAACGCTCCTTCGTGGTTACTTTGGAAACAGGCAAGCTGCGCGCCGGCTGCTTTGGCTTGTGCCTGCGCTGCCTGTTCCACCTCTGCCAGCGTGCTGGCGCCGTAGGTTTCAGGCTCGCGTGTCCCCAACAAATTCAGGTTGGGGCCATTAAGTAGCAGCAGGTGACTTGCCATGATTCCCTGACCATTTTCTGCGAAAGTTCCGCATTTTGCCGCCATCTACAAGCATTGGCAAGAGAAAATAGCTTTGCGGAAGTTAATAGAACGGTCGTTCGGCGACCTTCTTCGCCTAATTCAAGGCGGCCAGGTCGGCCTTCAGGGCGTCGAATTTCAGGCGGGCGAGGTAGGTCTTTTTCACCGTTCCGTCAGCGCCGATAAGGACGGTGAAGGGGAGCCCGCCCTGGGTGTTGCCGAAGTTGCGCGACAGTTCGGTACCGTTCATGCCGGCTACATAGATGGGGTAGGCGACCTTCACTTTTTGTGTGAATTCCGCAATATTGGATGGCGAGTCGATGCCGATGCCGATCACTTGAATCTTCTTTCCGAGCTCGGAATTTTGCAGTTCAGACAACTCTGGCATCTCTTCGACGCATGGGTTGCACCAGGGGGCCCAGAAATTGACCAGCAGGTTCTTGCCTTGGTATTTCGACAGCGCTTCCTTCACGCCTTTCTCATTTGGCAAGCTCTCGGCCATCATGGCGGCTACCGGGCCGGTGACGCCGGCGGGAGCGGTGGTGGTGATGGGGGCAGGAGCTTGCTTCTGATACGTGCCGAACCAGGCGCCTGCGCCTAGAAACGCGATGGCGACTGTGGCGTAAATTGAATATTTCTTCATTGCTGGGCTGGGTGGGAGCTGTTGGTCAGGATGGTGCGCAGTTCGGAGATGTCGGCGCGCAGCGGTTTGTCGCCACTTTTCTTTTTGGCGCCGCGCAGGTCGTCCTGTTCATATAGTTCGACGTGCACACCGGCGTTTTTCCACATGAAGCTGGCCGTTTCCACGTCCTCGAAACGGGGACCGCGGAAATGGGGCGATTGGGAGATCTCGAGCTGCAGGTTCTTGTTCAATAGATAAATTTCCACTTCCTTGGCGCTGTCGACGAACACTTGCAGGTGGATGTCGTCATGCATGCCCGCGGTGCCGTGCAGGACGGACCCGGTCAGGAAAGGTTGGTATTGTTCCAGCATTTCCATCACCTGCAAAGCGAGGCCGCGCAATCTGAATAAATGCGCTGGATGGGTGTCGGCGTTATATAAAGCGTGGTATAGGCGGACTTCTTCTTCGATCTGTTCGTTGTCGGGCAGGGCATCGGTCAGGTCGCGCGCTTGCGACTCGCCCAGGATTTGGCGGGCGGCTTTGCGCTTTGCGCTGCCGTAGTCGGCGCCGTCCTGCGCGATCATGCGGGCGGCGGCGGCGGCGATTTCGGTTTTGATCTGGGGGTTCATGATTGCATCATACCCAAAACCCGGTAAACCTGGGTCTGACCCGCAGGGTCAGACCCTGTACGGTCTCACGGCCGCGGGGTTGGTTCTGGGCTTTTGACTTTTTGAGAAGATCAACATCGCACAACCATACCCTAGACCTGGAAACCGTTGAGGGTCTGACCCTTGGGTCAGACCCCGGTTTTCCGGTTTTAATGGGGTAAAATCCGGCTCTTGATTCTTTTCTATCTGCACCATGCACATCCACATCCTAGGCATTTGCGGCACTTTCATGGGCGGCCTTGCCGTCCTGGCAAAAGAAGCCGGCCACCGCGTAACGGGTTGCGACGCCAACGTCTACCCCCCGATGAGCACGCAGCTGGAAGCCCAGGGCATTGAACTGATCCAGGGCTTCGGCCCCGAGCAGGTGGAACTGAACCCCGACCTTTACGTGATCGGCAACGTGGTCTCGCGCGGCAATCCGCTGATCGAAGAGATCATGAACCGCAACCTGCCGATGATCTCCGGCCCGCAATGGATCGGCGACCATATCCTCAAAGACAAATGGGTGCTGTCCGTCGCCGGCACGCACGGCAAGACGACGACGTCGGCCATGGTCGCCTGGATCCTGGAACATGCCGGCTACGCTCCCGGCTTCCTGATCGGCGGCATCCCGCAGAATTTCGGCGTCTCGGCGCGCCTGACCGGCCCCGGCGCCAACTCCGAATTCTTCGTCATCGAAGCCGACGAATACGACACCGCCTTCTTCGACAAGCGCAGCAAGTTCGTGCACTACCACTCGAAGACGGCCATCATGAACAACCTGGAATACGACCACGCCGACATCTTTCCCGATATCGGTGCCATCGAAACCCAGTTCCACCACCTGGTGCGCACGGTGCCGGGCATCGGCCGCGTGATCGCCAACGGCGACGAAGCCAGCCTGCAGCGCGTGCTGAAACGCGGCTGCTGGAGCGAGAAGGAATTGTTCGGCAGCGCCGCGGGCGTCGACTGGTCCCTGAACGAACACGCCGACGGCAGCTTCGACGTGGTCTTCAAAGGCGCCAAGGCCGCCACCGTGAAGTGGGAGCTGACCGGCAAGCATAACCGCTACAACGCGCTGGCCGCGATTGCCGCAGCCCGCCACGTTGGCGTGCCGATCGAAGTGGCCGCCGAGGCGCTGGGGAAATTCCAGAGCGTCAAGCGCCGCATGGAAGTGCGCGGCACCGTCAACGGCGTGACCGTGTACGACGATTTCGCCCACCACCCGACCGCCATCGAAACCACGGTTGGCGGCTTGCGCCAGAAGCTCGGCAAGTCGGCGCGCATCCTGGCCGTGCTGGAGCCGCGTTCGAACACGATGAAGCTGGGCACCATGAAAGATGCATTGCCCGGCAGCCTGAAGGAGGCGGACCTGGTGTTCGGCTTCGGCAGCGAGCAGGCCCTGGGCTGGAACTTGGGCGAGGCGCTGTCGCCGATCGGCGCCACCGCTTCGGCCTACGAAGACCTCGATGCGATGGTCAAGGCCATCGTTGCGGCAGCCAAGCCGGGCGACCATATTATTGTGATGAGCAACGGCGGCTTCGGCGGCGTCCACCAGAAATTGCTGGAGGCGCTGAAGTAATGATCTTGTACCTGCATGGCTTCCGTTCCTCGCCGCTGTCGATGAAGGCGCGGCTGACGGGGGAGCGGATGGCGCAGCTTGGCCGCGGCGCGGAATTCCTTTGCCCGCAATTGCCGGCCAGCCCCAGGCTGGCGATGGAACTGGCTTTCGGCCTGGTGGCCGGCGTGCCTGCGGAAGAACTGACGATTGTCGGCTCTTCGCTTGGCGGTTATTACGCCACCTGGATGGCCGAGCGGCTCGGCTGCCGCGCCGTCCTGCTGAACCCCGCCGTGGTGCCGATGCTGGACCTGGACCAGCACGTCGGCGTCAGCACCGCCTACCATTCGGACGAGCCGTTCGAGTTCAAGCGCGAATATATAGAGGAGCTGCGGGCCCTGGCCGTGCCGCAGATCAGCCGGCCCGAACGCTACTTCCTGATCGCCTGCACCGGCGACGAAGTGCTGGATTACCGCGACATGGTGGCGCATTACGCTGGCGCAAAGCAGAAGGTGGTGCAGGGCAGCGACCATGCCATCAGCGAATACGCCGATTACCTGGGCGCGGTGCTGGAATATTGCGGCGTCACGGACGAAACCCGATGAAGGGCCAGTCGCTACGCCAGGCCAACTGGCACGGTCATGTGCTCGCCACCAACCCGCCGCATCCGTACCGCCACTGGCTGACCGGCGGCGGTTCGTTGACCAACAAGCTGAAAGAGCATAGCCGCGCTTTCCGTGTGCAGCTGCTGCACCAGGACACGGCTATCTGCCTGGCCGACGAAGCCAATATCATCGGCTACCACCGTCCCGGCCGCGTCTGGGAGCGGGAGGTTTTGCTGCGGTGTGATAATACGCCTGTGGTGTTCGCCCACACCGTGGTGCCGATGTCGGCCGACGCCTCGGACTGGCCGCTGTTCAGTGCCTTGGGGGAGCGCTCGCTCGGCAGTACGCTGTTCGGCGACCCGCAGGTGCGGCGCGGCGAACTGCAATTTGCGCGTTTGCGCGCAACCCATCCGTTGGCGCGGCGTGCCCGCGCGGCGTTGTCCGGCCACGGGGCGGACGTGCCGGATGACGCTTTACTGTATGCACGGCGCTGCCTGTACCAGCGCCACGAAGGAACTTTGCTCGTGACCGAGGTCTTCCTGCCCCCGGTGCTCAAGCTCCACAGGACAAATGATCGATGAATGTATTTTTTGAAGAATCCGGCGATTTCAAAGTAGGCAGCGTGCTGTCGCAGGCAGGCGAGGCCTACCAGGTTGAAATGGCCAGCGGCAAGCGCAACAAGGTCAAGACCAAGGATGTGATGCTGCAGTTCGACAAGCCGTCGCCGGCTGAGCTGATGGAACAGGCCAAGGCCATCGCCGCCGAAGTCGACCTGGACTTCCTGTGGGAAGTGGCGGGCGAAGAGGAATTCGGTTTCGCCGAACTGGGGGCCGAGTATTTCGGCCACGCCCCGCAAGCGGCGGAAGCGGCCGGCCTGATCCTGAGCCTGCATTCGGCGCCTATCTACTTCCATAAGAAGGGACGCGGCCGCTACAAGAAAGCGCCGGAACAGACCCTGAAGGCGGCGCTGGCCGGCATCGAGAAGAAGAAACAGCAAGCCATCATCCAGGGCCAGTATGCCGAGGAACTGAAGGCGGGCACGCTGCCGGCCTCGATGCAGAACATCGTGAGCCAGCTGTTGTTCAAGCCGGACAAGAACACCATTGAATACAAGGCGCTGGAGCAGGCCGCGAACGAGGCGCACACCACGCCGGCGCGCCTGATGTTGTCGGCCGGCGGCATCAAGTCGCCGAAAGACTTGCACATGGCGAAGTTCCTGTTCGAGAATTTCCCGAAAGGCCATGGTTTCCCGGAACTGCCGGTGCCGGCAGCGCCGGCCGGCTTGCCGACTGCGGCGGTGGAGGCTTTCTCCATCGATGACGTGACCACCACCGAAATCGACGATGCCTTTTCCGTCGTGCACCAGCCGGACGGCAAGGTGCGCGTCGGTATCCACATCGCCGCGCCGGGCCTGGGCATCAAGCCGGACGACGCCATCGACAAGATCGCACGCAGCCGCATGTCCACCGTGTATATGCCTGGCGATAAGATCACCATGCTGCCGGATGCGATTGTCGACGCCTTCACCCTGGCCGAGGGCAAGACCTGCCCGGCCTTGTCGCTGTACGCCGTCCTCGATCCCGCCGACTGGTCGGTGATTTCGACTGAAACCAAGGCCGAACTGGTGCCGATAGCGAACAACCTGCGCCACAACACGCTGGATGAACTGGTCAACGAGCAGACCCTGGCCAGCGGCGAAGGCGACTATCCGAGAAAGGCCGAACTGACCTTGCTGTGGGGCTGGGCCCAGCACCTGGAAGCGGGCCGCATGGCCAAGCGCGAGGCGTTTGGCCTGAAACCGGAACAGAACAACCGCGTCGACTTCAACTTCTACGTGGAAGACGATGTGGTGACGATTTCGCGCCGCAAGCGTGGTGCGCCGCTGGACAAGATTGTGGCCGAGCTGATGATCTTCGCCAACTCCACCTGGGGCAAGCTGATGCATGACCATGGCGTGCCGGGCATCTACCGTACCCAGGGGCAAGGCGTCGGCGGCTGGGCCGCCAAGATGCAGGTGCGCATGATGACGCAGGCGGCGCCGCACCAGGGCCTGGGCGTGGACCAGTATGCATGGTCGACTTCTCCGCTGCGCCGCTATACCGACCTGGTAAACCAATGGCAGATCCTGGCCTGCGCTTCGCATGGCGTGACGGCGCCGATGGTGGCGCCGTTCAAGCATAAGGATGCAAACCTGTTTGCGATTGTCTCGGCGTTTGATGCGGCGTATGCGGCTTATGCGGACTTCCAGTCGAATATGGAGCGTTACTGGTGCCTGCGCTGGCTGGGACAGGAGGATGCCAAGGAAGTTGAGGCAGTCGTGCTGAAGGATGAGGTGCTGCGCCTGGCCGACATTCCGCTGATCGTGCGCATGCCGGGCATGCCGTCTGTTGCGCGCGGGTCACACGTTAAGCTGGATGTGCTGCGCTGGGACGAGGTCGATTTGTCGATCGAAACGCGACTGCAGGAAGGGTCGATCACCTTGCCTGCCGAGCCGGAGCCGGAGCTGGACGAGGAGGAAGCGCCGGCCGATCCGGCGCAGCCTACTGAGGTGGATGCGGAGGAGGCTTCCCTGGCCAGTGAGACTGTGGTGACGGAGCCGGGGCCGCAATAAACCCGGTAAACCTGGGTACGACCCAAGGGTCGGACCCCTGGCCTGCGACCGCCGCCGGTCGGGTCTGACCCTTGGGTCAGACCCAGATTTACCGGGTTTTGTCGTAGAATCCAAGATTCCCAAAAGCATCATTTTAGAATTCAGCGCGTGAAGTATTTCAAAGAAAACCAGTTCCTTGTCATCGCTTCCACTGTTTCGGTGGCCTTCCACGCTGTGCTGCTGATGGTGCACTTCGTCGCTCCCAAAGCGTTCAAGGTCGAGCCAACCGATCCCGGCCTGGAAGTCATCCTGGTCAACGCCAAGCACGCCGCCAAGCCGCTGAAGGCCGACGCCCTGGCGCAAGCCAATCTTGATGGCGGTGGCAACGCCGACGCCGGCCGCGCCAAATCCCCGCTGCCAGATATGCGCCGCATGGAGTCGGGCGAGAATATCCAGGCCGCCCAGCGCTACATCAAGGAGCTGGAAGAGCGGCAGAAAAACCTGCTGACCCAGGCCAAGAAGAGCGTGCTCTCGGCGCCACCGGTCACGGAAAAGAACCAGACCGACCCAAGCCGCACCGGCGCCGACCTGATCGAAAGCAGCAAGGCGATGGCGCGCAGCATGGCGGAAATTACGCAGACGATCGAAGACCAGAACAAGCGGCCCAAGAAAACCTTCCTCTCGCCAAGCACCAAGGAAGTGGGCTATGCAATGTACTACAAGACTTTCCAGCGCCGCGTGGAAGAAATCGGCACCCTGAACTTCCCGCAGGTGAACGGCAAGAAGATGTACGGCGAACTGGTGCTGTACATTCCGATCTTCATGGACGGCACGATCTATATGAAGGATGGCGGCATCCGCATCGAGCGCAGCTCCGGCAATCCGGCGCTGGACGCGGCGGCTATCAGCATCGTGCGCCGCGCCGCGCCGTTCGGCAAATTCCCGCCGAATATGCTGTCGCATGACCGTGACGACCTGTGGGTCATCATCACCACTTTCAAGTTCACCCGCGAGGAGAAGATGGAAGCCAACCTGACCGGCGGCGCGCAGTGATGGACAAGTACTGCGTCTTCGGCAATCCCATCGCTCACAGCAAGTCGCCGGAAATCCACGCTGCCTACGCGGCGCAGACCGGCCAGTCCTTGAGCTATGAAAAATGGCTGGCGCCGCTCGACGGTTTCGGCGCCGCCGTGCAAGCCTTTATTGCCGCCGGCGGCAAAGGCGCCAACGTCACCGTGCCATTCAAGCTGGAGGCGCATAAGCTGGCGACCGCGCTGACCGTACGTGCGCAGGCTGCCGGCGCGGTGAACACTTTGGTCTTCGGCGAAGACGGCAGCATCACCGGCGACAACACCGATGGCGCCGGGCTGGTGACCGACATCGTGCAGAACGCCGGCGTGCCGCTGGCCGGCAAGCGCGTGCTGCTGCTGGGCGCTGGTGGCGCAGCGCGCGGCGTGGTGCTGCCCATCCTGGAGCACCGGCCCGCCGCGCTGGTGATCGCCAACCGCACCGTCGCCACGGCGCAAGCGCTGGTCGAACAGTTCGGCGCCCTGGCCGGGCCGGGGGTGCTGTCCGCCTGCGGCTTCGCGGGCGTGACGGGCGCTTTCGACGTGATCATCAATGCCACGTCGGCCAGCCTGAGCGCGGACCTGCCGCCCGTGCCGGCGACGGCCTTTGCGCCGGGCGCGCTGGCGCTGGATATGATGTACGGCCCCAAGCCGACCGTCTTCATGGAATTTGCCGCCAGCCACGGCGCTGTCGTGCGCGACGGCCTGGGCATGCTGGTGGAACAGGCCGCCGAAGCCTTCGAGGTATGGCGCGGCGTGCGTCCGCAAACGGCGGAAGTGCTGGCGCAGCTGCGCGCCAAGCTATGAACAAGCTGAAGAAGCTGAAGTGGTTCTTCATCGTGCCGGCCGCGATCTTCCTCGCGGTGCAGCTGTATTTCTTTGTGCAGATCTGGTGGTGGGTCGACCATAATCCAAGCATGACGGCTTTCATGCGCGAGCAGCAGGCGGCCATGCAGGAGACGGACCCGAAGGCACGGGTCAAGCAGATGTGGGTGCCTTATGCGGCGATCTCCGTCAACCTGAAGCGCGCGGTAATCGCCTCGGAAGATGCCAACTTCGCCGAGCATGAGGGCGTCGATTGGGAGGCGCTGCAAAAGGCCTACGAACATAACCAGGAAAAGAAGAAGGGCAAGAAGATCCACGGCGGCTCGACCATCACCCAGCAGCTGGCCAAGAACCTGTTCCTTTCCGGTTCGCGCAGCTATTTGCGCAAGGGGCAGGAGCTGATCATCACTTATATGCTGGAGATGCTGATGGATAAGCGCCGCATCTTCGAGATTTACCTGAACGTGGCCGAGTTCGGGCGCGGCATCTACGGCGCGGAAGCTGCGGCGCGCTACTATTACCGGATTCCGGCTTCCAAGCTGGGGGCGGAACAGGCGGCGCGGCTGGCGGTGATGCTGCCGCGGCCTAAATATTTCGACGCCCATCGCGACTCGTCCTATCTGGCGCGGCGCGCAGGGGTGATCATGCAAAGAATGAATTCGGCGGAGCTGCCTTGAAAAAATATCAGAGTGGAGTCAGCCTGGTGGCGGTGGTCGTCATTATGGGCCTTCTCGGGGCGGCAGCGGTGTTTGCGCTGATCTCGATGCGGAGCGAGCGCAATCTGTTTGCCGAGGGGCTGGATAAGGTCGGGGCGAAGGCCAAGGAAGTCGCTGCGCCGGTAGTGTCGCAGGCGGCCCCGCCCGCACCGGTGCGGAAATGCGTCATTCATGGCAAGACCGTGGTTTCCAATTCTGACTGCGGAGAGCAGGGGAAGCTGATCGAGGTCCACGATACGCGGGGGATTGAGGCGCCGAAGGTCCCGGCTAAGCCGGCGGTGGAGGCGCAGCCGACGGTGTCGGAACAGGCCATTCAGCGCGCGACCCGCTAAACCGGCAAACCAGTGTCTGGCCCACTGGGTCAGACACTGGTTTACCCGTTTAAAAAAATGCATCAACGGGACTGGCACCGCGCCCCTCTTTGCGGGTACACTTGCGAAGTTTTTTAGAACCCGCGCTCTACATCCCCTCTCCGGCTGAGATTGCCTATGATCAATGTTTTCGTTTTACAAAATGGCCGGCTCAACCAGGTGCCTATTGAGACGCGCGAAGACCTTGAACAAGTGGCGCCGGTCTGGGTCGACCTGACCGATCCGACAGAAGACGAGCGCGCCTGGGTCAAATCCATCTACGGCGTGATCCTGCCCGGCGAAGACGAGGTCAAGGACATCGAAGCCTCCGCCCGTTACTACGAGGCGGAAAACGGCGACCTCCACCTGCGCACCGATTTCCTGCTGGAAGAAGACGAAGGCCCGTCGCGCGTGGTGACGGTGGCGTTCATCCTCGCCAAGAAGATGCTGTTCTCGGTGCACACCGACGACTTGCCCGTGTTCCGCCTGGTGCGCATGCGCGCCCGCTCGCGCCCCGGCTCGATCGCCGACTACATGGACGTGCTGCTGGACCTGTACGCCACCGACGCCGAGTATTCGGCCGATGCGCTGGAAGGCATCTACCAGAACCTGGAAGAAGTCTCGGGCCGCGTGCTGCAGGAAGAATTCACCGACAAGGATGCGGCCGACGCCCTGAGCGCCATCGCGCACGAGGAAGACTTGAACGGCCGTATCCGCCGCAACATGATGGACACGCGCCGCGCGGTATCCTTCCTGATGCGCGGCCGCCTGCTGAATTCCGACCAGTTCGAGGAGGCGCGCCAGATCCTGCGCGACATCGAATCGCTGGATGGCCACACTTCCTTCCTGTTCGATAAGATCAACTTCCTGATGGACGCCACCGTCGGCTTCATCAACATTAACCAGAACAAGATCATCAAGATCTTCTCTGTGGCCTCGGTCGCCTTCCTGCCGCCGACCCTGATCGCGTCGGTATACGGCATGAACTTCGACATCCTGCCCGAACTGAAGTGGAGCATGGGCTATCCATGGGCCCTGGGCCTGATGCTCGTCAGCGCGGTGGCGCCGCTGCTGTACTTCCGCCGGCGCGGCTGGCTCAAGTAAGCTGCCTGGATAGCCTGTAACCGGTAGTCACTGCGACGGCGCCGGCCGCTGCCCGATTGTACTTGTCAAGCACAGAGGCATTTGCGCCACAGTTGACACGAAGGAATTGGTGTCACATTCTTGCGAATGACAATTCACACTTCGGGGGAATGCATGGCAGAGGTCAGTTTGTCTTCGGCGTCCCAGGCGATGCTGGCCCTGCGTGGACAGGTGATCGAAGCATGGTCCCGAGCTGTCAGGGAAAAGCTGTACAAGGCCGGGGATTTACCCGATCCCATCTTGCTGAATACCCTGCCGGCCTTTTACGAGCACCTGGCGCAGCTCTTGACCCAGGAGTATTACCAGGCCAGCGGGGTCGACGTGGCCATCATCGCGCAAGAGCATGGCGGGGAACGCGCACGCCTGACCGGTTACGATACCACCACCCTGATCCGCGAGTACCAGCTGTTCCGGCAGGTGCTGTTTCGCATGCTGCGCGAGGGCGGCATACAGCTTTCGCATGACCAGCGCGAAGCGATCGACACCTCCATCGACAGCGCCATCCGCGAAAGCGTGACGGCCTTTGCCCTGATCCAGTCGGCCCTGCGCGAGCAGTTCATCGCCGCACTGACGCACGACTTGCGCACGCCGCTCTCCAACGTCAGCGTGGCGGCGCAAGTGATCGAGGCGCGTGCGCCGAGCGAGGATATCCGCCGCCTGGCCGAACGCATCGTGGCCAATGCGCAGCGCATCGAGACCATGACGCGCGACCTGCTCGATTGCATGGTGTTCGAGGGCGGCGAACGGCTGCCGCTGAATATCGAGGAATTCGACCTGGCCCTGCTGGCGTATGAGGTGGCACAGCAGGAAATGGAACGCAGTGGTGTTGAAATACGCGTTGAATTCGAATCGGCGGTTGGCCATTGGTGCAGGGCTTCGCTGCAGCGCGCGCTGGAAAACCTGCTGGGCAATGCAATCAAGTACAAGGCGCCGGGCACGCCCATCGTGGTGCGGGTGGCATGCACCGAGCATCGCGTGCAGCTGTCGGTGCATAACGAAGGCGAGCCGATTCCGGCGGAAGAACAGGAATCGATTTTCCAGGTCTACCGCCGTGCCCGCGGCGGCAAGTGCACCAAGGACGGTTGGGGCGTGGGCCTGCCTTACGCGCGCCGCGTGGCGGAAAGCCATGGCGGTAGCATCATCGTCACCAGTTCGGCGGCACTGGGGACTGACTTCATGATCGACATTCCGCTGGACGCGCGGCCTTTCGGTACGGCGCCGGTCGCAGGTTAATTAACTGGAAGAAATGACAAGGTAAGGATAGAATCCCCGGCAATCTTATCAAATTGTCCAAGGGGAGCCGGATGAAGCACATCTGGAATCTGCTCGCACGTGTCGTCGCCACCATTTTCGGTAGTGTGTCCTGGTCTCCTCCCGGCTGGCTGCGCAGCCTCGGGCAGCGCCTGCTGCCGCTGCGGGCATGGGCCGGGCGTCATCTGCGTGTGATGGCGGCGCTGGCCGTGGTTGTGGTGGCAGGCCTGGCGGCCTATCCCTTCGTCAAGAGCCGCATGCCCTACCTGCACCCCGACAAGGTGGCCTCCAGCGATGCCGGCGTGCGCGTCATCGCGCCTGGCCGCACAGAGCTGGAAAACGACGCCCCGCCGCAGCCGCTGCGCATTGCGTTCACAGCGTCCGCCGCGCCGCTGTCGCGGGTGGGACGGGAGGCGACGGACGTAACGCTGTCGCCCGCCATCGCCGGCAAATGGACCTGGAACACCGATCATGAGCTGGCTTTCCAGCCGGCCCAGGATTGGCCGGTTGGCCAGAAGTACACGATCAGGTTCGGCCCGAAGGCGCTGGCGGCACACGTCAAGGCGGATAAGGAATACCAGTTCGAAACCGCGCGCTTCGCGATCCCCATCGTGAACGGCGAGTTTTACCAGGACCCGACCCAGTTCAACCTGCGCAAGGGCGTGTTCGACGTGAAGTTCACCCACCCTGTGGCGCCGGCCGATTTCGAAAAGCGCCTGCGCATGGACCTGGACGGCAAGCCGGTCAAGTTCACGCTCACTTACGATAAGTGGAAAGTCAGCGCCACCATCCAGTCCGAGCCGCTGGCCATTCCGCAGGAGACGGCGGCGCTCACGCTGCACATCGAGTCGGGCGTGAAGGCCCAGCGCGGCGGCGACGGCACGCCGGAGGAAGTGAGCAAGGCCGTGGCGGTGCCCGGCCTGTTCGGCCTGGAGGTGCAGGCCATCGACACGCATATCGTGACCGGCCAGACGGGCGATATGGAGAACGTCCTGCAGATTACCACCGGCATGGCGGTCAACGAGAAGGAAGCGGCGCGCGCGGTCAGCGCCTGGTCGCTGCCGGCCGCCACCAATGAGGCGAAGAGCTGGGACGATCCGGCCGAAGTCACGGACGCCGTGCTGAAAAAGGCCAAGCGTCTGACGCTGACGGCGCTGCCGCAGGAGCGCGACAATACCGAGATCCACACCTTCAAGTTCGAGGCCGAGCCGGGCAGCTTCATGTTCGTGCGCATTGCGCAGGGCATGAAGTCGGTCGGCGGCTACCAGCTGGGGCAAAAGCGCGATGTCATCCTGCAGGTCAAGGCCTCCGCGCCTGAATTGTCGATCATGGGTACGGGCGCGCTGCTGGCGCTGAACGGCGAGCGCAAACTGCCGATCATGGTGCGCGATGTGCCGGGCGTGAAGATCGAGATTGGCCGTGTGCTGCCGCACCAGCTGCACTTCCTGGCCACGCACGCCGACGGCAATTTCGCCAAGCCGCAGTTCTACCAGGGCCTGACGCCGGACAGCCTGACCGAACGCTTCGAGAAGAAGCTGCCGCTCAAACTGGCGCCGGGCAAGACGCATTTCGAGACCATCGACTTCTCCGAGTACCTGAAGACCGACGGCGGCGAGAGGCGCGGCATTTTCCTGGTCAAGATCAATGGCTACGACCCGTCCAAGGGCGACGATGCGCAGCAGGAAGTCCAGCAGGGCGGCCAGTATGAGGGAGAAGGCGAGGGCGACGGCGGCCCGGCGGAATATGGCGGCGACCCGGGCGCGATGGGTGACAGCCGCCTGATCATGCTGACCGACCTTGGCCTGGTCAGCAAGCGCGCGCTGGACGGCTCGCAGCAGGTGTACGTCCAGTCCATCAGCAGCGGCATGCCGGTGGCCGGCGCCACGGTGGAAGTATGGGGCCGAAACGGCCTGGTGCTGCATACGCAGGCGACCGACGCCGGCGGCACGGTGCGCCTGCCGGACCTGCGCGGCTACACGCGCGAAAAACAGGCGGTGCTGCTGGTGGTGAAGAAGGCCGGCGATACCGCCTTCATGGCGCTGAACCGCAGCGACCGGGCGCTGGACATGTCGCGCTTCGACGTCGGCGGCACCCATAGCGGCGGCCTGCCGAACCAGATGCGGGCCTATCTGTTCTCCGACCGCGGCATCTACCGCCCGGGCGACACGATCCAGGCCGGCATCATCGTCAAGAGCGGCGACTGGAGCCAGAACCTGAAGGACTTGCCGGTGGAGGCCGAAGTGGTCGATGCGCGCGGCCAGACCGTGCGGCGCGAAAAGCTCAAGCTCGGCGCGGCCGGTATGGCGGAAATGTCGCACCCGACGCTCGATAGCGCGCCAACCGGCAATTACACGATCTACCTGAACCTGCCGCGCGACGGCGCGCAGGGCGCGCCGGTGCGGCTCGGCTCGACTACCGTGAAAGTGCAGGAATTCCTGCCCGACCGCACCAAGGTCGCGCTCAAGCTGTCCGCCGATGCGGGCGAAGGCTGGGTCAGTCCGCAATCGCTGACGGCGCAGATGAATGTGCAGAACCTGTTCGGCACTCCGGCGCCCAACCGCAAGGTGGAAGCGGTGGTGACGCTGACGCCGGCCTACCCGGCCTTCGCTTCCTGGCCGGGCTACAGCTTCTACGATCCGCAGCGCGCCAAGGAACGTTTCACCGACACCATCTCGGACCAGAAGACCGACGACAAGGGCGATGCGAGCTTCGACCTGGGCCTGCACCGCTACCAGTCCGCGACTTACCAGCTGCACGTGCTGGCCAAGGCCTTCGAGCCTGAGGGCGGCCGCAGCGTCAGCGCGGAAGTGCAGGCGCTGGTGTCCGATGCGCCATACCTGGTGGGCTACAAGGCCGACGGCGACCTGTATTACATCAACCGCGGCGCGCTGCGCAATGTGCAGCTGATCGCCATCGATCCGAAGGCGCGCAAGACCGCCGTCTCCGGCCTGACGCTGGAACGGTATGAGAACCGCGTGCTGTCGGTGCTGGTCAAGCAGGCCAACGGCCTGTTCAAGTACGAATCGCGCGGCAAGGACGTGCTGCTGAAAACCGAGCCGTTTGCGATCGGCGCCGCCGGCGTGCAGCTGGCGCCGGCCACCGATACGCCGGGCAACTTCACCTATGTGTTGAAAAATGCGCAGGGCACGGTGCTGGCCCAGTTCCGCTACAGCGTGGCGGGCACCGGCAACGTGACGCGCAGCCTGGACCGCAACGCCGAGTTGCAGCTGACCTTGAACAAGAAAGATTACCAGCCGGGCGAGGAAATCGAGATCAGCGTGCGCGCGCCGTACACCGGCTCGGGCCTGATCACCATCGAACGCGACAAGGTGTATGCCTACAAGTGGTTCAAGGCCGACAAGAATGCTTCGGTGCAGAAGATCACGCTGCCGAAGGATTACGACGGCAACGGCTATGTGATGGTGCAGTTCACGCGCGATCCGTCCTCGGACGAAATTTACATGAGCCCACTGAGCTATGGGGTGGCGCCGTTTGCCACCAGCCTGGATCGGCGCACCACCAAGTTCTCGCTGAAGGCGCCGGAACTGGTCAAGCCGGGACAGACGGTGCAATTCCACCTCGAGTCGCCCAAGCCGGTGCGTGCCGTGGTGTTCGCGGTGGACGAAGGCATCCTGCAGGTGGCGCGCTACAAGAATCCCGATCCGCTGCAGTACTTCTTCCAGAAGCGTGCGCTGGAAGTGACGACGGCGCAGACGCTGGACCAGATCCTGCCTGAATTCCGCAAGCTGATGCAGGGTGCGGCGCCGGGCGGCGACAGCGACGGCGAAGCAGGCAAGCACCTCAATCCGTTCAAGCGCAAGCGCGACAAGCCGGTGGCCTACTGGTCCGGCATCGTCGACGTGAAGGGCGGCCGCGATTTCAGCTACACGGTGCCGGATTACTTCAACGGCAGCCTGCGCGTGATGGCGGTGGTGGTGGACGACACCTCGGCCGGAGCAGCCAGCGCCAAGACCACGGTGCGCGGCGACATCGTACTGCTGCCGAACGTACCGGTGGCGCTGACGCCGGGCGACGAGGCCGAAGTGGGCATCGGCGTTGCCAACAATATCAAGGGCTCGGGCAAGGGCGCTCCGGTGGCGCTCACGCTGCAGGTGGCGCCGGCGCTGGAAGTGGTGGGCAAGGCACAGGCGACGCTGGCCATCAACGAGGGCGGCGAGGCTACCGCGCGCTTCCGCGTGCGGGCCCGCAGCGGCGCCCAGGCGCAACTGGGGTCGGCCAGCGTGGTGTTCAGCGCGCAGTACCAGGAGCGCAAGGCGAAGCTGTCGACCGACCTGTCGGTGCGGCCGGCGTCGGCGCTTGTGACGCTGGTGCAGACCGGCCGCTTCAAGGGCGGCGGCGAAATCGCGACGCAGGGCCAGTTCTATCCGCAGATGCAGCGCAGCGAGCTGTCGATGTCGGCCACGCCGTGGTCCATGGCGGCCGGCATGGTGCGCTACCTGCAGGAGTATCCATACGGCTGCACCGAGCAGATTGTCAGCCAGATGACGCCGACGGTGCTGCTGGCCAACCGTCCGGACTTTGCCAGGGAATTGCAGGCGCAAAAGGCGGCCGGCGGCGCTGCGGTCGATCCGAAGAAGGCTTTCGAGCGCACCCTGACCGTGCTGCGTTCGCGCCAGACGGGCGACGGCGGCTTCGGCCTGTATGCGCCGGGCGAGAGCGCGCATCCGTTTGCCACCGTGTATGCGGTGCAGATGCTGCTGGAAGCGCGCGAGCACAAGATGCAGGTGCCGGAAGACATGCTGGCGCGTGCGCTGGCCTGGATGCAGAACTACATCGCACGCGGCGGCGACGACCGTTACGACTGGCGTACGCGTGCCCAGGCAGCCTACCTGCTGACGCGCAGCGGCGCGGTGACCACGGCGGCGCTGGTGAACCTGCGCGGCGCCATGCCGAAGGATGCGCGCAACGGCCCGCTGCCCGGCTCCGACCTTGGCAATGCCTACCTGGCGGCCAGCTACCAGATCCTGAAGCAGGACCAGGTGGCGAGCCAGTTGCTCGATCCGCTGTGGAAGGACATGCTGGCGCGCCTGGCGAAAAAGGACGAGTTCAAGTCCTGGGGCTGGTATTACGACTCGCTGGTGCATGACGCCACGCTGGTGACCCTGGCGGCGCGCCACTTCCCGAACCGCCTCAAGGAGCTGCCGCCGGAAGCGTTCGACCGCATGGGCGCCTGGCTGAGCGAAGGCTGGTACAGCAGCCTGTCGTCGGCCTCGGTGGTGATGGCAGTGGATGCCTACAGCAATGCCGCCGCCAACGGCGCTGCGGGCAGCATCACGGCCAAGGCGGTCGACCGCCAGGGCAAGGAAAAGGCGCTGGAGCTGGGCGCGCTGGGGATGATCGCCAAGGCTGTCGTGCCGGGCGATGCCGCAAAGCTCAAGATCGGCAGCAGCGGCGGACTGCCGCTGTACTACTCGCTGGCGGAAACCGGCTTTGAGCGCAATATCCCCGTCACGGCGGCTTCCAACGGCATCGAAATCATCCGCGAGTTCGTCGATGCCTCCGGCAAGCCTCTGTCCGAAGTCACGCTGGGCGACGAGGTGACGGTACGCGTGCGTGTGCGCGCCGTCGGCCGCCGCGAGGTGCAGCAGGTGGCGCTGGTGGACGTGCTGCCGGGCGGCCTGGAGCCGGTGCTGAGCAGCCCGTCGGACGAGGACTCCGATGCGCCGCTGTGGCAGCGCCGCGTCGGCACCAAGGGCTGGACCTGGAACGTCGATTACGTCGACCTGCGCGAAGACCGCGTCATCATCTTCGGCAATGTGGGCAGCACGCAGACCGAGATCACCTACAAGGTACGCGCCACCAATGTCGGTGACTTCGTCGTGCCGGGAGCGTTCGGCGAGGCGATGTACGAACGCAAGGTGTTCGGCCGTTCGGCCGGCTCGAAACTTGTGATCAAGGACCGCAAGTAAGTGTTGCCAAGCCTGCGCAACCTGGCTGGCCGCTGGCGGCGCACTGCCCGCGTCGCCGCCGCCTGTGCGTTGGCTTCCCTGGTCCTGCTCGCGCTGCGGGTGTGGCCGCGCGAACCCCTGCTGGCGGGCCAGCCATGGTCGCATGCGGTGCATGCCAGCGGCGGCGAGCTGCTGCGCCTGACGCTGGCGGCGGACGAACAGTTCCGCCAGCCCTTGCGCTTGCAGGACATGCCGGCGGCGCTGCCGGAAGCGGTGCTCCTGTACGAAGACCGCTGGTATTACTGGCATCCCGGCATCAACCCGCTGGCCCTGGTGCGCAGCGCCTGGGCCAGCGCCACCGGCACCCGCCGCCAGGGTGGATCCACCGTCACCATGCAGCTGGCGCGCCGGCTGTACCGCATCGACAGCCGCAGCATCGGCGGCAAACTGAAGCAGGCCGCCGCCGCGCTGTGGATCGAAGCGCGCTACGGCAAACGCGAAATCCTGGAAGCCTACCTGAACCTCGCTCCATACGGCGGCAACGTGGAAGGCGTCGGAGCGGCGAGCCTGGTCTACTTCCGCAAGAGCGCGGCGTCGCTGGTGCTGCCGGAAATGCTGGCGCTGGCCGTCATTCCGCAGAATCCGCGCCAGCGGCTGGTGGGCTACAAGGCACCGGCCGCGCTGCGCGTGGCGCGCGAGCGCCTGTGGCAGGCCTGGCAGGAGCGCCACCCGGACGACCGCCGCTGGCAGGCCGAGATGCAACTGCCCCTGCACACGGAAGGAAAGGCGAACATGCCCTTCCTCGCGCCGCACCTGGTCGACCTGCTGCTGCACGAACAGCAGCAGGCGCAGGAGACCCAGGGAGAAATCGATTCCAGCCTGGACCTGCGCGCGCAGCGCGTGCTGGAGCGCGTGATCGGCGACTACCTGCGTTCGCGCGCGGAGACCGGCGTCGCCAACGCCAGCGCCATGCTGGTGGACACCTCGACCATGCAGGTGCGGGCGCTGGTGGGCTCGGCGGACTACGGCAACTCGGCGATCGCCGGCCAGGTCAACGGCACCCTGGGCCGCCGCTCGCCCGGCTCGACACTCAAGCCCTTCATCTACGGCCTGGCGCTGGACCAGGGCCTGCTGCATCCGAAGACGGTGCTGCGCGATACGCCGTCCGCCTTTGGCGCCTTCACGCCGGAGAACTTCGATGGCCGCTTCGCCGGCCCGCTGGCGGCGGAAGACGCCTTGATCCGCAGCCGCAACGTGCCCGCCGTCGCGGTGGCGGCCAGGCTGTCGCGGCCCGACCTGTACGACTTCCTCAAGCAGGCCGGCGTGGCCCACATGGACACGCGCGAGCACTACGGCCTGGCGCTGGTGCTGGGCGGCGGCGAAGTGACGATGGAGGAGCTGGTGCAGATGTACGCCATGCTCGCCAACGGCGGGCAGTGGCGTCCCGTCACCTATCGCGGCGCGGCGGCGCAGCCGCAGCAGCGCCGCCTGCTCAGCGAAGAGGCTTCCTACATCACGCTCGACATGCTGCGCCGTAATCCGCGCCCCGATAGCGCCGCTCCCGGCTCCCCGGCCATCGCGTGGAAGACCGGCACCTCCTGGGGCTTCCGCGACGCCTGGACCGCGGGCGTGTTCGGCCGCTACGCGCTGGCGGTCTGGCTTGGCAATTTCGACGGCGCCGGCAATCCGGCCCTGGTGGGCGTGGACATGGCCGCGCCGCTGTTCCTGCGCATTGTCGATGCCTTGCGCGCCGAGCGCCTCGATCCCGGTCCCGTGCCGCGCGAGCTGCCGCCGGACCTGCGCCTGGTCGACGTATGCGCCGCCAGCGGCGATTTGCCGGACGCAGCCTGCCCGCGCGTGGTGCAGTCGTGGTTCATCGCCGGCAAATCCCCCATCAAACGCAGCACTCTGCACCGCCAGGTCTGGATCGACAAGGACAAGGGCACGCTGGCGTGCAAGCAGGGGCCGAACACCGTGGCCAGGACGGTCGAAACCTGGTCCTCGGACGTGCAGCAGCTGATGCGCCAGGCCGGCTTGCCCTTGCGCGATACCAGCGCCTGCGGCGGCGCCGGCGACGACAGCGCGCCGCGCATCCTGCAGCCGCTGCGCAGCGTGCGCCACGTGCTGCGCGCAACCCATCCCGAACCGATCCTGCTGGTGGCGCAGGCGGCGGGCGACGTGCGCGAATTGTTCTGGTTCGTCGACGGCGCCCTGGTGGGCCGCGCCGCACCCGGCGAGACGGTCGCCTGGAAGCCGTCCGGGCCCGGACACCACACGGTGCGGGTGGCCGACGGCAATGGCCATGCCGACACGCGCGACATCGATATCGACCTGGTGCCTTGAACGTTTACACGGCATTTACACCGGCGTAATCGACATTTACACCATCTTTACGCGTCCCTCGATAAGCTGAACCTGTCGCTTATCTATGAAAGGACGACGTATGTTGCAGTATTACCTGATTGCTGGCCTGGTGCTGTTGATCATCCTGGTCATCGCCAGCAACTGCATTGTTTACATCCCCAACGAAAAGATCGGCATCGTTGAAAAGAAATGGTCGGGGCGCGGTTCGGTCCAGGGCGGCTTTATCGCCCTGAATGGCGAAGCCGGCTTCCAGCCCGAGGTCCTGCGCGGCGGCTTCCACCTGTTCTTCCCGTTCCAGTACAGTGTCCATCGCCACGACCTGGTGACCATCCAGCAAGGCACGCTGGCCTATGTGTTCGCGCGCGACGGCTTGCCGATGGCGCCGAGCCAGAACCTGGCCTGCAACAAGGCCGCCAATGATTTCACCGACGTGCGCGCCTTCCTCGACAACGGCGGCCAGAAGGGCTTGCAGCGCAAGATCATGCGCGAAGGCACCTACGCCATCAACCTGGCGCAGTTCGTGGTGCTGACCGAAGACCGGGTGTACGCCCTGAGCCTGCCGGGCGACGGCAATATCAACGGCAAGGGCGAAGTCGTTGGCTCGCTGGCGGCCGTGCTGGAAGACCTGTCCGCGCGCGGCGGTTTCCGCCCGCTGGTGATCCGCGAAGACAAGCTGGCCGTGATCACCACCCACGAGGGCCGCTCGCTGCCGGAAGGTACGATTGTCGCCCCCATTGTCGCCGGCGAGCACCGCGACTACCAGGAGCCTGAAGCCTTCATCGACCACGGCGGTTTCAAAGGCCGCCAGCTGCAGGTGCTGGTGGAGGGCACCTACTACCTGAACGCGCGCTTTGCGACGCACGAGATCGTGGCCAAGACCATCGTGCCGGTGGGTTTCGTGGGCGTGGTGGTGTCTTACACCGGCAAGGAAGGCAACGACATTACCGGCGAGAGCTATCGCCATGGTGAACTGGTCGGCGACGACGAGAAGGGCGTGCAGGCGACGCCGCTGCTGCCTGGCAAATATGCGCTGAACCCGTACGCCAAGAAAGTGATCGAAGTGCCGACCACGAACTTCATCCTGAAGTGGCAAGCCGGCCAGGTCGGCTCGCATGAGCTGGACCGCAGCCTGTCGGAGATTTCGCTGATCACCAAGGACGCGTTCGAGCCCGACCTGCCCTTGTCGGTGGTGGTGAACATCGACTACAAGATGGCGCCGCTGGTCATCCAGCGTTTCGGCGATATCCGCCGCCTGGTGGAGCAGACGCTCGACCCGATGGTCGCCGCCTACTTCAAGAACATCGGCCAGGGCAAGACGCTGATCGAACTGCTGCAGGAGCGCTCCGACATCCAGGAACGCGCCAAGGACGAAATGCGCCGCAATTTCGCGGGCTATAACCTGACGCTGAACGAAGTGCTGATCGGTACGCCGCGCGCCAAGCAGGGCGATACGCAGATCGAAACCATCCTGCGCCAGCTGCGTGAACGCCAGGTATCGCGCGAACAGCTCGAAACCTACAAGACCAAGGAAGCGGCGGCGGTGCAGGAACGCATCCTGCGTGAAGCCGAGGCGCGCGCCAGCCAGCAGACTTCGATCACGCAGTCCGAGCTGGCGGTGAAAATCGCCGAGAACAACGGTTCGGCCGCTGTGCAGAAGGCGATCAAGTCGGCGGAGGAAGCGCGCCAGATGGCAGCCGGCTCCGCCGACGCCAAGCGCAAGCTGGCCGAAGCCGAGGCTTACCAGGTGGCGGCGATCGGCCAGGCGCAGGCCAAGGCGACCGAGATGAACGTCGCCGCCTATGGCGGCCCGGAACTGCAGTTTCAGCAGACCGTGCTGATGCGTTTTGCCGAAGCCATCGAACGCGGCCAGGTGCAGCTGGTGCCTTCGATCCAGGTCGGCGGCAGCGGCCAGGGCAGCGGCAGCGCGATCGATGCCTTCATGGCGATGGCGGTCAAGGAAATGGCCGCCCGCCAGCTCGAGCCAGGCCAGCCCGCAGGCTGACACAGGCTCAAGCGCTTGTGGCGAGGCCGGCTCCCTGGCGCGGGTCAGGTCGGGTCGGGAGAGCCGGCCGGCCTGGCGACTGCGGTGGCACTTGCCTGGTCGGCTGCGATATGGCGGCTGACCAGGCCCACCCACCAGGCGTCGAATTTTTCCATGGGCCAGCTCAGGGCCAGCGTACCCAGCAATGTGCACAGCAAGGTCACGGGCAGCAGCGCTTCGCGCGGCCACTGCAATGCCTGCAGCTGCAGATAGCAGAAGGAAGAGGCGGAAGCGATGACCAGAATGTGGCTGAGGTAGATCGGGAAGCTGAGCTTGCCCAGCAAGGCAAAATATCGGTTGTCGAGCCGTTTGAACAGCCGGCCATTTGCCATCGTGGCGAAAATCAGGCCCAGCGAACCCGTTGTATGGATGAGCAGTTCGGCCAGGTCCGCAAAATGGGTTGGCACCACGCCGGCCCAGGCGTAATAACGGATCGGCGCCAGATAGCCCAGCAGGTAAGCACTGGCGATCAGGATCGCCGCACATGCCGCGGACGATACGGCAGGCTGGCGGCGGCTGATGGCGTAGGCCAGGAAGGTGCCGCAGATGAACGAGATCAAGGTGTAGTAGACGAAGGCGGCGCTCGCGCACAGCAGAAACAGGGCAGGCAGCAGATGGCGGCCATTCAGCACCAGCACCATGAACGCGGCCAGCAAATACACCAGCATGCTGCCGAAAAATTCCGGGCGCATTGTCCAGAGGTTGGAGTTGTAGCCGTGATAGCCGGTAAAGAAGGTGGTGGCTCCCTGCAGGGCGGCGCGCAGCAGGTCGGGTTGCTTGCCGACTGTTTTGAACTGCTGGGCCAGCCAAGGACTGCCGCTGGCTTGCGCCGCTTCGCTGAAGTAATAGCAGCCCGCCAGGTAAAGAGCGGCGCTCAGGATGGTGGTCAGCATGACGATGCCGGCAAGCCGTGGCCAGCGGCGCAAGAAGGCGCGGCGCAGGCTCGCCGGGTCATGGCGCTGGAAGTAGGACCAGCTCAGCACAAAGCCCGATAGTGTGAAAAAAAATGCCACGGCGGCCGTACCGTTGACCAGCAGGAACCACGGCGTGCCGATCATGCTGCTGTCGTCGCGCAGCTCCGGAAGCCGCCCCGTTACGCGAGGGGCGAATGCCAGGAAGAAGTGGTGCACCACCACGATCAGGGCAGCAAGCCCGCGGTAGGCTTCAAGAGGGACCAGACGGCGCGATTGCTGCATGGGATGCTCCTCGTTTGGCGCCAGGGCGCGCAACGCATCGGGCGATGCGCCACGCGCGGCGGTTCCGGCATGTTACAGCATGGCGAAGACCTTCCTTGCGGCCGCGATGGTGGCGTCGATGACCTCATCGCTGTGCTGGGCGCTGACAAAGCCCGCTTCAAACGCCGCGGGGGCGAAGTAGACGCCTTCGTCCAGCATCTTGTGGAAGAAGACGTTGAACTTCTCGCGGTCGCCGGCCATCATCTCGGCGTAGTTGTTCGGCGGCGTGGCGCTGAAATACAGGCCGAACATGCCGCCTTCGGCATCGGCGCAGAAGGTGACGCCGGCTTCTTTCGCTGCGGCGGTCAGGCCGTCGGCCAGGCGGCGTGCAGTGCGCGCCAGGCCTTGGTAGAAGCCGGGCTGCTGGATCAGCTTTAGCGTGGTCATGCCGGCCGCCACGGCGACCGGGTTGCCCGACAGGGTGCCGGCCTGGTACACGGCGCCCACCGGCGACATCTTCGACATCAGTTCTTTCGAACCGCCGAAGGCTGCCACTGGCAGGCCGCCGCCGATCACCTTGCCCAGCGCGGTCAGGTCCGGCTTGATGCCGTACAGGGCCTGCGCGCCGCCCAGGCCGACGCGGAAACCGCACATCACCTCGTCGAAAATCAGGATGGCACCGTGCCTGGTGCACAGCTCGCGCAGCGCGCCCAGGAATTCCGGGCTACCCTTGATCAGGTTCATATTGCCGGCCACCGGCTCCACGATGACGCAGGCGATGTCCTCGCCGTATTCCGCAAACGCGGCGCGGATCGCTTCCACGTTGTTGTAATCCAGCACCAGCGTATGCTTGACGAAGTCTTCCGGCACGCCGGCCGAAGTCGGGTTGCCGAAGGTGAGCAGGCCGCTGCCTGCTTTCACCAGCAGGGAGTCGGCGTGGCCGTGGTAGCAGCCTTCAAATTTGACGATCTTGTCGCGGCCGGTGGCGCCGCGCGCCAGGCGCAGGGCGCTCATGGTCGCTTCGGTGCCGGAGGAGACCAGGCGCACCTGTTCGATCGACGGCACCAGGCGGCAGATTTCTTCCGCCATGTCGATTTCCGCTTCGGTCGGCGCGCCGAAGGACAGGCCGCGCGTGGCCGCTTCCTGCACCGCCTGCACCACTTCGGGGTGGGCATGGCCGACGATGGCCGGGCCCCAGGAGCCGATGTAGTCGATATAGCGTTTTCCGTCCGCATCCCAGAAGTAGGGGCCTTCGGCGCGGGTGATGAAGCGCGGCGTGCCGCCCACGGAGCGGAAGGCGCGCACCGGCGAGTTCACGCCGCCAGGAGTGGATTTCTGGGCGCGTTCGAACAGGATGTCGTTTTTCGAGGTGGTCATGATTTGAAGAATCGATTGGGGACGAAGCGCCCCATGCCATAGCGCTGGGCATGGAGCAGGGTCTGGTAAGTGTATTGTTCGGCGCGTTCCACCGCTTCCGGCACGGCCAGGCCGTGCGCCAGGTAGGCGGCGATCGCTGCCGACAGGGTGCCGCCGGCGCCGACGAAGGGGCCCGGCAGGTGCTGCCACTTGTCGTGGCGCTGCACGCCCTCGGCGCTGTACAGGGTATTGGCGCGCTGGCCGCCGCCGGCGTTGGTGCCGGTCACCAGCACGTATTCGCAACCGAGGTCGATCAGGTGCTCGGCGTCGTCGGCCATGGTCTCGCCGTTGCCCAGGTCGCGCCAGGTTTCGGCCATGCGCGCCAGTTCCACTTCGGACAGCATCAGCACGGTGCTCTGCGGCACCAGCAGCTGGCGCAGCACGGTCAGGAATTCCTCCGGGTCGTCCTCGTCGCCCGGCGGCGGCAGCTGGCTGCCGAAGGGGTCGAGCACCAGGGGCGCGTCGGGATAGTCGGAGACGATTTCGGCCAGGGTGGAAACGTGTTCCAGGTGGTCCAGCGCGCCAATCTTGAACGCTTGCACCGGCACGTCTTCCAGCACCATGCGGGCCTGGTCGGCCACCCAGTCGGCGTCGACGTGCTGCTGGTCTTCCACGCGGGCGCTGTCGCCCACCAGCAGGGCGGTGGTGGCGGCCAGGCCGCGGCAAGCCAGGGCATTGAAGACGGCCAGGTCGGCATGCACGCCAACCGCACCGACCGGATCGGCCACGCCAAAAGTCAGGATCAGGGGAGATGTTTGGTTTTGCACGGCGGGTAGATTAAGATACCTAATTCAGCATTTTACTTTATTAGAAGGTGACTCAACGTGAGCAGCAATGAACCAAGCCAGGAATTCCAAAGCTG
>JBCNPK010000045.1:0-45256 GCA_039593355.1 Pseudoduganella sp.
CCAGGTGGGCGGCAGCACTTCGTCCAGGCGGCGCAGGGTGGCCGGCGAAAGCGCGGCCAGAGTGCCCCCGGCGCCCACCAGGGCGTCCGTGGCCAGCACGCCGGGGCCGCCGCCATTGGTCAGGATCGCCAGCCGCTCGCCGGCCAGCGGGCGGCCGGCGGCCAGCGTCTCGACGGCATCGAACAGGTCCTCGGTGCTCAGCACGCGCAGCATGCCGGCACGACGGATGGCGGCGTCGTACACCGCGTCCGAACCCGCCAGCGCGCCGGTATGCGAATTGGCGGCGCGCGCGCCCTCGGCAAAGCGGCCTGCCTTCACCACCAGCACCGGCTTGCTGCGCGCCGCAGCCCGCGCTGCCGACATGAATTTGCGCGCCGAGCGCACATCCTCCATGTACAGCAGGATGGCGTCGGTGCTGCCGTCGCCGGCCAGGAAGTCCAGCACGTCGCCGAAATCGACGTCGCTGCTGTCGCCCAGGGACACGAAGCGCGAGAAACCGATATTGCGCGAACGGGCCCAGTCCAGGATGCCGGTCACCATGGCCCCCGATTGGGACACGAAAGCCAGCCGCCCCGGCAGCGCCGGCAAATGGGCGAAACTGGCATTCAGGCCGATGCCAGGCACCAGCAGCCCGACACAGTTGGGCCCCAGGATGCGCAGCAGGTGCGGCCGCGCCGCGGCCAGCATGGCAGCCTTTTGCGCCGCATCGAGTCCGGCCGTGATCACCACGGCGGCCCGGCAGCCCAGTTCTCCCAGCTCGCGCACCAGCCCTGGCACCGTGGCCGGCGGGGTGCAGACCAGGGCCAGGTCGGGCGCCTGCGGCAGCTCGCGCACGCTGTGGTAGACGCGCCGCCCCGCCAGTTCGCCATACTTGGCGTTGACCGGCCACACGGCGCCGTCGAAGCCGCCCTGCAGCACATTGGCCAGCACCGTGGCGCCGACGCTGTGCGGCCGCTCCGAGGCGCCGATCACGGCCACGGAAGTGGGCTGGAACAGGTATTCGAGATGTCGGATGCTCATGGTTTTCCCCGGTTGGATGGTTCGCTGCCGCTACCCGGCCCACCTTACGCGCCGCGACCCGCGCCGCATATGATCGAGGTCAAGTATGGCTGGAATTGCCGCGATTACAAGGACATGATCCAGGTCATATACACTGCCGGTATCGCAGCGCACACTGTCCGCTTCCGATTGCAGGAGCTCAAGCATGCCCGCATCCCCTCCTCCCGCGCGCCGGCGGCGCTGGCGCTATGCCGCCCTGGCCCTGGTCCTGCTGGCCGCCGTGGGCGCCGCCGCCTGGCGCCAGGCCGGCCCCTTGCCCGTCAAGGTGGTCAGGCCGGAGCGCGGGACGGCGGTCGACGCCATTTACGCCACCGGCACGGTGGAGCCGACCGTCATGCTGCCGCTGGCGCCGCGGGTCGGCGGCCGCCTGGCCGAGCGCCGCGTGGACGAAGGCGCAAAGGTACGCAAAGGCCAGGTCCTGGCGCGCCTGGACGACGCCGACCTGGCCGGCAGCGTCGACGAACAGCAGGCGCGCCTGGCCTACGCGCGCCAGCAGCACGAACGTATCAGTGCCCTGGCCGCGCGCGGCTTCGTCGCCGCCGGCGAGGCCGACCGCGCGCGCGCCGAACTGCTGGCGGCGCAGGCAGCGCTGCGCCGGGTGAGCGCCCAGCGCGACTACATGGCCCTGCTGGCGCCGGCCGACGGCACCATCATCCGCCGCGACGGCGAAGTGGGCCAGTACATCAGCCCTGGCCAAGCCGTCTTCGTGCTGGCCTGCTGCGCCCCGCTGCGCGTGACGGCCGAAATCGACGAGGAAGACATCAACCGCGTGCGCATCGGCCAGGCCGTGCTGCTCAAGGCCGACGCCTTGCCCGGCCAGGTGTTCGACGGCACGGTAAGCGAAGTCACGCCCAAGGGCGACCCGGTGGCGCGCAGCTACCGCGTGCGCATCGCGCTCGCCAATCCGGGCGCGCTGCAGACCGGCATGACGGTCGACGCCAACCTGGTGGTGGCGCGCCATGAACAAGCCTTGCTGCTGCCCGCCGCCGCCGTGCACGGCGACCGCGTATGGCTGGTGCAAGAGCGGCGCCTGCAGCAGCGCCGCATCGTGGCAGGCATCCGCGGCCCGCAGAGGGTGGAAGTGCTGCAAGGCCTGCAGGGCGGCGAACTGGCGGTGGCCGGCCCCGATGGTGCGCTGTCCGAGGGGCGCTGGGTGCGGCCGCACCAGGATTAGCCATGCGCGTCCAGCTCGCCATCGCCCTCGCCCACCTGCGCCAGCGGCCGCGTTCGACCCTGGTGTCGCTGCTGGGCATCATGCTGGGCGTCGCCTTTTTCCTGGCCGTGTCGGCGCTGATGCGCGGCTCGGAACAGGATTTCCTCAAGCGCCTGGTGGACAACAGTCCCCACATCACCGTCCTGGACCAGTACCGCACGCCCCATGTGCAGCCGGCCGAACTGCGCTGGCCGCGCGCCGCCGTCGCGATCAGCAACGTCAAGCCGCAGGTGGAGACGCGCGGCATCCGCAGCTACCGCAACAAGCTGGAAGCGATCGAGCTCTGGCCCGGCCTGCGCGTGGCGCCGGTGCTGCGTGGCTCCGCCGTGCTGACCTTCGCCGGCCAGCAGCAGGGCGTCAGCCTGTCCGGCGTGGTGCCGGCGCGCATGAAGCAAGTCTCCACCATCGACCAGCACATGGTGGCCGGCACCCTGGACGCGCTGGCGGCGGCGCCCAACGGCCTGATCATCGGCCAGGGCCTGGCCGACAAGTTCCAGCTGCGGCTGGACAGCACGGTCAACGTGCTGACCGCCAGCGGCGGCGCACGGGTAATGAAGGTGGTCGGCATCTTCCGCACCGGCAACGCCGGCTACGACGAGGCGGAAGCCTTCATCCTGCTCAAGCGCGCCCAGGTGATCCTGGAGCGGCCCAACCGCGTCAACCGCTTCATCATCCAGCTGGCCGACCCGCAGGCCGCGCGCGCCGTGGCCAGCGAGATCGAGGCCGGCATCGGCTACAAGGCGGTGTCCTGGATCGAAGCCTCGGAAGACTTGCTGAGCTTGCTGCTGGTGCGCAACATCATCATGTACAGCGTGGTGACGGCGATCCTGGTGGTGGCCTCCTTCGGCATTTACAATACGATTTCCACCATCGTGGTCGACAAGCGGCGCGATATCGCGATCCTGAAAGCCATGGGCTTCCAGGCGTCCGACGTGCGCCGCATCTTCCTGTACCAAGGCATGCTGATCGGGCTGCTGGGCAGCGCCGCCGGCCTACTGCTGGGTTACGGCATGATGCAGCTGCTATCGCGCGTCGAGCTCAAGCCGCCCGGCGTGAGCGACGTGGTGCAGCTGCCGGTCTGGTGGGGCGGCGAGCAGTACCTGCTGGCGGTGGCCTTCGCCATGGCAGCCTGCCTGGGCGCGGCCTACCTGCCGGCCAGCAAGGCCGGCCAGCAGCAGCCGGTCGATACCTTGCGCGGTGCCACATGAGCCCGGTACTGCGCGCCGAACACCTGCTGCGCCGCCTGCCCGGCGAGGCCCCGGTCACCCTGGTCGACGACGTCTCGCTGGAGGTGCAGCGCGGCGAATTCATCTGCATCATGGGGCCCTCGGGTTCGGGCAAATCGTCCCTGCTCTACCTGCTCGGCCTGCTCGACAGCCCCGACAGCGGCCGCCTCTGGCTCGACGGCGAAGACACCAGCGCCTGCGACGACGACCGGCTGGCCGCGCTGCGCCTGGCCAAGCTGGGCTTCGTGTTCCAGTTCCACTTCCTGCTGGCCGAATTCACGGTGCTGCAGAACGTGCTGCTGCCGATGCAGCGCATGGGCCGGCGCACCGACGCCGCGGCGCAGGACTATGCCATGCATTTGCTGGAGCGGCTGGGCATCGCGGACCAGGCCGGCAAATTCCCCTCCCAGCTCTCGGGCGGGCAACGCCAGCGCGCCGCCCTGGCGCGCGCCCTGGCCAACGACCCGGTGCTGATCCTGGCCGACGAGCCCACCGGCAACCTGGACTCGGCCGCGACCCTGAACGTACGGCAAATCCTGCGCGGCCTGGCCGACGCCGGCCAGACGGTGGTGGCGGTGACCCACGACGCGGAATTCGCCAGCGCCGCCGACCGCGTGGTCGGCCTGGTCGACGGCCGCATCGCGCCCGGCTGGCAGCCCGGCGCGCCGGCTACTCGCACTGCGCCCCGGGCGGGTGGCTGACCAGGACGTTCGATTTGTGGACCAGCACCGGCACCGGCACCGGGCTGGCATTGAGCACACGCAGCGTCACACTGCCCAGCAGGCGGCCATCGTCATGGTCCCAGCCGTGCAAGGCCATATAGATCAGGTCGCAGCCCAGGCGTGCCGTCTCAAGGCCGCGGCGGCCCGCCAGGCCATGATCCTGGTCAGGCGCCGTGCAGGCAGCGCGTGCGTACCGCACTTGATCCAGGTCATGGATTGGCCAGCGCCAGGCGGTGCAGACTGGCAGCATCAATTACGGAGGCCGCCATGCATGCACCGCTGTCAGTTGCCCACCTATGCCAACGCCATGTCGTCACGGCGACGGAAGATCTCCCCCTCAAGCAGGCTGCCGAACTCATGCGCCAGGAGCACGTCGGCTGCCTGGTCGTCACCTGCGGTGCGCGCGCCAAGGTCTGCGGCATCCTGACCGACCGCGACATCGCCATCGTGGCGGTGGCGCGCGACTTCGACCCGCAAACCCTGCGCGTGGCCGACGTCATGACGGCGCCGGTGCACACCGTCAGCGCCACCCAGCCGGCCATCACGGCGCTGCAAGCCATGCGCCGTCACGGCGTGCGGCGCATGCCGGTGACCGGCGAATTCGACGAACTGGTGGGCATACTGGCGCTGGATGACCTGCTTAACGCCTATGCCGCCGAACTGGCCCTGTTTGCCCAGGCGATCCGCCACGAGCAGCAACTGGAGCAACGCATCAAGGTTTAAACCAGCCAAGGAGACAACCATGCCTTACCGCACCATCCTGGTCCACGTGGACCGCGCGCCCAACGCCGGCGCCCGCTTTAACCTGGCCGCGCAACTGGCGCTGCGCGAAGGCGCCCACCTGGTCGGCGCCGCCATGACCGGGGTGCCGCGCTATATGCTGGCCGGCAGTCCTTACGAGGGCAGCGGCGTGCTGATCGCCGAACACCTGCGGCAAGCCAACGAGCGTGCCGACCAGGCGCTGGCCCAGTTCAACGAGCTGGCACGGCGCGCCGCCTGTTCCTATGAACTGCGCCGCGACAATGTCGATGAATATGCCGGACTGACCTTGCAGGCGCGCTACGCGGACCTGGTGGTGCTGGGCCAGGCCGACCCGGACGACCGCGACCAGGGCGGCCTGCTGCTGGACCTGCCGGAACAGGTGGTGCTGCATGGCGGGCGGCCGGTGCTGCTGGTGCCGCGCAGCGGCAGCTTTGCGCTGCCATCCAAGCGGGCCCTGGTAGCCTGGAACGGCAGCCTGCAGGCGGCGCGCGCAGTGACCGCCGCCCTGCCCCTGCTGCGCGGCGTTGCCCAGGTCACGCTGGTGGTGTTCGGCGCCGAACGCGACGACCATGGCGCCGAGCCGGGCGCCGATATCGCCCTCTATCTGGCGCGGCACGATCTCCAGGTGGAAGTGCTGCGCCGCCCGCAGCCGGCCGACGCCGGAGAGGCCATCCTGTCGATGGCGGCCGACTTCGATGCCGAGCTGCTGGTGATGGGTGCTTACGGCCACAGCCGCTTCCGCGAAATGGTGCTGGGCGGCGCAACCCGCAGCGTGCTGGCCAAGGCCACCCTGCCCGTTTTGCTCATGCATTGAAGGAAAGGAAGCGCCGTGCCGCCATCGACCTCCATCCAGCAACAGCAGCTGGATCACTTGCACCAGCAGCTGTTCGAGCAGATCGACGCCGCGTTGGCGCTGCCGCCCGCGGAATGCGGCGCCGCCTACCACCGCCTGGTCGCCCAGCTCGAGCAGGATTTTCGCCAGGAAGAGCAATGGATGGAAGCCTGCCAGTGCGCCGACGCCCACCTGCATCGCGAGCAGCACGCGCGCATGCAGGCCGGGCTGCACCATGCCGCCGCCGCGCTGGAACAAGGCGAGCCGGGGCCGGCCCGGCAAGCCATGGCGGCCCTGCGCGAATGGCTGCCTTTCCACATCGCCAGCCAGGACCAGCACCTGCTGCACGCCATGCAGCACCTGGCGCGGACATGAACCCGCCGCCGGAGGCGCAGGTGCGGCTTTAGTTGCGGAAGTAGGCGCGGCGATGGTCGCACCCCGGGCATTGGGCCGCTGCCTCTGCCGTCCAGTACACATGGGTGCGCGTCACCGAGCCGCCGGTGTTGTAGCGCTCATACGTCGAGCTGCGCCCGTTTTTCGACTGGCGCACCAGGGCGCCCCAGCTGGCCGGATCATCGCTGATGTCGACGCCGGACTGCAGCGCCGCTGCCTGCGCCAGGCTGCTGTCGTTCATCTTGGCCGAGCCTTGCGCGATGTGCTCCCCGTTGACGATGGCCTTTGAAATTCAGAATCAACTGACCCAGCAATTAAGCAAGGGCAGCTTGTCATCAGCTTGTCACAATATTCCGATAGGCTTGGAAATTTCATGCGATTCTGATGAGCCAGAAAACCTACAACGTGATGTTCCTCTGCGCCGACAACGCGGCGCGCAGCCAGATGGCGGAAGCCTTGTTGAATGCCGCCGGCGCCGGCCGTTTTCGCGCATTCAGCGCGGGAAGCCAGCCCGCCGGCGAGATCAATCCTTTTGCTCTGGAACAAATCAGGCTGATCGGCTACGCGCCGGCCGCATTGCGCAGCAAGTCCTGGAGCGAATTCTCCGCGCCCGGGGCGCCGGAAATGGACTTCGTGATCACGGTTTGCGATACCAGCGGCGGCGAAGCCGCGCCACGCTGGCCCGGCCAGCCCGTCTCGGCAAACTGGAACTTCCGCGACCCTGCCGGCGCCAAGGGATCGGACCGCGAGATCCGCGCCGAGTTCTTGGCTGTTTGCCGCGAGATCCGGGCACGCGTCGAAATCTTTCGCAACCTGCCGGGCGACGCACTGGACGAAATGGCGCTGCAGCGCAAGATTGCGCGCATCGCCGGCGTCGATGCCGTGAAAGCGTAAATAAGGAAATCGAAAGCTTACGGTTTTTTCGCCATGACTTGTGTTACGGTTAGCACATTTTGCATCCGACCTGACCGTTTCGCCCATGATCCTGAAAAGTACGATCGCCCTGGCGCTGCTTTGGCTCTCCGCCGCGCACGCCGCGCCGCAATCCGCCGATGGCAAGCAGCTGCAACTTCGCTGGGAAAAGCAGACGACGCGCGTGTCGCTGACAAACCTGGGCAGCGCTCCACTGCCTGCACAAGGCTGGTCGATCTACTTCAATTGTATGGAATGCTCGACTGCGGGATCGGCGCAGGACAAGCTGACAGTCGAGCACCTCGGCGGCAGCCTGTATCGCCTGCGGCCAGCGCCCGGCTTCGGCGGGCTGGCGCAGGACCAGATGCTGGCGTTCAACTCCCACGCTCCCGCCGCCGTCACCAAGATCTACAAGGCCCCTTCCGGCTGGTACCTGGTCTATGACGCCGCACCGGAATCGGCTCAGGCCATTGCCGACTACCGCCTGCTGCCGCAACAGGACCTGCTGACGCCACAGGAGCTGTACGAGCGCAACGCGCAAGCCGACGTTCTGCCCGCCGCAGCCCTGCCGCCGGTCTTCCCTACTCCGCTTAAGCTGCAACAAGGCCTGGGCGCGCTGCACCTGGAAGCGGCACCGGAACTTGTCGCAGGGCCTGGGCTGAAAACTGAAGCCGGCACCGCCGCCGCGATGCTGCGTCAATACTGGCCGCACGGCGCCAAACGAAGAGGCACGGCAAAGCTGCGCCTCGCAATCGGTAAAGTCGCCGGCCAATCCTCGCCCGAGGCCTATACGCTGGACGTGGATTTGAAGGGCATCAGCATTACCGGCAACAGCGCTGCCGGCGTGGCGCATGGGCTGCAATCGCTGCGCGAGCTGCTGCCGCTGGCTCCGGAGGGCAGCGCAAAAGGCGCAATCGATTTGCCCGTCCTGGCTGTTACCGATACGCCGCGCTTCGGCTATCGCGGCCTGATGCTCGATGTCAGCCGCAACTTCCAGGACAAGCAAACCGTGTTCCGCCTGCTGGACCTGATGGCCCGCTTCAAGCTGAACGTCTTCCACTTCCACCTGACCGACGACGAAGGCTGGCGCCTGGAAATCGCCGGCCTGCCCGAGCTGACCGGCATCGGCGCAGTGCGCGGCCACAGCACCAAGCCGGGCGAGCGCCTGCAGCCGGCCTACGGTTCCGGGCCAAGCCCCGACGACAGGCATGGCAGCGGCTACTACACCCGCGCCGATTACCTCGAAATCCTGCGCTACGCGGCGGCCCGCCACATCGAAGTGATCCCGGAAATTGAAATGCCGGGCCATGCGCGCGCCGCGGTGCAGGCAATGGAGGCGCGCTACCGCCGCCTGCAAGCCGCAGGCAAGCGCGATGCCGCCAAATTCCTGCTGAACGACCTGGACGACCGTTCGCAATACCGCTCGGCCCAGGATTACAGCGACAACGTGATCAATCCGGGGCTCGAATCGAGTTACACCTTCATCGAGCACGTGGTGAAAGAGGTCGCCGCACTGCATCGCGCGGCTGGCGTCCCTCTGCGCACCCTGCACGTTGGCGGCGACGAACTGCCGCTTGGGGCTTGGGAGAAATCGCCCCGCAGCCGGGAGATGATGGCCCGCCACCAGGTGCAGGACACCGCCGGGCTGTGGAACTATTTCTACGACCGGGTCGCTGCCATGCTGCGCCGGCAAGGCCTGTCGACCGCCGGCTGGGAAGAACTGGGAACGCGCACCGAACTGGCCGGCGGCAAGCGCAAACAAGTCCCCAACCCCTATTTCGCGCAGCGCGGCTTCAAGGTCTACGTCTGGAACAACACGAACGACTCCGCCGACCTTGGCTACAGGCTGGCAAATGCCGGCTACGACACCGTGCTGGCGCCGGCCACCCGTTTCTACCTGGACCTGACCCATAACGCCAATCCGGCGGAACCTGGCGCCACCTGGGCCGGCATGACGGACATCGACAGTGCCTACGACTACATCCCTTTCGACCATGCAAAACGCGGCGGCGCGGCGGCTGCCGGCCAGGAGCGTCTGACCGACGAAGGCAAGCGCCATATCGTTGGCCTGGAGGCGGCGCTGTGGACCGAAACGGTGCGCGATCCGTCCTTGATGGATTACCTGCTGGTGCCGCGCCTGCTGGCCGTCGCCGAACGCGCCTGGGCCGCCGACCCCGCCTGGGCCACCGAGGCCGACGCGGAAAAGGCGGACGCCATGCACCGCGCCGCCTGGTCGAACTTCGCCAACGTGCTGGGGCAGCGCGTCCTGCCGGCGCTCGACCTGGAGCGCAGCCCCATCGGCCCGGTCGCCTACCGGATCGCGCCGCCCGGCCTGAAGCTCGCGGACGGCAAGGTCTACGCCAACCATGCCCTGCCCGGCCTGGCGCTGCGCTACACCAGCGATGGCAGCGAACCGAATGCCGGCAGCGCGCTGGTCCAGGGCGCAATCGCCGCCAAAGGCTTGATCCAGGTGGCGGCTTTCGACCGCAACGGCCGCCGCGGCTGGATTTCGCGCATCGAAAACAACTGAGGCGTAGCGCCGTTCAAATATCGTATGATGCTGGCATTGTCAGGATCAGGCTAAACGAGTGCATCGATACGACTTAATCAGTTGCCACGACTGCGGGGTGCTGCATCGCCGGCGCCCCGTGCTGCCGCGCGAAAAGGCGCGCTGCGTGCGCTGCCGCTCGGTGCTGTACCGGGGCATTCGCTCCAACGCCAGCCGCATGGCAGCCATCACGCTGACCGCGCTGATCGTGTACGTGATTGCCCAATGCAGCCCGATCGTCGAACTGGACGTCAACGGCAACGTCTCGCGCGCTACCCTGCTGGGAGCGATCACCGTACTGTGGCGCGAGCACATGCAGCTGGTGGCCGGCGCGGTATTCCTGTTTACCATCCTGCTGCCGGCGGTCGAACTGCTGTCGCTGCTGCACGTGACCCTGGCCCTGGCGGCCGGCCACAAGCCCCGGCTGTTCAACATACTGCTGCGCACCGTACACCTGGCGCGGCGCTGGGGCATGACCGAGGTGCTGATGATCGGCATCCTCATCACCATCGTCAAGATGACCAGCCTGGCCACCGTGGTGCTCCAGCCCGGCCTGTTCGCCTTTGGCGCGCTCACCCTGATGCTGGCGATCGTGGTTTCCTTCAACCCCAAGACGCTATGGAACCTGGGCGACGCGCTGTCGCAGGAGACCGCGCCGCCCGTGCCGGCGCACGCCCTGTCCTGCCACGTCTGCGGCCTGGTTTCGGCGGATACCGGCGCAGCGCGCCAGCATTGCCCGCGCTGCCATGCGCGCCTGCACCACCGCCACCCCGACAGCGTGGCACGCACCTGGGCCTACCTGATCGCCGCCGCCATCCTGTACATCCCGGCCAACCTGCTGCCCGTGATGTACACCCACTCGCTGTTCGGGCTGGAGGACGACACCATCATCAGCGGCGTGCTGTATTTCTGGGACAGCGGCTCGCCGGCCCTGGCGGCCATCATTTTCATCGCCAGCATCGTGGTGCCCATGCTGAAGCTGGCCGTCCTGGCGCTGTTGACGTGGACCGCCCAGCGCCGCTCGCGCTGGCGCCCCATGCAGCGCACCGTCCTGTACCGGCTGGTGGAATTCATCGGACGCTGGTCGATGCTGGATATTTTCGTCATTACCCTGACTGTGGCCCTGGTGCGCTTCCAGTCGCTCGCCACCATCACCGCCGGGCCTGGAGCCCTGGCCTTTTGCGCCGTCGTGGTGCTGACCATGATCGCCTCGATGCAATTCGACCCGCGCCTGATCTGGGACCCGGTCCCGCCCCATGGAGAACAACAACATGCCTGAACACGACGGCACCCAGCCCAATACCGCCGGCGCCCCACTGCCCCAGCCCCAGGTCGAGAAGGCCAGCCACTGGCTGCCGTCCCTGGTCTGGCTGGTGCCGCTGCTTGCGGCCCTGATCGGCGTCGGCCTGGTAGCCAAATCGTATTTCGACGAGGGTCCGACGGTGGTGGTCAGCTTCCGCAGCGGCGAAGGGCTCGAAGCCGGCAAGACCAAGGTCAAATACAAGGACGTGGATGTTGGCCAGGTGCGTGCGATCTCGCTGTCGCCGGACCTGAGCAAGGTGCTGGTGACCATCGACATGAATAAGGATGCGCGCCGCTTCACGGCTGCCGATACGCGCTTCTGGGTGGTCAAGCCAAGGATAGGCGTGAGCGGCGTGTCCGGCCTGGGCACGCTGCTCTCGGGCGCCTACATCGGCGTCGACGCCGGCAAGTCGCAAGAGACCAGTCACGACTTCACCGGCCTTGAAAAAGTGCCGCAGGTGGCGGGCGACCAGAAGGGCAAGCAATTCGTCCTGCACGGCGATTCGCTCGGCTCGATTGACGCCGGCTCGCCGGTTTTCTACCGCCGCATCCCGGTCGGCCAGGTCATGGGCTACGAGCTGGAAAACAATGGCCAGGGCGTGGCGATCAAAGTCTTCGTCAACGCGCCTTACGACCAGTATGTAGGCAAGAACACGCGCTGGTGGCACGCCAGCGGCGTCGACCTGCAGCTCGATTCCGGCGGTTTCAAGCTGAATACGCAATCGGTCGCGGCACTGCTGGTAGGCGGTATCGGCTTTGAATCGGTCAGCGGACGCAAGCCCGATACCGTCGCCGCGGCCGGAACCGAGTTCACGCTGGCTGCCGACCAGGCGCGCGCCATGCGCGAGCAGGACGGCGCGCCGGTGACCACCGTGTTCTACTTCAACCAGTCCCTGCGCGGGCTCTCGCCCGGCGCGCCGGTCGACTTCCGCGGCATCGTGCTCGGCGAAGTGCGTTCGGTGGGCGTGGAATTCGACCCGGTCAAGAAGGACTTCCGCATGCCGGTCACGGTCGACATGTATCCGAGCCGCCTTGGCCGCCGTTTCCAGGAAACCGTCACGGACGAGAGGGACCGCAACGCCGGCCCGCTGGTGCTGGAACGCATGGTCAGCCACGGCCTGCGCGGCCAGCTTCGCACCGGCAACCTGCTGACCGGGCAGCTGTACATCGCGCTCGACTTCTTCCCCAACGCCGCGCAAGCCAAGCTGGATATGAACGCCTATCCGATCGAAGTGCCGACCGTGCCGAACGCGCTGGACGAACTGCAGGCGCAGATCGCCAGCATCGCGCGCAAACTGGACAAGGTGCCGTTCGACCAGATCGGCATCAACCTGCGCGACTCGCTGAAGAGCGCCGACAACCTGTTCAAGAAAGTCGACGGCCAGCTGGTGCCGGACCTGCAGGCGACCTTGGGCGAAGCGCGCCGGACCTTCGGCGAGGCGCAGCAGGTGCTGCAGCAGGATTCGCCGGTGCAGTCCGACCTGCGCACCGCCCTGCAGCAGCTGACGCAGACGCTGCAATCGCTCAGCGAACTGTCCGACTACCTGGAACGCCACCCGGAAGCGCTGATCCGCGCCAAACCCCTGCCCATGAAGGAGAACAAATGATGCGCTGGCACGCCCCCACCCTTGCCGCCGCAGCCGCCCTGTCGCTGGCCGCTTGCGCCAGCGTACCGGCGGAGCGCTTCTACAGCCTCAGCAACGGCATGGCAGCCGCCGGCAGCGCGCCCAATCCCGGCTACTACATCGAGGTGCAGAACGTGAGCGTGCCGCAGCAGGTGGCGCGCAGCCAGCTGGTGGTGACCTCGGGCGAAGGCCGCATCGACGTGCTGGAACAGGAACGCTGGTCCTCCCCGCCGGCATCGGAAATCGGCCAGGCGCTGTCGCTGGCCATCTCGGGCGAACTGGGAGCCATCGACGTGTTCCGCACCCAGCCGCCGGAAAAGGCCACGGTGTACCGCATCAGCACCGGCGTGCTGCGCTTCGAATCGGCGCCCGGCAAATATGCACTGCTCGATACCGTCTGGAGCGTGCGCCAGGCCGGCGGCCCGCAGGTCCTGACCTGCCGCAGCACCGCCCGCGAAGAGGTCGGCGCTGGCTACGACGCCCTGGTCATCGGCCATCGCCGTGCGGTGGCGCGGCTTGCGGCGGACATCTCCCAGGCGGTGCGCAACCTCGCAGCGGGCAAAGGCGGCTGCCCGCAAGGTTTGTCCTGAATCCGAAACAAAGCATTTTTAATCTTCGCTTACAGTCTGCGCAGCATCTCGACGTGGCGCCGCACTTCGCTCGCCCTGAGCGGACCGCCATGCCCCATGAAGAAACGCTGCGATCCCGCATCGAGCATGCCTTCAAGCTGCGCGGCAACAGCACGGGGATCGTCTTCAAACGGCGGCCGCTTCGCCGTACCGGTCCGCACAATGCCGCCCAGCAGGATGCCGGACGAAATCAAGTCGCCCACCATTGCATCGCCCCTGGCCAGCTGCACCGATACCGAGCCGCAGGTATGGCCTGGCGTGTGGCGGACCACGCCATCAAAACCAAACCGGGCCAGTTCGAACACGCCGCCATCGTCCAGCAGAAAGTCAGGTGTAAAGGGCTGGTACGGCCGCCCGATTAAGCCGGTTCGCAGGAAAGCCCGGCCAAACCAGCCAGTGGAGCAGAAGGTCATCGACCGCTTTTGCCGGTAATAGTCAAGGTCGCCCGCATGGGCAACGATAGGCGCGCCGGTCAATTCGCGCAGCCGTGCCGCGCTTCCCGCATGGTCGATATGCGCATGGGTCACAACGATCAGTTTGATGTCGGAAAGCAGGCGGCCATGACGTAACAGCGCGCGTTGCACTTTCCGGTCGCTGCCCGGTAATCCGGTATCGACCAGGATGCATCCTTCGGCGCCGACAACGATGTGACAGTTCACCATGCCAAGCGGCGCGATACTGACGCGTACGATTTCGAACGTTTTCATTTCGGCGGAACCTCTCGCAATAAACGATGACAGGCATATTGTCTGCCGCTGCCACACATCGTTAGTATGGCGATATTCGCAATTTTTTAGCCGATATGGTCAACTCAGTATGAAACGCGTTCGCATCGCCCTGCTCGCTTATCCTGGATGCATGGGCCTCCAGCTGTTCGGTGTCGCCGACATCCTTGCCATCGGCATGGACATCGCGCGTTCGGCTTCCCTGGACGTAGAATGGATCGCGGTGCAAGGCCGCCGTGTCCTGCTCGCCGGCGGCGTCGCAGTGGAAACGGCCAGGCCGAGCGGGAAATACGATGTGTTGATCGTTCCCGGCTTTGGCCTAAGCCGTCCCGTCGACTGGGGGTTCAGGCTGGCGGCACGGAGCAAGGAGATCGATTTCATCCGGCGCAGCTTCGCCAAAGGTACGCGCGTCGCATCGGCATGCGTCGGTGCATTCCTGTTGGCCGAAGCCGGCCTGCTCGACGGCCGCCAGGCCGTCACCTCCTGGGTATTCGCGGCGGACCTGGCACGGCGCTATCCCGCCATCGCAGTCCAGCCGGAAGCGCTCCTGGTGGAAGACGGCGCGGTCATCACCACCGGCGCGGTGAGCGCAGCGACCGACCTTGCCGTCTACCTGATCAAGCGCCTGCTCGGCACGGAAGCGGCTGTTGCCACCGCACGCGTATCGCTGCTGGCAGACCAGCGCAGCAGCCAGGCCTCCTATGTCGACACCGCCGTCGCAGCCCAGTCGCTGCCGGAATTCTCCCAGCGCCTGGTTGAGTGGTTCAACACCCGGCTGGCAACGCCCTACTCGCTGACGGCAGTGGCCGCAGCATTCCACACCAGCCCCAGCACGCTGATGCGGCGCATCCGCAGCGAGACGGGCCAGACTCCCCTGGCCCTATTGCATGCGGCGAGGGTGGAGAAGGCCAAGCATCTATTGCGCAACAGCGACTGGAGCATGGCGCGCATCGCCGAGGCGGTCGGCTATGCTGACGCCAGCAGCTTCTCACGCCTGTTCACGCGGCATGTCAGGCAGACACCCATGCGCTACCGCCGCCAATGATCACGGCCGCTTGAGGTTGACGCGGGCGCGCTCCGCACGCTCGCGGATGACGCAGCCCTGCGCGTGGTCGTTCACCAGGCCCATGGCCTGCATGAAGGCATAGACTGTCGTCGGGCCGACGAATTTCCAGCCAAGCTTTTTCAGCGCCTTGGACAGCGCAATGGCTTCGCCGGAAGTCGATACCGTTTGCGGCGGTGCGGTCGTTTCCGCAGAGGGTTCGAATTGCCAGACAAAGCGCGCCAGCGATCCTTCGCTTGCGATCAGTTCCCTGGCGCGCCTGGCGTTGTTGATCACCGCCTCGATTTTGCCGCGATGGCGGACGATCCCTTCATCCTTCAGCAAGCGCTCCACGTCGCGTTCGCCGAAACGCGCAATCCGGTCGATATCGAAGCCATGGAAAGCGCGCCGGAAATTCTCGCGCTTGGCCAGGATAGTCCGCCAGCTCAAGCCCGACTGAAAGCCTTCCAGGCAAATCTTCTCGAATAGCCGCGTGTCGTCCACCACCGGAAAGCCCCACTCCGCATCATGGTAATGCAGGAACTCGGGCGCCGCGCCGCACCAGCGGCAGCGATCGGCGCCATCGGGGCCGGTGAAGAGTCCGCTCACGCCGCCACCTCGTCCTTCAGGAAGGCCAGGCGTTCGTCGGTCATCGATGGCGTGATTTCCTGGATCTCGGCCGTGACGACGCCTTGCGCCACGAACGGGTCCTGCGCCACGCGTTCCTGCAACGCCGGCAAGGAAGTATTGTGGGCGATGATGGCGCCGCCGGCGTTTGGCTGAAGGCTCCCCACCAGCAGGAATACGCCCTCCTCCATGCCTTGACGTATCCACGCCTTGTGCGCATCCATATGCTGGGGCGCCCGGCTTTTATCGGCAAATCGCAGTGCTATGACAAACATGTGCTCACTCCTCTTATCCAGTCGCGCATGGCGTCGACTTCCTTTTGAATAAACCCTTCGTCATGGAATGCATTGGCCAGCACGGCCACGCCCTGGCTGCGGGCCAGCAGATGCATCGCCAGGTCGTCCGCATCTTCCCGTCGGCCAAGCAGTTCGAACTGCCGGCGCAGCCAGGCGCGGAACAACAGGAAGATCCTGTTGGCGTCCGCGCGCGATGGATGGTCCAGCTTCGCCATCTCCGTGCATAGCGTGCCGACAGGGCAGCCGTAATGCTTGATCTTGACCCGGTTCTCGATGAGGATGCCAACAAAGCAAAGCAGCCTCCCTTCAGGATCGCCGCCTTCCCGCTCCCAGCGTGCAAGCATCTCCGCCGTGGCGTCCATGCGTCCCCGGATGACTGCATCGAGAATCTCGTCTTTCGACTTGAAGTGATGGTAGAAATTGCCGCGGGTGATACCCACCGCCGCAGCCACGTCTGCGAACGAGGTGTGTTCATAGCCCTGCCGGTAGAACAGCAGGTCGGCTGCATCAATAATCCGTTCGCGCGTCGTTTTCTCGGTCATGGGCAAATATTAGGACGAGCGTCCTAGTCTTGTCAAGAAAACAAACCGGGCTACTCGCGCAGCGCCAGGCCATGCATGAACTGATTGAATTTGGCCGGCTCCTCGAAAGGGATGAAGTGGCCTGAGCGCTCGAACATCACCAGCTCCTTGTACGGCGCCTCGATCTGGTCAAAGTATTTGCGCGCAACTGGCCAAGGAGCGTTGTAATCGCTTCGGCCAAGCAGGAAATACACGGGAATCTGAAAACTGCGCGCCGTACGCGGAAGGTCGAGGCCAAGCAATTCCGGCCACAGTGTCCTCAGCGACAAGGCTTCGCCCTTTTCACTCTGCGCATCGCGATACAGCGCCTCTTCCTCCGTGTGCACGCCGCCGAACAGCTTTTCGTAATTCATGTCGCCATAAAACACGCCGCCATAGCGCAGCAGCCAGTTGCGCTGGGCCTTCAGGTCTGCCACGCCTTGGCGCCCGCCGGATGGATAGCGCCCGCGCAACCGCTCCAGCTCCCGGACTGCCCTGGCATTCTTGTCTTGACGCGCCATGGCAAGGACATAGGCCAGCGAGGCCTTTTCGTTTTCAACCATATTGGCGACCTGGCCGACACCGACGTAAGCGTAAAAGTCTTCCGGGTAATCGCGCGCCAGCAGCGTCCCCAGGACCGTTCCCCATGAATGGCCAAGCAGGAAGATTTTCTTGCGGTTGAAACGCTGCTTCAACTGGGTCACCAGTTCATGCGCATCCGCTTCAATCCGGGCGATTCGCAGCGACGAAGGAGGCATCATGGGGTCGTACGAGAGGCCGGCGCCGCGCTGGTCCCAGTTGACAACGACGAAGTCGCGTTCCAGCTCGCGGTTGTAGCTGCGAAACAGCAGGAGCTCCGAAAAACCGGGCCCGCCGTGCAGGATAAGCAGGATTGGCTTGCTGCTGTCCTGTCCATGGATGCCGATCGCCTGCTCCACACCGCCAAGCCTGACCTTCTCCATCGACGAGATTTCGCTGGCAGCCGCCAGGTTGGCCAGGAACAGCCCGACCAGAAGAAAATGCGCACGCATGATTCGCCCCCGCTAAGAAATCGAATCTGCGTACGCTATCCGAAGCGGCCTATCCGGAACAAGAGGCAATCCGACCAACGGTCGAAATGGTGGGGCGAACGGCAATTACCTCAGTTGCCAGACCAGGCCGAGTTTTTCCCAGCCGCGAATAATCCATCCGCCAGGGTCGAGGTGTTTCGGCTCATTCATCGCGGCTGTGGGACGCGCGTGGTGATGGCTGTGCAAACCTTCGCCGAGCAGCAGCAAGGCGAAGAAGATATTGTCGCGCGCTTCGCTATCGCCGCCTGCCACCTTCTTCCCAAACAGGTGGCCGAACGAATTGACCGACCATGTCAATTGATGGAGCAAGGCGACCCGCGCGGCCCCTGCCCAGAAAATGCAGCGGGCCATCTCGTTTTCGCCGCCAACCCAATAGCCGACCGCTCCCGGCAAGACAAGCCCGGTGCAGACGATGGGCCAGTAATACTTCGAAAGGAAGGTAATACTGCGGTCGGCCAGGCAATCCGCGGCATAACGCTCCGGCTGCGAAACCCGCCCGTACAACATCCATCCGATGTGCGAATGGAACCAGCCTACAAAACGGTTCGGAATGGGGCCGCGGTCGGAAAACCACGGCGAATGTGGATCGAATTGTTTGTCGGCGAAGCGATGATGCCGGCGATGATCGGCAACCCAGCGCGTGATATCGCCCTGCATGGCCCAGGTTCCCAGCACACCCAGGCCGACCTTGAAAGCGGCGCTGGTTCTGAAAGCATGATGTGTAAAGAAGCGATGCATGCCGATCGCCACGCCAAGCACCGTCAGGCCGAAAAACACGGCAAAGACAACCGAGGTGGCGGCGGTTGGCACCAACTGCCACCGGCCGCTTGCCGCCATCGCCGCCATCAATATCCACGGCAGGAAAATCGAGGCCAGGTTGAGCAGCCTGTTGCCCCAGTTTTCCTGCGGATTCTGCGAGATAAAGGTATCCTTCATAAGCGATATCTTATTATCAATCTTACCACCATGCAACGCCCCTTTTTACAGAACTTCTGCCGGGGTCAACGTGCGGGCGCTTCGCGCCGCAGGTCCGGCTCCGCGTCGAACACCGCCTCCAGCCAGCGCGCGAAGACCTGCAGCTTGGGCGACGCCATGCGTCCTTGCGGATAGACCAGCGAAACAGGCATGGGCGTCGGCGGCGTGTCGTGCAGCACCTGCACCAGCGCGCCGCTGGCGAGATGGTTGCGCACCAGGTATGTGCCGACCTGCACCAGGCCCAGCCCCTGCAAAGCCAGCGACACGTAGCCCTCGGCGTCGTTGGTGGCCAGGGTGCCTGCCATGTCGACCTTGCGCACCGCTCCGCCATCGAGGAAAGACCAGTCGAAGGGCCGCCCCGTGCGCCCCGAGAAATGCTTGATTGCCGTGTGCCGCGCCAAGTCCTCCAGGGTCTGCGGCAGTCCATGCGCGGCGAGGTAGGAAGGCGCGGCGCAGGTCACAAAGCGCATGACGCCAAGCTGCCGGCCGATCAGCGCCGAGTCCTGCAGTTCGCCAACGCGCACGGCGCAATCGATCCCTTCACGCACCAGGTCGGCCAGGCGTTCGCTCAGGCCGAGCACCAATTCAAGCTGAGGATAGGCACGGCGGAACTCGCCAATTCGCGGCAGCACGACGTTGCGGCCTACCGCGCCGCCCAATTCGATCCGCAGCCGCCCCTGCGGCGGCGCGTTATCGCTGGTGCGGAAAGGCGCCTCGGCTTCGTCCACGGCGGCAAGAATAGCCAGGCAATGCCTGAAGTAGGCGGCGCCGTCGCTCGTCAGGGAGAGCGTGCGCGTGGTCCGCTGCAGCAGTTGCGTCCCCAGATACGCTTCCAGTTTCTGAATGGTGGCCGTCAGGGCTGCGCGCGGCAGGTCGAGCGTTTCCGCCGCCTTGGTATAGCTGTTCGCTTCCACGATGCGGACGAAGGTTTGCATGGCTTTCAGACGGTCCATGGCGCTCCATTGTTCATTTAATGTGAAAAGTATAGGGCATTTATTCGCTGATTATCTTTTTGCCGCCCTCGCGCAGAATGAACCCCAGCTTTCCACTATTGGAGTTCAATCATGAAAAACGATATTTCACGCGGCATGGTCGCGTTGCTCGCAGGCGCCAGCGGCCTCATCGTCGCAAGCCTGTACTACGCGCAAACCCTGGTCGGCCCGATCAGCGCGGCGACCGGCCTTTCGCCACAAGCGGCTGGCCTGATCGTGACCCTGACCCAGGCCGGCTATGCCCTCGGCCTGCTGTTCGTGGTGCCCTTGGGCGACCTGCTGGAGAACCGCAAGCTCATATTCGGCGCCCTGCTCTTTGCCGCAGCTGCACTGGCAGCTGCGGCGGCGAGCCACAACGCCTGGCAATTCCTTGCCGCTTCGCTGGCGATCGGCCTCGGCTCGGTCGCAGCCCAGGTGCTCGTTCCCTTCGCTGCCCACCTGTCGCTTGAAGCGACACGCGGCCAGACCGTGGGCAAGGTGGTGAGCGGTCTCCTACTGGGGATCATGCTGGCGCGTCCTGCGGCGAGCCTGATTGCCGACTTCGCTAGCTGGCGCATGGTATTTGGCGCGGCATCGGTGCTGGTGGCGCTTCTCGCCTTCGTGCTGCGCAGCAAGCTGCCGCAGCGCCTGCCCAGCGCACCGCTTTCGTACGGCCGCCTGATTGGGTCGCTGTGGCACCTGTACCGCGACACGCCCATGCTGCGCCGCCGTGCAGCCTATCACGCCGGCCTGTTCGGCGCCTTCAGCATGTTCTGGACGGTCGTGCCGCTGGTGCTGGAAGGTGAACGCTTCCATTTGTCGCAGACCGGCATCGCCCTATTCGCCCTGGTCGGCATGGCTGGCGCCATCGCCTCGCCCATCGCCGGCAAGCTGGCGGACAAGGGCCATACGCTGCCGGCGACGGCCGCAGCGCTGCTGCTCGGCATGTTGGGCTTTGCGCTGCCGCTGTGGATGCCGGGATCGCGCGCCGTGGCAATCGGCATGCTGGTGATTGCCTCCATCGTGCTCGACATGGGTGTGGCCGCCAACCTCGTACTGGGCCAGCGCGCCCTGTTCGCTCTCGGCGCGGAAGTACGCAGCCGCTTGAACGGCATTTATTTCGCCCTGTTCTTCGCAGGCGGTGCGCTGGGTTCCGCGTCCGGCGCCTGGATGCTGGCGCGCCACGGTTGGCAAGCAGCCTTGCTCACCGGGCTTGCCTTCCCGGCCGTTGCGCTGCTTTACTGGACCGCGGAGGCGCTGGCCTCGCGCAACAGCGCGCAACGGCAAGTCATTGACCTGCAAGCGTGAGCGCCCCGCCGATGAACGCGACCTGATCCGTCGCCGGCGCGGCGCTTAGCGCGCGATTGTAGCTACCTCCGCGTCGCTTAATGCCGTGCCGTAAATGCGCAAATCGTCCATCGCGCCTTTGTATGGCGCATTCCACCAGTTCACTCCCAGCGCGAACACGCCATTGTTGGCCGTGAACACGTTCGGGAAATTCAGGCCGCTGAAGCGCCTCGCACCGTTGACGTACACATTGACAGCGCCATCCTTGACGGTGAACGCCACGTGCGACCACTGGCCGGCCGGAATAGTCATGCCCAGGCCAGCGTCGTACCACGCCGTACCCGACCACAGCATGGTGGCGCCGCCGACAAAGTCATGCCCCTTCGGCAGGAAGCTGATCCAGGAATCGCCGCTGCGGGCGCCGAAGAAGGCGGTGCTGAAAGCAGTGAGCTGGGCGGGCTTGAGCCACATGGCTACCGTATAAGCATTGGTCGAGATCAGCCCATCCGGCAGGCGCACGCCGCTCGCGCCGTTGAAGACCGCCGCACTGCCCTTCATCCCTGGCTCGTAAGCCAGGCTGCCACCGGCGACGTCGATCTTGCTGCCGACGACGGTGCCGGCGCCGAACGTACCGGTCGCGTCGGCGAGATTGCCGTCAAAGGCGTAATGGGCAATCATGCCGCCCAGTTTGCGCACCGTGACCACAAAGGTTTTGACCGCCTTCGCATGTCCCTTGCTGATGGTCGCTGTCAGGGTCACCGTCACGTCGCTGGACTGGCTGGTAAGCTGCCCGGTATTGCTCAGCACAGACGGATTGGACGACGACCATGTGATCGCCGCGTCGCGCGCAGCGCTGGTTGGCAGCGCCAGGTCACCCGTCACCGCATTGGTATTGCCCAGGCTGAGCTCAGCATAGACCGCATTCACCACCTGCATATCGCTGCGCTGCGGCAAGCGGCTGCCCATGATGGAGACGCCTTCGCGCGACGTCGCGCTGAAGGTCATCACATGGCTTTGCGAGGTCTCATCCCATTGACGCAGGAATACACCCTTGAACGGCGGCGCGCCAGCAAGGTTGAACTCCACCTGGTTGGCGCCGACCAGTGCCCAGCGCCCGGCTGCCGCGCCGCTGACCGTGCCGTTTGCATTCAGCGTGATCAGCCGCGACTTCTTGACGGTGGCGGAAATGTCTTTGCCATGGTTGACGAACATATAGTCGCCAAAGAGGGAGCCATACTGAACCGGAGCCAGGGTTTCATTGGTGTTGCGGTAGGGCGCCACTACCGGCCAGCCGTCTGCATTCATGAACATCTGGTGCACGCGTACCTCGTGCTGCTCACCGCGCTCGGGGAACCGGCTGTGGAAAATCAGGAAATGCTTGCCGGTCGCCGCATCGTAGTAGGCTGAATTGTGCCCAGCCGATACGTATCCGGTGCCGATGCCTTTGCCACTCTCGCCAATCTTGCGCTCGAATAGAAAATTGCCCATGATTTTTACCCCATATGGCGCAATCGAAGCGTCGTCGAACAGCGGCTTGGCCGGATCGGCCTTGACGTTGGCCATGTTCACGCCCTGCGCGTCGAGATAGGGCCCGTCCGGCGACGTCGAGCGCGCCACGCGCATGTTGTAGCCGCCGGCTGCATCGAGGCCGCCGAATGAGGTGAACAGGTAGTAGTACTGCGTGGCGGGGCTGTACATCACGTACGCGCCCTCGATCCGGCTATGGTTGCCGCCCATCAGGCGCTTGCCGTACCCCTGGCCCGGCAGCGGCATGCCGGTCGCAGGATTCATCTGCAAGATGAAAATGCCGCCGGAATAGGATCCGTAGACCATCCACAGCCTGCCGCCGTTGTCGAAGAAGACATTGGGATCGACCGTGTTCGGATGCCGCAACGCGTCATACACGGTGCCGTCGTAGCTGGCCTGGCCCCACATGCCGGACTTCAGGATGATGCCTTTGTTGACGTAGGGGCCTTCGATATTGTTGGACACCGCGACACCCAGGGCCGAGCGCGGCGAGTCGCCCTTGCAGGCGTTGTAATACATGTAGTAGCGGCCATCGGCGAGGCGGATCACATCCGGCGCCCACAGCGTGTTCGTTTGCGCCCAGTTGAAGGTTTCGGCCAGTTCCGTGTAGACGTTGCTGGCGCCGTTCAGGAACAGCTTATTGGTCGCGCTGACCGAGCTGGTGACCTGCGTCCAGTTCATCAAGTCCGTGCTCTTGGCCGATGCAAGGTGCGAGCCGAACACATAATACGTGCCCCCAGTCCTGATCACCGAAGGATCGTGGACGGAGGCATTCTGGAAGGTCACCGCAGAAGACGGGGCCTGGTCCGCGGCATTCAAAGGCAAGGACAGCATGGACGAGGCCAATGCAGCGGCCGCCCCCCACAGCGAGATGGATTTGGTCACGTTTGTCTCCGTTAAAGTTTTTAACGTTTTATCGCGCCGGCCCAGTAAGCGTCCAATGACCTTTTTTCGCCGCGCGATTGCAAAATGCGCATCAACGCCTAACTTTCTTACCGAAGACAGCCGCCCACCTGCCGCTTACTTGGCCGTAACCACCACCTGCCCCTTCATGCCAGCCTCGAAATGCCCGGGCTGAAGGCAAGCGAAATCAACTTTCCCCGCCTTGTCGAACTGCCAGACGATTGTGCCGGTCTTGCCATGTTCCAGCGTCACCTGATTGGGTTCGTCATGCTCCATATTGGGAAACTTCGCCATGGCTTGCGCGTGCTCCTCTAGTTCGGCAGCAGTACCGATGACCATCTCATGTCTTACCTTGCCCGAATTCTTGACGACAAAGCGAATCACCTCGCCGGCTTTGACCGGAATGGAACTCGGTGAAAATCGCATTGAATCGCTCATGTCGACCTTGATGCTGCGCGAAATCTTCGCTGGGTCGCCTGGCTTGCCGATCACCTGGTGCTCATGCTGTGCATGGTGCGCATGCCCTGCCTCATCTTGAGCGAGCGAGTATGCCGTAGGGAGCAGCCCCGCCAACAAAGCCAGAATGGCGCCGTTCAGTTTATTCATAACCTCTCCAATATCATGCGATGGGAAGCCGAATATAGGGCTTCCCACAATAGGAAGGTCAAGCGTGTTTTACACCCGCCTTGGCGTGCAGCACAGGGTAACCGGCCGCGAAGCCTATGGCAGGCAAGCGGCGGCTACCCGCCCCACTACGGCCTCGGCCTAGATTTGCGCCTGGCCGCCGTCCACGAACAACTCGATGCCGTTGATGAAGGAGCTGTCTTCGGACGCCAGGAAGGTCACGGCCTTCGCCACTTCAGCCGGCCGGCCCAGGCGCCCGATCGGAACCAGGGTGGCCAGGTGCCCCAGCAGGCCCGACTGGTGTTCCTCCGGCACCAGGCCAGCCAGGCCTGGCGTATGGACCGGACCTGGACTGATGGCATTGACACGGATATTGCGCGGTTTCAGGTCCAGCAGCCAGTTGCGGGCGAAATTGCGCACAGCCGCCTTGCTTGCGCTGTAGACGCTGAAGTTTTCCGTCCCCTTCACGGAAACAGTCGATGCAGTCAGGATGATCGAGCCGCCGTCTTTGAGCAGGTTCAAGGCCTTTTGCACAGTGAACAGCGTGCCCTTGACGTTGGTGTCGAAGATGCGGTCAAAGTGCTCTTCGGTGATCGTCGCCAACGGCATCATGTCACCGCCGCCCGCATTGGCGAACAGCACGTCGAGGTGGCCGGAGCGCCCCTGGATTTCGGCGTAGATCCGGTCCAGGTCTTCCAGTTTGGAGACATCGCCCTGGATGCCATAGGCGCTTGCGCCGGTAGCGGTGATGGCGGCGACGGCGGCATCCAGTTCCGCTGCGCGACGGCCGGTGATGTACACGGTCGCGCCTTGCGCTGCGAAGTCCTGTGCCGAGGCCAGGCCGATGCCGGTGGTGCCACCAGTGACCAGGGCTACCTTACCTGCGAGTTTCTTTTCCTTGCTCATTTTGTTTCTCCTTAAAGTTGGATGTAAGCGACTACGGAATCCACTTTACGCCCCGGAGATTATTGAATAAAGTAGCAATAACCAAATACATTATTCCCACCAGTAAATAATGGACCAGCTACTTGCCATCCGTGCCTTCGCCCGCGTGGTCGAAGCCGGCAGCTTCACCAAGGCAGCCGACACCCTGGACATGCCGAACGCCTCGCTCACCAAAGCGATCCAGGCGCTGGAAGCCCACTTGCGCGTCAAGCTTCTGCAACGCACGACACGGCGCGTATCCGTCACGCCCGAAGGCGCGCAATACTACGAGAAGACGCAGAGGCTTTTAAAGGAACTGGATGATGTGGACGCCAGCTTCAGCGCGGCGCAATCCAGGCCGCGCGGCCATCTGCGGGTAGACATGGGCAGCTCAGTCGCCAGCCTGATCCTGCTGCCTGCATTGCCGGAGTTCCAGGCACGCTATCCCGATATACGGATCGACATGGGCGTCTCCGACAAGCACGTCAATCTCATTGGCGACAACGTCGATTGCGTAGTTCGCGGCGGCGAGCTGACTGACCTTTCCCTGATCGGACGCCAGATCGGCAGCGCCTCATGGGTGACCTGTGCGACGCCAGCCTATTTGCGCCAGCACGGTACGCCAAAGCATCCCTCCGAGTTGGAGGAAGGACATCGCATCGTCCAATACCTGTCGGCCCGGACAGGGCGCGGAATCCCCTTGCACTTCGAGAAAAACGGCGAGAAGCTGGAAGTTGGCGGCGCTCGTTCAGTCGGGGTCAATGAAAGCAACGCCCATGTGGCAGCCGGGGTTGCGGGCCTGGGCGTGGTCCAGACATTCCGGTATGCGGCCGCGCCGTACCTGGCCAGCGGCGCCCTGGTGCCGATACTGGAAAAATGGCAGCCAGTACGCTATCCCTTCTACCTGGTCTACCCCTCCAACCGCTATGTGAGCAACCGGCTGCGCGTGTTCATCGACTGGACTGCGGAGCTGTTCTCGACCCTGGAATAAGATCTGCAGGCGCAAATGAAAAATCCCCGCCGAGGCGGGGATTTCAGCGCGCCGCAGCCCTCTCAGGCGGCGGACGCTGTCGCGATCTGCTGCTTGAGTGCCGCCAGTCTTTCGCGGCCAGCGGCGAGCGCCGGCAGTTTGACATGGCCAAAACCGCGCACCGATTCGGGCAATTGTGCCAGGCGCAGCGCCAGGTCCCTGTTGCCTTCGCTGAGCGCTTGCTTGAGCATTTCCACGGCGGCCACGTATTCATCGCGCCAGGCGCGCTCCTGGCGCCGCTCCGAGGTATAGCCGAACACGTCGAGTGGCGTGCCGCGCAGCCGCTTCATGCGCGCAAGTGCGCGGAAGCCGGACTGCATCCATGCACCGTATACCTGCTTGCGCGGCCGCCCATCGCTCCCCTTGCGCGCCAGGAGCGGCGGCGCCAGGTGGAATTGCAGCGAATAGTCGCCCTCGAATTGCGCGGTGATCTGCGCGGTCAAGGCGCCGTCGCTATGCAGGCGCGCCACCTCGTATTCGTCCTTGTAGGCCATGACCCGATAGAGGTTGCGCGCCACCGCGCGCGACAGCACTAGCTTCGATTGCTCGCCCTCGACGGCACGCTCTTTCTGCTCCACCGCGCGCACCAGTGCAGCGTAGCGTGCCGCGTAGGCTTCGTCCTGGTAGTCGGCCAGGAGGCGGCTCCGGTGCTCGATGATCTGCTCCAGGCCCTGCGGCGCAACAAACTGCACGACCTGCGCGCGCGTGCCGATGGCCTGCTCCAGCGCCGCGGGATTCGCTGCCGCCAGCCGCCCCAGGAGGAAGGCACGCTTGTTGAGGTCAATGGCGACGTTATTCAGTTCGATCGCCCGCATCATTGCCGTATTCGACACTGGCACCAGGCCTTTCTGCCATGCGTAGCCGAGCAGTACGATGTTGGCGGTAATGGGCTCGCCGAGCGCGCGGCTGGCCAGGTCGGTTGGATCGAGGCTGACCACCTGGCCGCTGCCGGCCGCTTGCTGCAGCTTCGCGATCAAGGCGTCCTTGTTCACCACCGCATCGGGATTGCGCGTGAATTCGGCCGTCGGCGTTTCGCGGCTGTTTGCAATAACCTGGGTGTGGCCTTGCCCGATGACCGCGAGCGCATCCGGCATTGCACCCACGACCAGGTCGCATGCGATCAGTGCATCGGCCTGGCGCAGGTCGATACGGACCTGGTTCAGTTGTTGCGGCGACGCGGCGATACGGATATGCGACATGACGGCGCCGCCCTTTTGCGCGAAGCCCATGAAGTCCAGCGTCGAGGCGCCCTTGCCTTCCAGGTGCGCCGCCATGGTGACCAGCGCCCCCAGCGTCACCACACCGGTGCCGCCGATGCCGGCGACCAGCGCTTCGAACGGCTTTGCGAAATCATGCCGGTGCTGTGGCGGGTAGCCGAGCAGCGCCAGCTCCAGCTGCGCCAGCGTGACCCGTGCCGCCGCCGGCTTTTTCAGCGTTCCGCCGATCACCGAAACAAAGCTTGGGCAGAACCCTTCAACACAGGAGTAATCCTTGTTGCAGGAAGCCTGCTCGATCTGGCGCTTTCGCCCAAGCTCGGTTTCCAAAGGCATGATGGACAGGCAGTTCGACTGGACGCCGCAGTCGCCGCAGCCTTCGCACACCGCCGGGTTGATCACCATGCGGCGCTGCGGGTCGGGGAATACTTCTTTGCCCGGCTTGTTCTTCTTGCGGCGCCGGCGCTTCTCGGCGGCGCAGGTCTGGTCGTAAATCAGCACCGAAACGCCTTTCAACTGGCGCAGCTCGCGCTGGATGGCGTCCAGGTCCTTGCGGTCCTCGACCGCCACGCCCTGCGGCAACACGACATTGCGATAACGCTCCGTATCGTCGGTCACCACGACGACTTTCGCCGCACCTTCGCTGAGCACCTGCTGCGCAATCTGGGGAACGCTCAAGCCGCCGTCGACCGGCTGCCCGCCGGTCATGGCGACAGCATCGTTGTACAGGATCTTGTAGGTGATATTGGTGCCCGCCGCAATTGCCTGGCGCACCGCGAGGTAACCGGAATGGTAATAGGTCCCATCGCCCAGGTTCTGGAAAACGTGCGGCTCCGAGACGAAGCGCGAAGCTGCGACCCATGGCACGCCTTCGCCGCCCATCTGGGTCAGGTTGAAGGTGTCGCGGTCCATCCAGGTCGCCATGAAGTGGCAACCGATCCCCGCCAGCGCACGGCTGCCTTCAGGAACCTTGGTTGAAGTATTGTGCGGGCAACCGGAACAGAAGAAAGGCGTGCGCCGCACGACATCCTGCGACAGGCCGCTGGACGCACAGAAATCAGGCAGTTGGCTCGCGAGGGCGGCTTGAGGCCGCAGCGGAGCGAGCCAGCGCACCAGCACAGGAGCAATACGCGATGGACGCAATTCGCCCAGTGCCGACAGCAGCGGCGCGCCGCTTGCATCGGTCTTGCCGAGCACGATGGGGCGCTGGTTCGCAGGCTGGTTGTATAGCAGCTGCTTGACCTGCTCCTCGATCACCGCGCCCTTCTCCTCGACCACCAGCACCTGTTCGAGTCCCTGCACGAACGACTGCAATCGGTCAGGCTCCAGCGGATAGGTCAAGCCAGGCTTGTACAGGCGGATCCCCAGCTGCTCCAGCTTATCGAAGTTCAAACCCAGGCGCTGCAATGCCTCCACCAGGTCCAGATAAGCCTTGCCGGTACTGATGATGCCAAGGGTTGCCAGCGGAGCCGGCACCACCAGCTTGTCGATCGGGTTGGCGCGCGCGAAGGCCAGCACCGCCTTCAGCTTTTCATGCACGCGCACTTCAATGCCCAGGCCGGGCAGGTCGGGCCAGCGGTAATGCAGGCCGTCGGCGGGCGGCGTGTAATCGGTCGGGGTCCGGAACTGCGGCGCCGGCGGAATATTGACGACGGCTCCGCCCTCCACCGTTTCCGAGATGGCCTTGAAGCCCACCCATGCTCCCGAATAGCGGGACAAGGCCCAGGCGTACAAGCCGAATTCCAGGTACTCCTCGATATTTGCCGGATTCAGGACCGGCATCGACCAGGCCATCAGCGCCTGTTCGCTTTGGTGCGGCATCGACGAGGAGACGCAGCCATGATCGTCGCCCAGCACCACCAGTACGCCGCCGTGCGGGGACGAGCCATATGCATGCCCATGCTTGATGGCGTCGCCGGCGCGGTCCACGCCCGGCCCTTTGCCGTACCACATCGCGAACACGCCATCGACCTGGCGCGTCGGGTCCGCTTCCACCTGCTGCGTCCCCAGCACCGCGGTAGCGCCCAGTTCCTCGTTGATGGCGGGCAGGAATTCAATCCGGTTCGCCGCGAGGACCTTTGAAGCACGCCAAACTTCCTGGTCCACCGCACCGAGCGGGGAACCGCGATAGCCGCTGATGAAACCGGCCGTGTTCAGCCCGCGCGATTGGTCCAGGCGCTTTTGCATCAGCATCATGCGCAGCAACGCCTGGGTGCCGGTGATGAAGATGCGGCCGCTCTCGCGGCTCAGGTTATCGTCAAGCTGGTAGCCCGGGTCCACCAACGCCGCTTCGCCCTCAAACTCTTGCGGGCTGGCCAGCTCCCCGACTCCTTCCATCGAACCCATCGCGTCTCCTTGTTTTAACTTGTAATCGGCGCTAATCCGCCTGTACCATCAAGCCTCTATGTTAGGTTTTCGGGTCAAAAAAATTATTCCTAATTCGCAAGACGAACCGGGCCAAACGAAACCGTATTTCTCAAATCAGGCAGTTAATGGAAAATTTCACTTTTGACGCGGCTTCGCTCAAAATCCTGGCTGAACTCCAGAAGAGCAGCGCGATTTCAACCAATGAGTTAGCTGAGCGCGTAGGGATGTCCGCCACGCCCTGCTGGCGGCGGCAAAAGGAGCTGGAAGAGAAAAATGTCATTACGCGCTACGCCGCAATCGTCGACCGCGACAAGCTGGGCTTGCGCCAGGTCTGCCTGCTTCATATTTCGCTGGCGCGGCATGACACGGGCGTAGTGGAAAGTTTCGAGAATGCGATGCGCGTCCGGCCCGAAGTCATGGAATGTTATGAGGTCACGGGAACATCGGATTATCTGGTCAAGCTGGTCGTGGCCGATATGAATACCTACCACGACTTCCTGCACAACGTCCTGCTGAAATTACCCGGAGTTTCACAGGTCAATACCAGCGTCGCCCTGCGCGAAGTCAAGTACGAGACGGCGCTGCCGGTCTAGAGAAATGGCCAGCTGAGAATGCCTTTGGCGTGCAGCACCGGGCGCAGCACCAGGTAGCCGACAGCGAAGCCAATGGCCAGCAGGCAGCGCGCATCGCCCAGCGCGGCCAGGAAGATGCCGCCGACAATGGCCGCAGCGACCACCACCATCAGCCAGACTTCGATACTCTTGAAGAAAACGCCAGTGCGGGCCCAGGTTGCGGCGATCAGTTTAAGGGCTTCCTTGGGAGTCTTGACGGGCTGTTCCATGGCGATTTCTGCAACTGTACTATTTCAACAAAAACGGACGCCGAAAATGAAAAATCCCCGCCGAGGCGAGGATTTTTCATCTTTTGGAGGCGAGGGCCGGAATCGAACCGGCGTACACGGCTTTGCAGGCCGCTGCATAACCACTTTGCTACCCCGCCGTAAGGCGTTTGAATCAGCTGATTGCTGCTTCAGGAATTCTGGAGCGGGAAAAGAGTCTCGAACTCTCGACCTCAACCTTGGCAAGGTTGCGCTCTACCAACTGAGCTATTCCCGCATTGGGCTTGAAATACTTGGAGCGGGAGAAGAGTCTCGAACTCTCGACCTCAACCTTGGCAAGGTTGCGCTCTACCAACTGAGCTACTCCCGCTTGGAGTGAATTTCAACTTTACTACTTTTGCTGCTCCAGTGAACTGGAGCGGGAGAAGAGTCTCGAACTCTCGACCTCAACCTTGGCAAGGTTGCGCTCTACCAACTGAGCTACTCCCGCATTTCAGAGGAACCGCATTATCGCAGAAACATTCTCATATTTCCAGTGCGATTATTTACTGCTTTGTTGCCGATGACTTTTGGAGCGGGAGAAGAGTCTCGAACTCTCGACCTCAACCTTGGCAAGGTTGCGCTCTACCAACTGAGCTACTCCCGCTTCGCATTACTGCGTCGTCATCAACAGCAGGCCAGCATTATAGATGATCTATTGCCGCTGTCAAGGGGCAATATTGCTATTTAGTTCAAGGTACCCGACCGTTCCTTGATCATGGGCCATGCCTTCTTGAGGTAGTAGAACATGGACCATACGGTCAGGACGCTGGCCACCCACAGCAGCATATGCCCAATGACGCGGGTGTCGATGGCGCCGAACAGCACGTCCTGGTACAGCAGGAGCGGGATTGCCGTCATCTGGGCGGCGGTCTTGATCTTGCCGATCGAGTGCACGGCGACCGATTTCGAGGCGCCAATCTGCGCCATCCACTCGCGCAGGGCCGAAATCGTGATCTCACGGCCGATGATGATCAGCGCCAGGATCGGGTGCCACGGATCGAGGCGCAGGTTGACGATGACCAGCAGCGCCGCCGCCACCATCAGCTTGTCCGCGACCGGGTCGAGGAAGGCGCCGAAGGCCGAAGTCTGGTTCCAGCGGCGGGCCAGGAAGCCATCGAACCAGTCGGTCACTGCAGCCACGATGAAGATCAGGGTGGCGGCGAGATTGTGTTCGTGAACGGTGAGCCAGGTTTCGGGGAGATAGAACACGCCTACGACCAGGGGAATCAGCGCTACGCGCAACCAGGTCAGCAGGATCGGGATGTTGAAAGGCATATGCGGTGTATAAGAATTGTAATGACGCGCCGCTAGTGTATAACGGCGGCGCTTGCAAAGCCAATTTGACTGCGAAAACCGGTAAAACGGCTTTCAGTGAAGCTGCCGGTAAATCTCTTCCGCAAGCGTATCGGAAATCCCTTCGACCGACTTCAAGTCCTCAATGCTGGCGTTCATCACGCCTTTCAGCCCGCCAAAGCGCGACAAGAGCTTCTGCCGGCGCTTGGCGCCAATGCCCTCGATCTCCTCCAGGCGCGAAGTCTGGCGCGCCTTGGCACGCTTGGCCCGCATGCCGGTGATCGCAAACCGGTGCGCCTCGTCGCGGATCATCGCCACCAGCATCAGCGCCGCCGATTCCTTGCCCAGCTCCTGCGGCTCGCGGCCATCGACGAATACCAGTGTCTCCAGGCCAACGCGCCTGCCCTCGCCCTTCGCCACGCCGACGATCAGGCTGATGTCCAGCCCCAGCTCCACGAACACCTGGCGCGCCATCTCCACCTGGCCCTTGCCGCCGTCGATCAGCACCACGTCCGGCATCACGCCATCGCCGCCAGCCACTTTCTCGTAGCGGCGTGTCAGCACCTGGCGCATGGCGGCGTAGTCGTCGCCCGGCGTGATGTCGTTGATGTTGTAGCGGCGGTACTCCCCATTCTGCATCTGGTGATGGTGGAATACCACGCAGGAAGCCTGTGTCGCCTCACCCGCCGTGTGCGAAATGTCGAAACACTCCACACGCAGCGTGTCGAGGTCTTCGTTCTCCAGCCCCAGCACCTCGGCCAGGGCGCGGGTCCGGGCCTGCTGCGAACCCTGCTCCGACAGCAGCCGCGCCAGGGAAATCTCGGCGCCCTTCTGCGCCAGTTCCTGCCATTGGCGGCGCTGGCCCTGCGGCTGGAAGACCAGGTGGATGCGGTGGCCGCACTGCTCCTGCAGCGCCAGGATCAGCTCCGGCTGGTCGAACTCGATATTCAGGATCAGGGTGCCGGGAATCGACTTTTCCGTGTAGTGCTGGACCAGGAAAGCTGCCAGCACCTCCTGCTCGATCGGGCGCTCGGCTACGACTTCCGCGTCCATTACATGGGTCGGGAAGTACGCCCGGTCGCCCAGGTGGCGGCCGCCGCGCACCATGGCCAGGTTGACGCAGGCGCGCCCGCCCTGCACCACCACGGCCAGGATATCCACGTCCTGGTCGCCGGTGGTCTCCATCGACTGCTGGTGCAGCACTTTCGACAGAGACTGGATGCGGTTGCGCACCACCGCCGCCTGTTCGAATTTGAGCTCGGTGGCGTAGGCGAGCATCTTCTGCTCCAGCTCTTCCATCACCTCGCTCTGCCGGCCGCGCAGGAAGCGTGCCGCGTTGTTGACGTCGTTGCGGTAATCCTCGGCCGCGATCAGGCCCACGCAAGGACCGCTGCAACGGCCGATCTGGTGCAGCAGGCAGGGACGCGTGCGGTTCATGTACACGCTGTCCTCGCAAGTGCGCAGCATGAACACCTTTTGCAGGATCTGCATCGACTCCTTCACCGCCCACGAGGAAGGAAACGGACCGAAATACTGGTGCTTGCGGTCCACCGCGCCGCGGTAATACACCATGCGCGGGATCTCGTCACCCGTGATCTTCAGGTAGGGATAGCTCTTATCGTCGCGGAACAGGATGTTGTAGCGCGGCTGCAGGGCCTTGATCAGGTTGTTTTCCAGGATCAGCGCCTCGGCCTCGCTGCGCGTGACCGTGGTCTCCAGGCGAGCGATGCGTTCGACCATCAGCGCAATGCGCGGGCTCGACAGATTTTTCTGGAAATAGCTGGAGACGCGCTTTTTCAGGTCGCGCGCCTTGCCCACGTACAGCACCTTGTCTTCGGCGTCGAAGTAGCGGTACACGCCCGGCAGGTTTGGCAGCTTGGCAACGGTGGCCAGCACCTGTTCGCGTGGGTCTAAAGTCTCTTCAGTCATTCGCTCGCTCGACGATCGCATAGGCGACCGCGACATCCTCTTCATCGCTCACGGAGATATGGGCGACCAGCCCGTTCTGCAACATGAATTCGCCCAGCGCGCCGCTGCAGGCCATGTAAGGCTTGCCCAGATCGTCATTGAGCAACTGCGCCGCATGCCAGCTCATAGGCGGGCGCAGCCCCAGGCCCAGCGCCTTGGAAAAGGCTTCCTTGGCGGCGAAGCGTGTGGCGGCATAGCGCACGCCGCGCAGCGGGCTGCGGGCGCAGCGCTCCTGGTAGACCAGGAATTCGTCGGGACCGAGGATCTTGCGCGCAAAGCGCTCGCCGCTGCGCTCCAGCGCGGCGGCGATGCGGGGCACTTTGCTGACGTCCGTCCCGATCCCGTAGATCATTTTGCGCCCAGGCGGGTCGACACCATGATCGCCTTCATCTCGCGCACGGCGTTTTCCCAGCCGGCGAAGATCGAATGCGCGACGATGGCGTGGCCGATATTCAGTTCCGCGATGTCCGGAATGGCGGCAATCGCCTGCACATTGGTGTAATGCAGGCCGTGGCCGGCGTTGACCTTCAGGCCATTCTGCACGCCCCAGCGCACGCCATCCTTGACACGGGCCAGCTCGCGCAATTGCGCGTCGCCCTCGGCATCGGCGTAGGCGCCGGTGTGCAGTTCGATCACCGGAGCGCCGACGGCGGCGGCGGCCTTGATCTGCTCCTCGTCGGCATCGATGAACAGGGAAACGCGGATGCCCTCCCCTTGCAGCTGCTTCACCGCCGCTTCCACCTCCTTGTAGAAGCGCACCACGTCCAGGCCGCCCTCGGTGGTGACTTCGGTGCGTTTTTCCGGAACGAGGCAAACGTCGGCCGGCTTGATGCGGCAGGCGAAATCGATCATCTCCTGCGTTACCGCCGCCTCCAGGTTCATGCGGGTCACCAGCTGCGGCGCCAGCGCAATCACGTCGGCATCCTTGATATGGCGGCGGTCCTCGCGCAGGTGCAAGGTGATGCAATCGGCGCCGGCCTGCTCGGCCAGCAGCGCGGCGCGGATCGGGTCCGGGTACACGGTGCCCCGCGCATTGCGCAGCGTGGCGACGTGGTCGATATTCACGCCGAGGTCGATGACAGTGCCGGAAGGAGACAGGAAGCTCATGTTTTTTCTTAAAGTTGCAGCAAATCGATTAGTATCTGGCGCGTGTTCAATGGCGCGCCGCCAAGATGCCAGGACAGCAGGTAGCGCATCAGCTGCTTGCTTTGCGCCTGCGTGGCCGGGTCGTTGTAATCCTCGCGCTCCATGTCCAGCAGGGTCTTGCCGGCCACGCGCGGCGCCGAATCGTCGCCGCGTTCGGGCCGCGGACCGCGCTCGGGATCCACCACATAATGTACATCGGACAGGACTTTCGTGCGCGTGACGGTGCAGCGCGTCAGGTCCGCCGCCACCCCGGTCTGCTTGAGCAGCGCCATCTCGAACTTGCGCAGCACGATCGGCGCGGGTTCGTTGTGGGCCAGCTGGTTGAGGGTGGAAACGTAATGGTCGAACAGCTTGGCATGCGCATCGTCGCGCGCAGTCAGCTTGACCAGCAGTTCGTTCAGGTAGAAGCCGCACAGCAGCGCGGTCTTTTCGAGGGGCAGCATGCCGCCGACCCAATCGGCATCGGTCAGCGTGCGCAGCTCGTTCTTGCCGGTCCAGCCCGTGGTCAGCGGCTGGAAGGTTTGCAGCACGCCGCGCAGCTGCGAATGGGGCCGCTTGGCGCCCTTCGCAATCAGCGCCACCCGCCCATAATCGCGCGTGAACAGCTCGACGATGAGCGAAGTTTCCTTGTAAGGATAAGAATGCAGCACAAACGCCGGCTGCCCGGTCACGCGCGTCCCGACGGTGCGCTGCTGCCCCGGCGCCCTGCGCTTCTGCGCCGGCGGCGCTGGTACGGCCGCGCCCGTGTCCCCCCTGGGGTCAGACCCCAAATGAGACACGGACTCGACTGTTAAGACAGGCATTATTCGTAGCCGTAAGCGCGCAGGCCGGCTTCGTTGTCGGCCCAGCCGGATTTCACCTTCACCCAGATCTCGAGGTAGACCGGGCCGCCGAACAGCTTTTCCATGTCCAGGCGGGCCTGGGTGCTCACTTCCTTCAGGCGGGCGCCCTTGTTACCGATGATCATGGACTTGTGGCTGTCGCGTTCCACCAGGATGGCGGCGAAGATGCGGCGCAGGTTGCCCTCCTGTTCGAATTTCTCGATCAGCACCGTGCTGGTGTAAGGCAGTTCGTCGCCGACAAAGCGGAACAGCTTTTCGCGCACGATTTCCGAGGCCAGGAATTTCTCGCTGCGGTCGGTGATGTCGTCTTCGCCGAAAATCGGTTCGTTCTCCGGCAGGTATTTCTTGATCTCGTTCTGCAGGCCGTCCAGCTGGAAGCGCAGCTTGGCGCTCACCGGCACGATCGCGGTGAACTGGAACTTGTCGGCGATCTGCTGCGCGAACGGCATCAGCACGGCCTTGTCCTTGACCCGGTCGGACTTGTTGATCACCAGGATCACCGGCACGTTCTTCGGCAACAGGTCCATCACCTGCTGGTCGGCCTGGCCGAAGGTGCCCGCTTCCACGATGTACAGGATCAGGTCCGACGATTCGAGCGTATTGGTGACGGTCTTGTTCAGCGTCTTGTTCAGCGCGTTCGAATGGCGGGTCTGGAAACCCGGCGTGTCGACGTAGATGAACTGGGCGTCCGACACGGTCTGGATGCCGGTGATGCGGTGGCGCGTGGTCTGCGCCTTGCGCGAGGTGATGCTGACCTTGGCGCCGATCAGGGTGTTCATCAGGGTCGACTTGCCCACGTTCGGGCGGCCGACAATGGCAATGTAGCCGCAGCGGAAGCCGGCGGGAATGGGTGCGGTAGTCATGGTCAAACTCAATTCAATTATTGTTTGGCGAGCTTTTTGTCGGCAGCTTCATCGCCCTGGACCGTCGCGATGCCGGCCAGCTTGAGCTGGGGCGAACGCTGGCGCGGCTTGCGCCCGGCCGCCGGCGCCTTCTTCAGCGCCTCTTCGGCCACTTCCAGCGCCAGCTTGGCCGCGGCCTGCTCGCCGGCGCGGCGGCTGCCGCCTCGCCCGAACACCTGGATGCCCAGCTTGGGCACCAGGCACTCGATCTCGAACTCCTGGCTGTGCGCGGCGCCGTGGGTGGCGACCACGTTGTACAGCGGCAGCGAGATCTTTTTCGATTGCAGGAATTCCTGCAGCAGGGTCTTGGCGTCCTTGCCCAGCGTCTGCGGATCGACCGTATCCAGGATCGGAATGTAGAAGGCGCGGATCACGCCTGCTGCCCGGTCGAAACCGCCGTCCAGGTAGATCGCGCCCAGCAAGGCTTCCAGCGTGTCGGCCAGGATGGACGGACGGCGGAAGCCGCCCGACTTCAGCTCGCCCTCGCCCAGGCGCAGGAACTGCGACAGCTCCAGCTTCTGGGCGATTTCGAACAGCGATTGCTGCTTGACCAGGTTGGCGCGCACGCGCGACAGGTCGCCCTCGTCGAGGGAATTGAAACGTTCGTACAGGATGGAGGCGACCACGCAGTTGAGGATCGAGTCGCCAAGGAATTCCAGCCGCTCGTTATGCAAACTGCTGTGGCTACGGTGCGTCAAGGCCTGCTGGAGCAATCCAGCATCCTGGAACGTGTAGCCCAACTTCGTTTGCAATAACTGTAATTTCATCACTTATTCTGCAGCCTTCTTCTTCGCGCCGGCCTTGGCCGTCGTGCCCTCGTACTCCATCAGGAGGCTGGCCGGACCGACCAGCGGGATCTTCTTCTCGTAGGCAAAACTGATTTCAAATTCGCCGCCTTCGCGCACGATCTGCAGGTCGCGGCCCTGGATCGCAGTGATATACCCCACTTCGGCGCTCTTGTTGAACGAGTCCTGGATATCCTTGACCGAATCGCCGCCATCTTTCTTGGCGCGCTCGATGGCGCCCTGGATGGCGCGGTATTCGATGTAAGTCGGAATGACTTGCATGGCCAGCAGGCCAATCCCGGCCAGGATGGCAATGACAACAATCAGGCCAATCAGGCTGATACCGCGTTCACGCTGCATGCGCATAAGATGTTCTCTCCCTGTGTGCTCAGCGGATGCCGCCAAGCCGGTCAATATTGAAATTACCCAGGTTCATCCAGACGAAGAAGGCTTTACCCACGATGTTCTTGTCCGGCACGAAACCCCAGTAACGGCTATCGGCACTATTGTCCCGATTGTCGCCCATCATAAAGTAATTTCCTTCAGGCACTACACACGAGAATCCTTCGTAGTTGAAAGTACACGCCTCGCGGCCGGGGAAGTCTTCCACCTGGCCCAGGTTGATGGTTGGTTTCGTATCGTCGTTCAGGATGCGGTGCTGCACATTGCCCAGTTGCTCACTGAATTGCTTCTGGTAAGTAAGGGTGCCTTCTTCCAGGTAGTCTTCCATCGCGGTATAGCTGATCACCTGGCCATTCACCGTTAAGCGCTTGTTTTGATAAACAATTTTATCACCCGGCACGCCGATGACCCGCTTGATGTAATCCTGGCTCATGTCCTTCGGATATTTGAACACCATGACGTCGCCGCGCTGCGGGTCGTTGATCTGGACCACCTTCTTGTTGATGATCGGCAGGCGGATGCCGTAGGTGTACTTGTTCACCAGGATCAGGTCGCCGATCAGCAGGGTCGGCACCATCGACGACGACGGGATCTTGAACGGCTCCCACAGGAAAGAGCGCAGGAAAAACACCAGCGCAATCACGGGGAAGAAGCTGCCCGAATACTCGATCCAGGTCGGCTGGCGCATGATGTCCGCTTCCAGCTTGGCGCGGGCATTGCCCTGCTCGTCCATGCGGATGCCGTTGGCGGCGGAACGCGCCATGCGTTCGTCGTATTCGACCAGGGCCTTGTCGGCGGCAGCGCGGCGCTGCTTGGAAAACACGGCCAGGTCGAGGACCCAGATGATCCCCGTCACCACCATCAGGACGAACAGGATTAAAGCGAAATTGCCCAGAATGGATTGCAGTGTCATTTCTCTTCCACTTGAAGGATTGCCAGGAATGCCTCTTGCGGGATCTCCACGGAACCCACTTGCTTCATGCGCTTCTTACCTGCTTTCTGCTTCTCGAGCAGTTTCTTCTTACGGGTGATGTCGCCGCCGTAGCACTTGGCCAGCACGTTCTTGCGCATCGCCTTCACGTTTTCACGCGAGATGATGTTGGAGCCGATGGCGGCCTGGATCGCCACGTCGAACATCTGGCGCGGAATCAGTTCGCGCATCTTGGCCGCCACGGCGCGGCCGCGGTACGGCGCATTGGCGCGGTGTACGATGATGGCCAGGGCGTCGACCTTCTCGCTGTTGATCAGCATGTCGACCTTGACCACGTCGGCCGCGCGGTATTCCTTGAACTCGTAGTCCATCGAGGCGTAGCCGCGCGAGGTCGACTTCAGCTTGTCGAAGAAGTCCAGCACGATCTCGGCCATCGGCATTTCGTACACCAGCTTGACCTGGCGGCCGTGGTAGCTCATGTCCATCTGGATGCCGCGCTTGGCGATACACAGGGTGATCACGGAACCGACATACTCCTGCGGCATGTACAGGTTGACCGTCACGATCGGCTCGCGCACTTCGTTGATGTGGCTCGGATCGGGCATGCGCGACGGGTTGTCGACGTTGATCACGGTACCGTCGCGCTTTTCCACCTCGTACACCACGGTCGGCGCGGTGGTGATCAGGTCCATGTCGAATTCGCGCTCCAGGCGCTCTTGCACGATTTCCATGTGCAGCAGGCCCAGGAAGCCGCAGCGGAAGCCGAAGCCCAGCGCCTGCGACACTTCCGGTTCGAACTGCAGCGCGGCGTCGTTCAGCTTGAGCTTTTCCAGAGAGTCGCGCAGCGCGTCGTACTGGTTCGCTTCAACCGGGAACAGGCCGGCAAACACCTGCGGCTGCACTTCCTTGAAGCCAGGCAGCGGCGCCGGGGCGCCATTCTGCACGTGGGTGATGGTGTCGCCCACGCGGGCCGCTTTCAGTTCCTTGATGCCCGCGATCACAAAGCCTACCTGGCCTGCGGTCAGCGCCGGCAGCGAGACCGAGCGCGGCGAGAAGATGCCGACGTCGTCCACCAGCTGCTGGGCGCCGGTGGCCATCAGGCTGATCTTGTCCTTTTGCTTCAGGGTGCCGTTCACCACGCGCACCAGCATCACCACGCCCACGTAGGCGTCGTACCAGGAGTCGATGATCAGCGCTTGCAGCGGCGCTTCCGGGTCGCCTTTTGGCGGCGGCACCTTGGCGATGATCGATTCCAGCACGTCTTCCACGCCCAGGCCGGTCTTGGCCGAGCACTGCACGGCGTCGCCGGCTTCAATGCCGATCACGTCTTCGATTTCGGCGATGGCGGTTGGCGGATCGGCGTTCGGCAGGTCGATCTTGTTCAGCACCGGCACCACTTCCACGCCCAGGTCGAGCGCGGTGTAGCAGTTGGCCACGGTCTGCGCTTCCACGCCCTGCGACGCGTCGACCACCAGCAGCGCGCCCTCGCAGGCCGACAGGGAACGGCTTACTTCATACGAGAAGTCGACGTGGCCCGGGGTGTCGATCAGGTTCAGGTTGTAGATCTCGCCGTTGCGCGCCTTGTACTTCAGGGCTGCGGTCTGGGCCTTGATGGTGATGCCGCGTTCACGTTCCAGGTCCATGGAATCCAGGACTTGCGCTTCCATCTCGCGGTCGGACAGGCCGCCGCACAGCTGGATGATGCGATCCGCCAGCGTGGACTTGCCGTGGTCAATGTGGGCGATGATGGAAAAATTGCGAATGTTGTTCATTAAAAATCGAAGCGAGCTATAACAAAAAGGCGCTCATGCGCCTTTTTATGGAATTCGTTGCAAGGGTAACCCCCGGCATTTTACCGGATTTCAGAGGGGAAAGCCGGATTTCTAGAGGGAGGAATGTGAAATAGTGCTATTTCCACAATTATTTCGACAACACGGCCCGCACTTTTGCTTCATCCAGGAAGTAATGGCACAGCTCGGGCTGGTCCAGATCGGCAAACAGCACCGGCACCAGCTCGTCGAACCGCGCCACCAGGGCCGCGTCGGCATCGACGTCGATCACTTCGACGGTGAACGGCTGCTCCGGGGTTTGCAGGGCATTCAGGGCCGCCAGCATGTCTTCGCACAGGTGGCAGTAGGAGCGGGAGTACAAGGTAAAGTGCGGGGTCAAATGCATTCAGGGCTTGCGTTGGCTAGGCTGCGCCCCCTCGGGCGCGGGTTGCCATTGTAGCGCGCCAGGAGGAATGTAGATAATGATCGGCGCCGGCTGGGCTGGCGCGGCCGCAACTACCGCGCCCGCCTCCTGCCTGGCAAATCGCCCCTGAGGCGGCGGTGCATAGTTCAGGACGAAGGTCATGATGGTCACCGTCAGCCCAAGCGACCCCAGCTCGGAACCGACAATCCACTTGACCAAGGTCGCGACTGCCCGCTCCAGGTCGGCTTTCGTGGCCATTTCCCGGTCCAAGCGCTGCAGGATGGCTTGCGTGTCTTTCTCCACCATGGTCACTCGGGTCTTGATGCCTTCATCTTCGGTGCGCACATCGTAGTTGTCAAACTCATGCAGCGTCACGGCTGGCTCCCGAGTGACGGATAGCCAAATGTAACGCCGCCGCACGCCTGCCGCCCTGAGGGGCGACAAACGCGCGGCGGCGTCGCTTACTGCCGATTACTTGGAAGCCGGCGCCGGGCGCAGCGAGAAGTGCTGTGCCTGGTTGCCACGGCGCACCAGCACCGCCGCCGCACGCTTCGGATCCAGCTTGGCCACGGCAGCATTGAACTGCTTGGCGTCCACGATGTCCTGATTGTTCAACATCAGCAGGATGTCGCCCTGGCGCAGGCCGGCCGCTTCGGCCGGGCCGTCGGTGTCTTCCACCATCACGCCGCCGTTCACCCCCAGCTCGCGTTTCTGCGCCGGGGTCAGGTCGCTGACCACGAAGCCCAGCGCATTGGCCCCAGTGGCAGGCTCATCGGCCTTCTTCTCGCCCTTCCTGCCGTTTGAACGGCCGGCCACCTTGTTGTCCGGATCGGCCTCGCCCACGGTCACGTGCAGCTCGGTCGGCGCGCCCTTGCGCCACACGGTCAGGGTGGACTTGGTGCCTGGCGCGGTCCCCAGCACCATGCGGGTCAGGTCGGCAAAGCGGTCGATATCCTTGCCGTTGTACTTGATCACCACGTCACCGACGCGCACGCCGGCCTTGTCCGCCGGGCTGCCCGGCTCGACCTGGGTCACTTCCGCCCCCTTGTTGTTCTTCAGGCCCAGCGACTCGGCCACGTCCTTATTGAGCTCGCCGATCTGCACGCCGAGGCGGCCACGGGTGACCTTGCCGGATTTTTTCAGCTGGTCGGCCACGCGCATCGCCTCGTCGATCGGGATCGCGAAGGAAATGCCGTTATAACCGCCCGACAGCGTGGCGATCTGCGAATTGATGCCGATCACCTCGCCGCGCATATTGATCAAGGGGCCGCCCGAGTTGCCCGGATTGACCGCCACGTCGCTCTGGATCAGCGGCAGCAGGTCGCCGGTGTCGCGCGCCTTGGCCGAGATGATGCCCGAGGTCACGGTGCTCTCCAGGTTGAACGGCGAACCGATCGCGATCACCCATTCGCCTACGCGCGCCTTGTTCGGGTCGCCAATGGTCAGGTAAGGCAGCTTGCCCCCGCTATCGATCTTCAGCACGGCCACGTCGGCGCGCGCATCGGCGCCCAGCACCTTGGCCTTGAATTCGCGCTTGTCGGTCAAGGTCACGTACACCTCGTCGGCGCCGTCGACCACGTGGGCATTGGTCAGCACATAGCCGTCGGCCGACACCACGAAGCCCGAACCGATGCCACGCTGGATTTCCTGGCCCGGCGTCGGCAGGTTACGGCGGCGCGGCGACTGGCCGCGCGGCACCTGGCCGCCGAAGAAGCGGCGCAGGAATTCCTGCATTTCGTCTGCCTGGCCCGCCGCATCGACATCGCCCTGGGTAATCCGCTCCGTGGTCCTGATATTCACGACCGCCGGGCCGACGCGCTCAACGAGGTCGGCAAAGTCCGGCAACCCGGCAACGGCGGGCGCCGCTGCATAGGCGGGAGCAAAACCGGCAATGACTGGCAGGCCAAGGGAAGCTGCACTGAGCACCAGCGCAGAAATCATGGTTTTTTTCATGGTTGCGTTTGATGAAAGTCAATGAAGTAGGAGCAATATAAATCAGCTTCGCCGGAAACGGGAGCTGGATATTGTGACGATATGTTGCGGGCACCCCGCCAGGTTTCAAGAGGCAACTTCCGCCGCCTGCGTTCCCTGCCCGGCCGCATCCGCCGCTGCTGCCTGTGCCCCGCCCGCCTGCTCCTGGCTGCCGTTCTCCAATGTCGCCGGCGCCGCTTCCCCACCTCCCGGCACCGAGGCCGTGCCCAGGCTGCCGGCCGCATCGAGCGCCGCAGCCAGCCGCGCCTCAAAGCCGGGGCTGAATGCCGCCTCTGCCACGCTCAGGCGCAAGGCATCGCCGATTGCCGCGTTGACCTGGGCGGCCACGGGCTTCTCATCTTCATCCGGCAGCACAATCATGACACCTCCTCACCAACGCTTGTCGACAGGCAAATCCAGCAAAGGCCGCAGCCGCCGCGCAATCGCCTCGCGCGCCCGGAAAATGCGGCTGCGCACCGTTCCCAGCGGGCACTCCATGATTTGCGCAATTTCCTCATAACTCAAGCCCTCGATTTCGCGCAGGACAATGGCAGTGCGCAGCTCCAGCGGCAAAGCCTCCATCGCAGCGTCGACAGTCTGCATCACCTGTTTGCTAAGCAGCATCGACTCCGGCGTCCCGACCTCCCCCACCGGCGCCGCCAGCTGGGCCGGCGTCACTCCCTGCGGCGCACCGCGCTGGCGTCGCCGCAGGATGGCATTGCGCGCCCCGTTCAGGGCAATCCGGTACAGCCAGGTATAAAACGCCGCATCGCCCCGAAACCGCGGCAGAGCCCGGTAAGCCCGGAGGAAGGTTTCCTGCACCACGTCCTCCGCTTCCGCCTGGTCGCGCAGCAGGCGCAGCACCAGGCGCAGCAGGCGCCGCTGGTAACGCGCCACCAGCAGGTCGAAAGCCGACCGCTCCCCTGCGCGCGCGCGCTCAACCAGCTCACGATCTGGGTCTACCTTCATCAGATCAGCCCCGCGAAGATTGGTTCATATTTTTTGCAGTTGCGCCCGCACGGCGGCCTGCAGGCGCCGCCAGTCGCCGCCCGCCACGCTGTCCGGCAGCAAGGCCAGCCAGAGCCGCCGGCCGTCTTCCAGCTCGGCGTGCAGCAGCATGGCGCCCGGCCAAACGGTGCAGCCATCCAACCAGCGAGCCCGGCACTGATTCCGGTATACCGTCAGCCGGATTTCTCCGACACCGGAAATATCAATGCGGCTGCAATTGACATCGCGCCGCAGCCCCGCCGCCAGCGCGGCCGCCGGCAAGGGCTGGCCGCACCAGGCGCCCACGGACAGCACGGACGCAACAATCCCTGCCCGCAAAGCGCGCAGGCATGGCGACGGACGAACGGCGACGGATGCCGCGATCGACATGATGAAATTAGGTTGGTGGGGTACAGCAGGAGCGCTCGCCCCGGCACTAAGACCGGAGCGAGGCTGGAAAGTTCCGTTTAGACTTTACCGAACAGCAGGCTGCCGTTGGTACCGCCGAAGCCGAAGGAGTTCTTCAGCGCATAGTTGATCGTGGCGCTGCGCGCGGTATTGGCGCAGAAGTCCAGATCGCAAGCCGGATCCTGGTTGAACAGGTTGATGGTCGGTGGAATCACCTGGTTGTGGATCGCCAGTACGGTGAACACGGATTCCAGGCCGCCAGCGCCGCCCAGCAGGTGGCCGGTGGCCGACTTGGTGGAGCTGACAACCAGCTTCTTGGCGTGCTCGCCGAAGGTGCGCTTGACACCTTGGACTTCAGCCACGTCGCCCAGCGGGGTCGAGGTGCCGTGTGCGTTCACATAGTTCACCTGGTCAGGGTTGATGCCAGCGTTCTTCAGCGCGTTCTGCGCCGACTTGCTGCCACCGGCGCCGTCTTCCAGAGGCGAGGTCATGTGATATGCATCGGCGCTCATGCCAAAGCCCAGCAATTCTGCATAGATCTTGGCGCCGCGCGCTTTCGCGTGTTCGTACTCTTCCAGAACCATGACGCCTGCGCCTTCGCCCAGCACGAAGCCGTCGCGGTCCTTGTCCCATGGGCGGGACGCGGTCGCAGGGTCATCGTTGCGCGAGGACAGTGCGCGAGCCGAAGCGAAACCGCCCAGGCCCAGTGGCGACACGGTCGATTCCGCGCCGCCGGCGATCATGACATCCGCATCGCCGTATTCAATCAGGCGGGCAGCCGCGCCAATCGAGTGCAGGCCGGTGGTGCAAGCCGTCACGATGGACAGGTTTGGACCGCGCATGCCGTATTTGATCGACAGATTGCCGGAAATCATATTGATAATCGATGCCGGCACGAAGAACGGGGAGATACGGCGCGGACCGCGCTTGTCGTAGTCTTCCTTCTGCGCTTCGATCATCGGCAAGCCGCCGATGCCGGAACCAATGATGACGCCGATACGATCGGCATTTTCTTCAGTCACGGTGATGCCGGAATCCTGGATTGCCTGGATGCCAGCGGCCATGCCGAAGTGGATGAATTTATCCATGTGACGCGCTTCTTTGGCGTCGAGGTAGTCCTCGACGTTGAAGCCCTTCACTTCACCCGCGAAACGGGTGGAGAAGGCCGACGCGTCAAAACTAG
>JBCNPK010000046.1:0-43226 GCA_039593355.1 Pseudoduganella sp.
GCGCACCGAACCCTTGTACACCATGCCGCCCAGCGAGATGATGCCCACCTCGGTGGTGCCGCCGCCGATGTCGACCACCATGGAGCCGGTCGCGTCGGATACCGGCAGGCCGGCGCCGATTGCCGCTGCCATCGGTTCTTCGATCAGGTACACCTGCGATGCGCCAGCGCCCAGCGCCGATTCGCGGATCGCACGGCGCTCCACCTGGGTCGAGCCGCAAGGCACGCAGATGATGATGCGCGGCGATGGGCGGAAGAATTTGGAATCGTGCACCATGCGGATGAACTGCTTGAGCATCTGCTCGGTGACGGTGAAGTCGGCGATCACGCCGTCTTTCATCGGGCGGATCGCCTCGATGTTGCCTGGGACTTTACCCAGCATCTGTTTCGCTTCCTTACCAACGGCCTGGATGGTTTTCTTGCCGTTCGGGCCACCTTCCTGGCGAATCGCCACGACCGAAGGTTCGTCCAGCACGATGCCGGAACCGCGTACATAAATCAGGGTGTTCGCCGTACCCAGGTCGATAGCCAGGTCGGACGAAATATAGCGACGTAAAAAACCAAACATGAGTGTCCTGTAGGGCGCAATGCGCAAAATTCGTTATTTAAGGTATCCGGTCAAATGCGGCCAGGCGGGCAGTCAGCACCAGCAGCGCATTAACCCGCGATTGTACCTTATAATCTGTAGGTTATTTGCCTTAAATCCACTCTATTGTGCGCGTACGCAACCGTTGATTTATGCGGTGTTAGCGGCGATTTAACTGGTGATAGGCAATCAATTCAATAAATTATATTTCTGACAATTCCATGTCCCTGACACTGAACGACGTTAACCGCATCGCCAAACTGGCCCAGTTGGAGATGGACGAAGCCCATTCGGCCAATATGCTGGAAAAGCTGAACGGCATTTTCGCGCTGGCCGAGCAGATGCAGGCCGTGGACACCGAGGGTGTCGCCCCGCTGTCCCACCCGCTGGCCAACGCCATGCAAGTCTCCCTGCGCCTGCGCGAAGACGTGGCAACCGAGCCGAATCGCCGCGAGGAGTACCAGAAAGTGGCGCCCAAGACCGAGGACGGCCTGTATCTGGTGCCGAAGGTGATCGAATAGCAAACCCGGTAAACCTGGGTACGACCCAAGGGTCGGACCCTGACACGCGGCGGCCGCCGACCTGGGTCTGACACTTGGGTCTGACCCCGCCTTACCGGGTTTAAGAGGATAAAACGAATGCACACCAAAACAATCAAAGAGCTCTCCGAGCTCCTGCAAAAGAAGGAAGTCAGCGCCGTCCAACTGGCGACCCACTTCCTGGACCGAATTGAAAAGAGCGACCTGAACGCCTTCCTGCACGTGGACCGCGCGCTGACGCTGGCCCAGGCCGAAGCAGCCGACAAGCGCATCGCCGCCGGCACCGCCACGCCCCTGACCGGCGTGCCGATCGCCCACAAGGACATCTTCGTGACCAAAGGCTGGCGCTCCACCGCCGGCTCGAAAATGCTGGCCAATTACACCAGCCCCTTCGACGCCACCGTGGTGCAGAAGATGCTGGACGCCGGCATGGTCAACCTCGGCAAGCTGAATTGCGACGAATTCGCCATGGGTTCCTCGAACGAGAACTCGGCCTTCGGCGCCGTCAAAAACCCGTGGGACAAGTCTGCCGTCCCGGGCGGCTCCTCCGGCGGTTCCGCCGCTGCGGTCGCCGCACGGCTGGCCCCAGGCGTGACCGGCACCGACACCGGCGGCTCGATCCGCCAGCCGGCATCGTTCTGCGGCATCACAGGCATCAAACCCACCTACGGCCGCGCCTCGCGCTTCGGCATGATCGCCTTCGCCTCCTCGCTCGACCAGGCAGGCCCGATGGCGCAAACCGCCGAAGACTGCGCGCTGCTGCTGTCCGCCATGACCGGCTTCGACGAGCGCGATTCGACCAGCCTGACTGCTGAACAGGGCAACGCCGCCGAAGACTTCACCCGCGACCTGAACAAGCCTTTGGCAGGCCTGCGCATCGGCGTGCCGAAGGAATACTTTGGCGAAGGCCTGGCAGCCGACGTGGAAAAAGCCGTGCGCGCCGCGCTGGCCAAGTTCGTGGAACTGGGCGCCACCCTGGTCGACATCTCGCTGCCGAACACCGCGCTGGCCATCCCAGCCTATTACATGATCGCTCCAGCGGAAGCCTCCTCCAACCTGTCGCGCTTTGACGGCGTGCGCTACGGCCACCGCGCCGAAGGCTACAAGGACCTGCAGGACATGTACCGCAAGAGCCGCGCCGAAGGCTTCGGTCCGGAAGTACAGCGCCGCATCATGGTCGGCACCTATATCCTGTGCCACGGCTACTACGACGCCTACTACCTGAAAGCGCAGAAGATCCGCCGCAAGATCACCCAGGACTTCGCCAACGTGCTGGGCAGCCAGTGCGACGTGATCATGGGCCCTGTGGCGCCAACCGTGGCCTGGGACCTGGGTTCGAAGGCCGACGATCCGGTAGCGAACTACCTGGCCGACATCTTCACCCTGTCCACCAGCCTGGCCGGCCTGCCTGGCATGTCCATTCCTTGCGGATTCGGCGAAGGCGAAAAGAACGCCAGCCGCCCGGTCGGCCTGCAAATCATCGGCAACTACTTCGCGGAAGCGAAGCTGCTGAATGTGGCCCACCAGTTCCAGCAAGCTACCGATTGGCACAAGCGCGCTCCTGCGGCTATCTAAGGAAAAAAGAATATGGAATGGGAAGTCGTCATCGGTATTGAGAACCACGTACAGCTCACTACCGAATCCAAAATTTTCAGCGGTTCGCCGACCAAGTTCGGCGCCGAACCAAACACCCAGGCCAGCCCGGTTGACCTGGCACTGCCGGGCGTGCTGCCTGTGATGAACAAGCAAGCGGTCGACCGCGCGATCCGCTTCGGCCTGGCCGTCGGCGCGGAGGTGGCTCCGCAGTCGATCTTCGCCCGCAAGAACTACTTCTATCCCGACCTGCCGAAAGGCTACCAGATCTCCCAGTTCGAAGATCCGGTGGTAAAGGGCGGCAAGCTGACTTTCGGCTTCGAGAAGGACGGCGAATTCGTCACCCGCACCGTGAACCTGACCCGCGCCCACCTCGAGGAAGACGCGGGCAAGTCGCTGCATGAGGACTACCACGGCATGTCGGGCATTGACCTGAACCGCGCCGGGACCCCGCTGCTGGAAATCGTCTCCGAGCCGGAAATCCACTCCGCTGCCGAAGCCGTGGCTTACTGCAAGGCCCTGCACGGCCTGGTCATGTGGCTGGGCATTTGCGACGGCAATATGCAGGAAGGCTCCTTCCGCTGCGACATCAACGTCTCGGTGCGTCCAAAAGGCCAGAAGGAATTCGGCACGCGCTGCGAGATCAAGAACCTGAATTCCTTCCGCTTCATCGAAGAAGCCGTGCACGTTGAAGTCGCGCGCCAGATCGAGCTGATCGAAGACGGCGGCAAAGTCGTGCAAGCGACGCGCCTGTACGATCCGGACAAGAAGGTCACGCGCGAAATGCGCACCAAGGAAGACGCGCAGGATTACCGCTACTTCCCCGACCCGGACCTGCCGCCGCTGACCATCGGCGCCGACTGGATCGAGAGCGTGAAGGCGTCGATGCCTGAGCTGCCGGCCGTGATGCGCGCGCGCTTCGTGGAAGAGTACAAGCTGCCGGAATACGATTCGCTGGTGCTGACCGCCTCCAAAGGCATGGCCACCTACTTCGAAGGCGTGGTTGCCGCTGCCGGCAAGGAAAACGCGAAAGCCGCCGCCAACTGGCTGATGGGCGACGTGTCGTCGACCCTGAACCGCGAAGGCGTCGAGATCACCGATGCGCCGGTGCTGCCAGCGCAGCTGGCCGGCATGCTGAAACGCATCGCCGACGGCACGATCTCCAACAAGATCGCGAAGGAAGTGTTCGGCGCGATGTGGGAAGCGAAGTCGGAAGATCCGAACCTGGTCGATGCGATCATCGAGCAGAAAGGCCTGAAGCAGATTTCCGATACCGGTGCGCTGGAAGCGATCGTCAACGAAGTCATCGCCAACAACGAGAAGTCCGTCGAGCAGTACCGCGCAGGCAAGGAAGCGGCGATCAATGCGCTGATCGGCCAAGCGATGAAGGCCTCGAAAGGCAAGGCCAATCCGGCCCAGCTGACCGAGCTGCTGAAGAAGAAGCTGGCCTCTTAAACCCGGTAAACCGGGGTCTGACCCGCAGGGTCAGACCCCGTCTGCGGCGCGGCCAGGGGTTACGGTTGTGCGCCTTTGATCTTCGTCGAAAATCAAAATCCTAAACCCATTCGCGTTAGCTGCGAGATCATACAGGGTCAGGCACTTGTGCCTGCCCCTGGTTTACCGGTTTTGAAAGGTGCGCGCACATCCAGCGCAAGATATCGGCAAAGATCTCCTCCCGATTCACCTCATTGAAATTCTCGTGGTAATTCTCGTGCTGCACATGGCATTCCAGCAGCTTGGGATCAATCATCGCCAGCAGGTCCAGCGTCGCCTTCGGGTCGGCCAGCTTGTCGTCCCCCGCCACAACAGCGTATAACGGCCAGCGCCAGGTCGGCATCTTCTCAGCCAGCCCCTTCTGCGCCCCCTGCAGCGCCACCCCAAACCGCACCGTGCACTCGCTGGCCCGCACATTGTCCGCCTCATCGCGGTGATGGCGCGCCGTGATCGACGCATCATGCGTCAGCACATCGGTCAACGACGCCATCGGCACCTTCATGGTCGGCAGCAGCGCCGCCAGCACACCGGACAACTTCTCCAGCACCGCCGGTACCTTGATCGCATTCACGTAATACGGCGAAGACAGCACAAACCCCTTCACCAGCGGATCGCGCTCCAAGCGCTCGAGCCCGAAGCGCGTGGCAATCAGCGCCCCCATCGAATGCCCCATGATGAATACCGGCACGCCAGGAAAATGCTGCTTGACCCAATGCAGGAACAGCTCCACCTCCTCGACAAAAATGCCGAAATCCGGAATATCGACCCGGCGCGCATGCTCATGCCCGCACAGGTCGAACGCGACTGTGGCAAAGCGGTGCTGCTTGAAATACAGCGCCGGCGTCACATAATCGCCCGCATGCGCCAGGCCGCCGTGTATCGCCAGCAGCACGCCGGCCGGCGCCTGCAACGGCTCCCAGATGTGGATCTTGCGTTCGGCGCCATTGCGCCCCTTGAAGGTGGCGAAGCGGTCTTCGGAAAATCGGTTCATGCGGTCAGGAAGAAATGCTCAGCGCAATGCCCATCTCCAGCAACAGCGAGAGATCGGCCAGCGTGAAATCGAGGGTGGATGCGCCCTGTGCAGGCGCAGCGGGAACAAAGGCAATGCGCAATTCGGCCTGGATCGGCGCGGCGTCGAAGTTGATGCCGCGCGCCTGGCATTCGTGCAGGTAGGCGCGCACCTTGCGCATCAAGGCGTCCGGGTCGGGATCTGTGCCCAGCGTGGCGTAGAAGCCGTGGTCAAGGCGGGTGCGGCCGGTCGGGCTGGTGTCGCCCTTCTTCCAGTCGCTGTCGGGCTCGCTGGGGAGCCCGTCCCGCACATCCGCCACGGCGGACTGGTCGCCGTACACCTTGAGCGTTGCGATGTTCATTACTTTCCTCGTTCCAATGTTGTAAGGAAGTAATCGCAGTCTAGCACAACGCCCGCCGGGCGCCAGCGCGCTTTACTCGACGCCGTAGCGCGAGCGGTAAGCCGCCACCGCGTCCTTGTGTTGTGCAAGCGACGGGTCGGCCGACAAATAGGTGAACAGGTCGGACAGGTTGCCGATCGAAATCACCGGAATGCCGTAGTTCTTGCTCACTTCCTGCACTGCCGACAGCTCGGACATCTGGCCATCCTTGCCGCCGCGCTCCATGCGGTCCAGGGCGATCAGCACCGCGCAAGGCTCGGCGCCGGCGTTGCGGATCATTTCCACCGACTCGCGCACCGAGGTCCCGGCCGAGATCACATCGTCAATAATGACAACTTTGCCAGTCAGCTTGGCGCCCACCAGGGTGCCGCCCTCGCCGTGGTCCTTGGCTTCCTTGCGGTTGTAGGCGAAGGAAGTGTTGCGGCCTTTGCCGGCCAGCGCCATCGCGGTCGCCGAGGCCAGGGTAATGCCCTTGTAGGCCGGGCCGAACAGCATGTCGAATTCAATGCCGGAATCCAGCAGGGTCTGGGCGTAGAAGTCGGCCAGCTTGGCCAAGGTCGCGCCGTCGTGGAACAGGCCGGCGTTGAAGAAATAGGGCGACTGGCGCCCTGCTTTGGTCGTAAACTCGCCGAATTTCAGCACTCCCGCCTGTACGGAAAACGCGATAAACTCTTGCCTCAAATTGCTCATAGTGCACCCATCTCAGTTCAAAGTGCCGATATTTTAACCGGAACACCTATGCCAAAAATCATTTCCGCAAACCTGAACGGAATCCGCTCCGCCGCCAAGAAGGGCTTTTTCAACTGGATGGCGACGGTGGACGCCGACATCATCTGCGTGCAGGAACTGAAGGCGCAGGCGCCGGACATGACCGAGGAATTCCTCAATCCGCACGGCTACCACGGCCACTTCCACTACGCCGAAAAAAAAGGCTACTCCGGCACCGGGATCTACAGCAAGACCGCGCCTGACCGCGTGATGATCGGCTTCGGCAGCCCGGAATTCGACGCCGAAGGCCGCTATGTGCGCGCCGACTTCGGCAACCTGACCGTGATTTCGGTGTACTGCCCGTCCGGTTCCTCGTCGGAAGAACGCCAGCTCGCCAAATTCCGTTTCATGGACCTGTTCCTGCCGCACCTGCAGCAGCTGCGCGCCGAAGGCCGCGAGTTCGTCATCTGCGGCGACTGGAACATCGCCCACAAAGAGATCGACTTGAAAAACTGGAAGGGCAACCTGAAAAATTCCGGTTTCCTGCCTGAGGAGCGCGCCTGGATGACCAGGCTGTTCGACGAAGTCGGCTACGTCGACGTGCACCGCGGCCTGGACCCGCGCCCGGAACAGTACACCTGGTGGTCCAACCGCGGCCAGGCTTATGCGAAGAACGTGGGCTGGCGCATCGACTACCACGTCGCCACCCCGGGCATCGCAGCCAAGGCCCACACCGTGTCCGTTTACAAGGAAGAAAAGTTCTCCGACCACGCACCGCTGATCATCGAATACCACGCTTGAGCATGCCCAACTAATGAGAGCCCAGGCTCGGCGCTGCGTCCTCAAAACCGTAGCGCCGGTAGATGCGCTGCACGCTGCCGTCCTGGTACAGCTGGCGCAAGCCCTCGTTCAGGCGGGCGATATCCGAAGGCGGCATGTCCGGGCTGCACGCAATATACATATCGACTGCCGTAAAGCGCAGCACCACTTCCATATCCTCATAACCCAGCGATTTCAGTATGGCAGCGCCAGGCAGCCGGCTCACCGACCACAGGTCGATGCGTCCGGCACGCAACTTGGCCGGGTTCAGCTTGTCGGAGCTCGCGGCTTCCACCCTGAAGCCCCGCTCGCGCAGATAGGCGATGGACATGTCGCCGATATAGGTGCCGATCTTCATATTGCGCACATCCTCCAGGCTGCGCACCTTCAGCTGGTCTTTTTTGCGCGCGTACAGCGCCCATTCAGCCCTGGCGATCGGCCCCACCCAGGTGTACAGGTGCTCGCGCTCCGGCACACGGGCTGCGGTAAACAGGCAGGTTCGCGGCTGGGTCGCCGTCAGCTGCAGGCCGCGCGCCCACGGCACCACTTCAGGCGCGCTCGTCGCAATGCCCGTTTGACGGAACAACAGCTCCACCAGATCGGTCGAAATGCCACTCAGCCTGGCGCCCTGCGTCATGTTGTAGGGAGGAAATTCTTCGGTGTACAGCGCCACCGGCGCCTGTGCCAGCGCGCAGTTCGCGTACAGCAGCAATGCCGGAATCGCCTTTCGCATTCGCCAGCCTCCTCCTGCCCGGATTAGCCAATAAGGTAGCTTAACATCCGGGCCGTGTAAAATTGGCCCTGTTATCCATTTTCCATTCGCAGCGCAATGAAAACTGTCCTGGTCCTGTTCACGCTCACTATCCAGAGCAGCTACATCAACGATGAGGAAACGGAAGCCACGGACGATGCTTTCGACACGATCCAGTTCGTGAAAACGGAAAAGGGAGCCTGGCGTATCAAGACTTTCGCAACCGATGAAGACGTGCATCTGTGGTCGCTGCAAACCGAGGAGGATTTCGTCGACCTGGCGGTGGATTCGACCAACAACCACTACGGCGACGTCATCGATGAAGCCTTCGTCATCGAAAGCGAAGACGGTGTTGAAGGCTTGCGCCGCGAGCTGAAGAAGCAAGGCCTGGCCGACAACCTGCAGATCTCGCCCAAAGGCCCGCTGTTCTGGGCCCCGCCGGGTTCCAGCTACAGCCCCAAGTCCGCACCTTCGCACTAATCCATGCGGCGGCGCCGGCTCAAAGCGTCCGTTTGCTTTCGAAGTAGCGCCACTCGCCCGTCAGCGGGTCGGGGAAGCCGATGGCCTTGGCCAGCAGCTTGAGCGGCGCGGAGACGTCGTCCTGCTTGCACGGCAAGGCGACGGGATAGAAGACATCGTTCACGATCGGGATGCCGAGCGACGACAAGTGCACGCGCAGCTGGTGCTGGCGCCCGGTGTGCGGCCACAGTCGGTACAGCACATGTTCGCCGCGCTGCCCGATCACGTCGATCATGGTTTCCGAATTCGGCTCGCCCGGTTCTTCCTTCATGGTGAAGAATTTGTCGCCCTCTACCATCCGGCTGCGGTAGACGAAGGGAAATTCCCGGCCCGGCAGCGGGCCGGCCAGCGCTTCATACTCCTTCTGCACCAGGCGTTTCTGGAACAGCGACTGGTAATCGCCGCGGCTGCGGACATTACAGGAGAAGATCACCAGCCCCGCCGTTTCGCGGTCCAGGCGGTGGATCGGCACCAGGTCCTCGATGCCAAGCTTTTGCCGCACGCGCACCAGCAGCGTCTCTTTCACGAAGCGGCCGGAGGGAATGGTGGGCAGGAAGTGCGGCTTGTCGACCACGACGATGTGCTCGTCCTGGTGCAGTATTTCCTCTTCAAACGGGATCGGGAATTCGACATCGAGCTCGCGGTAGTACCAGATGCGGGCGCCGCGCACGTAGCGCGACTCGGGGCGCAGCGGTACGCCCTTGCCGTCCACCACGTCGCCGCGCGCCATGCGCTCGCGCCACTGCGCTTCGGTCACGGCGGGATAGTTGGCGGTCATGAAGCTGATCATGTCCGGCCACTCGCCCGCGGGCAGCCACAAATAGCTGGGCGTGACGCCGTCGCGCATCGGCAACGGCGGCGCGCTCGCGGCTTGCTTCGGGCGGGGCATGTCAGTTCGGCAGCGGCGAAGACTGGTACGGAGGCAGCTTGTTGACGTCCAGGCCGCGCACGCGGGCATAGACCGGCAGCACCAGCGGCATATTCTTCTGCAGGTCCTGGATGCGCGAATCGCCGCTCGGGTGGGTCGACAGGAATTCCATCGGCTCCTGCGAATTCACAGCGCCCATTTTCTTCCACAGGGCGATGCCGGCACGCGGGTCGAAGCCGGCGCGGGCTGCCAGGTCGATGCCGACCAGATCGGCTTCGGTCTCGTCGCCGCGCGAGAATTTCATCACCGTCAGCTGGCCCGCCATGTTGGCGCCGGCATCGGTGAGGCGCGGGTCAATGCCGAGGTAGGACGACAGCACAGCGCCGCCCAGGCGGCTGGCGATCGACACGGCGGTCGACTGCACCGCGCGCTTGCGGGCATGTTCGCGCAAGGCATGGGCAATCTCATGGCCCATGACCATCGCCACTTCATCGTCGGTCAGGTTCAGTTTCGTCAGGATGCCGCTGAAGAACGCAATGCGGCCACCGGGCATGCAGAAGGCGTTGACCTGGTCGGAATGGAGCAGGTTGACTTCCCACTCCCAGTTGGCGGCCGCGGGATTCCAGCGCTTCGCATTCGGCACGATACGGGCGGCGATGGCGCGCAGGCGTTTCACCTGGGGATCGCTGTCTGGGACCAGCGCTTCTTTCTGCTTCGCTTCGCTCAGCATTTGGGAATACTGGAGCTTGGACTGCTGGTCCATCTCCTGTTCATCGGCAAACACGCGCAGGCGCGACAGCTTGGTGACGGGAATGCCGTCAGCCTTCGGATTCATCGGCGCCGGCGGCTGGGCCGACGCGGCGCCGGCGGCCAGCGCCAGCGCGATCAGGGTAAGCTTGAACTTCTTCATATTAACTACGATACCACAAGAGCTTAACTGCTTTGCTTTTTGCGCAAGCGGAACACGGCCAGGTCGCCGCGCAGGTTAGGCAGCACCGATACGGTCTTGCCCTCGGCCAACGCCACGCATTCGATCACTTCCAGCCCTACCTCTTCGGCCAGTTCCTGGAAGTCGTAAATGGTGGCGCAGCGCACGTTCGGCGTATCGTGCCACTGGTACGGCAGCGACTTGGAAACCGGCATGCGGCCCTTCAGCAGCGCCACACGGTGCGGCCAGTAGGCGAAGTTGGGGAAGGACACGATGGCTTCGCGGCCCACGCGCACGATGTCGCGCAGCAGGTCTTCCACGTGCTTCATCATCTGCAGCGAGGACAGGCACAGCACCGTATCGAAGGAGTTGTCGCCGAAGATGCCCAGGCCCTTCTCGAAGTCCTGCTGGATCACGCGCACGCCGCGCCGGGTCGATGCCAGCACCTGCTCGTCCGCCAGCTCCAGGCCGTAGCCGGTGCAGCGCTTGCCGCTCTGCAGGTAGTCCATCATTACGCCGTCGCCGCAGCCCACGTCGAGCACATGGGCGCCTTCGTGCACCCAGTGCGCGATGAAGGCCAGGTCGGGACGGGCGCTGCTCAGGTCATCGAAAGTCATGCTGCTTGTTCCTTGTTCGTTTCGTTCCACACTTGCTCGTAGTAGGCGCGCACCATGTTCATATAGCGCGAATCCTCGAGCAGGAAGGCGTCGTGGCCGTGCGGCGCGTCGATCTCGGCGTAGGTCACTTCGCGGCGGTTGGCCAGCAGCGCCTGCACGATTTCGCGGCTGCGCTCCGGCGAGAAACGCCAGTCCGTGGTGAATGAAGCGAGGAAGAACTTGGCCTTGGTGCCGGCCAGGGTCCTGGTCAGATCGCCGTCGAATTTGCGTGCGGGGTCGAAGTAGTCGAGCGCCTTGGTGATCAGCAGGTAGGTGTTGGCGTCAAAATACTCCGCGAACTTGTCGCCCTGGTAACGCAGGTAGGACTCGATCTCGAAGTCGATGCCGAAGCCGAATTTGTAGTCGCCGCTGGCCGCCATATCGCGCAGCTTGCGCCCGAACTTCTCGGCCATGTCGTCGTCCGACAGGTAGGTGATGTGGCCGATCATGCGCGCCACTTTCAGTCCGTTCTTCGGCACTACGCTGTGCTCGTAGAAGTCGCCGCCATGGTAGTCCGGGTCGGACAGGATGGCCTGGCGCGCCACGTCGTTGAAGGCGATGTTCTGCGCCGACAGCTTCGGCGTCGATGCGATCACCAGGCAGTGGCGCAGGCGCTCGGGGTACATGATGGACCAGGCCAATGCCTGCATCCCGCCCAGCGAGCCGCCCATCACCGCGGCGAACTGCTGGATGCCCAGCTGGTCGGCCAGGCGCGCCTGGGCGGCCACCCAGTCTTCCACCGTCACCACCGGGAAGGCGGCGCCGTAAGGTTTGCCGGTTTCCGGGTTGACGTGCATCGGCCCGGTCGAACCGAAGCAGGAGCCCAGGTTGTTGACGCCGATGACAAAGAACTTGTCGGTATCGAGCGGCTTGCCAGGGCCGACCATATTGTCCCACCAGCCCACGTTCTTTGGATTGTCCGCGTAGTATCCAGCCACGTGGTGCGAGGCGTTCAGCGCATGGCACACCAGCACGGCGTTGGATTTCTCCGCATTCAGCGTGCCATAGGTCTCGTACATCAGCATGTACTCGCGCAGCGACGCTCCGCTCTGCAGCTGAAGGGGTTCCGCAAAGTGCATGGTCTGCGGCGAGACGATTCCGATCGAAGGCATGTGAATCCGGTTAAAAAAGAGTTGGTATTACAGCGCTTGCAGGGCAATGACGGCGTCGGCGATCGCGTCCGGGTCCATGGCCCGCATGATCTTGCGCATCTGCGGCTTGATCAGCGACAGGTCGCTGTTCAGGATTTCCTGCTTGACCGACAGCAGCTGCGACGGGTGCATCGAGAATTCGCGCAGGCCCATGCCCAGCAGCAGGCGGGTCAGCTTGGCGTCGCCCGCCATTTCGCCGCACACCGCCACCTCGATGCCGGCCTTGTGGCCGGCGGCGATGGTCATGGCGATCAACTGCAGGATGGCCGGGTGCAGCGGGTTGTACAGGTGCGCCACTTCGTAATCGACGCGGTCGATCGCCAGCGTGTACTGGATCAGGTCATTGGTGCCGATGGACAGGAAATCCATCTTCTTGACGAACATCGGCAGCGCCAGCGCGGCAGCGGGAATCTCGATCATGGCGCCGACCGGCACTTCCGGATCGTACTTCTCGCCCCGCTCGTCCAGTTGCGCCTTGGCGCGCTTGATCATGGCCAGCGACTGCTCGATCTCGAAGGCATGCGCCATCATCGGGATCAGGATGCGCACCTTGCCATGCACCGAGGCGCGCAGGATGGCACGCAGCTGGGTCAGGAAAATCTGCGGCTCCGCCAGGCAGTAGCGGATGGCGCGCAGGCCCAGGGCCGGATTGAGCGCGGTGTGCTCCATCTGGTCCAGCGGCTTGTCGGCGCCGATGTCGAGCGTGCGGATGGTGACCGGGCGGCCTTTCATGGCCAGCACGGCCCTGGTGTACTGTTCGTACTGTTCGTCCTCGGACGGCATGCTGTCGCCGCGGCCCATGAACAGGAATTCGGAACGGAACAGGCCCACGCCGTTGGCGCCGGACTCCATCGCGTGCTCGCAGTCCTCCGGCAGCTCGATATTGGCCATCAGCTGGATCGGCGTGCCGTCCTTGGTGATGGCCGGGGTCTTTTTCAGCTTGCCCAGCTTCTTGCGCACGCGCAGCGCGGCCAGCTGGCGTTCGCGGTACTGCTCCAGCACCTGCGCGCTCGGGGTCACGATCACCACGCCGGCGTCGCCGTCGATGATCACCCAGTCGTCCTGCTGGATCAGGGTCGAGGCCTGCGACATGCCGACCGCCGCCGGAATGTCGAGCGAACGCGCCACGATGGCGGTGTGCGAGTTCTGCCCGCCGACGTCGGTCACGAAACCGATGAAGGAGCGGTCGCGGAATTTCAGCATGTCGGCCGGCGAGATATCGTGGGCCACCACGATCATCTGGGCCAGGAATTCGTCGCCTTCGAGTTCGCCCTGTTTCGGCAGCAGCGGCTCGCTGCCCATCAGGACTTTCAGCACCCGCTCGGCCACCTGCTGGATGTCGGCCTTGCGCTCGCGCAGGTAAGGGTCTTCGATTTCGTCGAATTGCGCCGACAGCTCGTCGATCTGGGTCAGCAGCGCCCATTCGGCGTTGTAGTGGCGGGTGCGGATGATCTCCAGCGGCGCCTCGGAAATCATCGGGTCGGACAGGATCAGGGCATGGACGTCGATGAAGGCGCCCAGCTCCGTCGGGGCGTCCTTCGGCAACTCGTTCCACAGCGTCTGCAGTTCGCGGTGCACGGCGGCCAGCGCCGACTGCAGGCGGCGCACTTCCGCCTCCACGTGCTCCTCGGCGATCAGGTAGTGTTTTACATCGAGCGCCGCCGGCGCAAGGATATGCGCGCGGCCGATCGCGATGCCGCGCGAAACCGGGATGCCATGGAGGGAGAACGATGCCATCGGGCTGCCGTCCCGCATTTACTCGCCTTCGCCGAACTTGTCGTTGACCAGTGCGGTCAGGGCGTTGATGCAATCCTGTTCGTCGGAGCCGTCCGCTTCCAGCAGGACTTTGGCCCCCTTGCCGGCAGCCAGCATCATCACGCCCATGATGGACTTGGCGTTGATGCGGCGGCCGTTGCGCGACAGCCAGACATCGCTCTGGAATTTGGCTGCCAGCTGGGTGAATTTTGCAGAAGCACGTGCATGCAATCCGAGCTTGTTGATAATTTCAAGTTCTTGCTGAATCATGTTTTAGTTTTGTTTAATTGACTCGGATACGGTTATCGACCTTGACCGCGCCGTTCTGCGCGCCGGCCAGGGCCATTTCCACTACGACGTCCAGCGTATCGGTACGGTAGGTGATCGCGCGCAGCAGCATCGGAAGGCTGATGCCTGCAACCACTTCGACCCGCCCCGCATCGGCAATCTTGTTGCAGCAATTGGCGGGCGTGCCGCCTTTGATATCGGTCATGACCAGCACGCCGGCGCCCGAATCGAGCCGCTTGATGGCCTCACTCGCCAGCTGCTGCACTTCGTTCAGGTCCTGGTCCGCCAGCACATCGATCGCCTCCAGCTTTTCCACCGGGGCCCGGAACACATGCGCTGCAGCGGCCAGGAAGGCCTGGCCCAGCGGCGCGTGCGTCATCAATAAAATCCCTACCATGTTTATCCTTGCTTGCCGGCCCGCGCTTCCACCGCGTCGATGAACATGGACGCTACCTGGAAACCTGTCTGCTGCGTGATCTCCTGGAAGCAGGTCGGGCTGGTGACGTTGACTTCGGTGAGGTAATCGCCGATCACGTCTAATCCTACCAGCAAGAGGCCGCGCGAAGCCAATTCCGGACCAAGGGCCTCGGCTATTTCACGGTCGCGCTGCGACAGGGGCTGGGCGACGCCGGTGCCGCCGGCGGCCAGGTTGCCGCGCACTTCGCCGGCCTGCGGGATGCGTGCCAGCGCGTACGGCACCGGTTTGCCGTCGATCAGCAGGATGCGCTTGTCGCCCTTGACAATGTCTGGAATGTAGCGCTGCGCCATGATGGTGCGGGTACCGAGCTGGGTCAGGGTCTCGATGATGGAACCCAGGTTCAGGCCATCGTATTTGACGCGGAAGATGCCGGCGCCGCCCATGCCGTCCAGCGGCTTGAGGATGATGTCGCTGTGTTCGGCCTGGAAATCGCGCAGGCGGGTCTCGTCGCTGGTCACCAGGGTTGGCGTGGTGAATTGCGAGAACTGGGCGATCGACAGTTTTTCATTGTGGTCGCGGATGGCCGAAGGCTTGTTGAAGACCTTGGCGCCCTGCTTTTCGGCCAGTTGCAGCAGGTAGGTGCCGTAGACGTATTCCATGTCGAACGGCGGGTCCTTGCGCTGGATGACGGCATCGAAGGCGGCCAGGCTGGTGTCTTCGGACGGCGCGGCCTTGTACCACTCGTCGTGATCGCCGGTCAGCTCGATGCGCGCGATATGGGCCGTCACCTTGCCCTCGGTCAGGGCCATGTGGCGCTGCTGGAAAGCATACACCTCATGCCCGCGGCGCGCCGCCTCGGCCATCATGGCGAAGGTGGAGTCCTTGTAGATCTTGAAGCCGGACAGCGGGTCGGCAAGGAAGGCGATTTTCATGGATTAGTCCAAAAATGTAACAACTGATTCTAGCCTATTTAAACCCGGCACGTCGGGGTCAGACCCAAGGGTCAGACCCTCGGTATGCCGAAGCCGCAGGCCATCGATCAGACAGGGTCCGACCCTTGGGTCGTACCCAGGTTTACCGGGCTTAATAGACCTCCGGATCCGGGTCGGTGCGCTCCATCTCCAGCGAAGCGGCCAGCAGCGCCAGCCGCGCCACCACGCCATACACATAGAACCGGTTCGGCGCCGCGGTCCCGGGCTTGGCCTTCACATCCGGCACTGCATGCTGCTGCGCGAACGCCAGCGGCACAAACTGCGACCCCGGTGCGTTCAGGTTCTGGTCCGGCCCCTTCTCGCCATGCACGCGGTAGAAGCCGCCCACCACATAGCGGTCGATCATATACACCACCGGCTCCGCGAACGCCTCCTTGATGCTCTCAAAGGTAGGCACGCCCTCCTGGATATTCAGGTCGGTGACCGCCTTGCCATCCTTGATCACCGTCATGCGCTTGCGCTGTTCTTCCGACAACTCTTTCAGCTCGGCCGCATCGCGGATGGTGATCACGCCCTTGCCATAAGTGCCGGCATCCGGCTTGATGATGACGAACGGCTTCTCCTTGATGCCGTACTCCTTGTACTTCTTGCGGATCTTGGCCAGCACCGCATCCACCGATGCCGCCAGGCTCTCCTGCCCCTCCCCGGTCGTCAGGTCCACCGCGCCGCACTTGGCGTGGAAAGGATTGACCATCCAGGGATCGACGCCGATCAGCTTGCCGAACTTTTTCGCCACCTCGTCGTAGGCATTGAAGTGGTTGGACTTGCGGCGCAGCGCCCATCCCGCATGCAGCGGCGGCAGCAGGCTTTGCTCGTGCAGGTTGGTCAGGATGTCCGGAATGCCGGCCGACAGGTCGTTATTCAGCAGGATGGTGCAAGGGTCAAAGTCCTTCAGCCCCAGGCGGCGGCCGTTCGGCGAGCGCACCAGCGGCTCCACCACCAGCATATTTCCGTCCGGCAGCGCCAGCGGCGTCGGCTGGGTGACGGACGGGTCGAGCGAGCCGAAACGCACATTCAGGCCGGTCTGGCGGAAAATCTGCATCAGGCGCGCCACGCCCTGGAAATAAGTCGGGTGGCGCGGCTTGATTTCGGGGATCAGCAGCAGGTTTCGTGCATCTGGGCAATATTTATCAATCGCCGCCATGGCCGCCTGCACCGACAGAGGCAGCATTTCATTGGCCAGGTAATGGAAACCGCCCGGGAACAGGTTGGTATCCACCGGGGCCAGCTTGTAGCCGGCATTGCGCAAATCCACCGAGGCGTAGAACGGCGGCGTATGCTCCTGCCATTCGAGGCGGAACCACCGTTCAATGGCTGGGGTCGCGGCAATGATCTTCTCTTCAAGATCCAGTAACGGCCCGGTCAGGGCCGTGACGAGATGGGGAACCATGTGACTTCCTTGCGGGTTGGTATTTGCAGACTCTCCATTTTGGGGCAAAACCGCCAATTAAAAGATACTTTTAAACAAAAAAAGCGCCCCGAAGGGCGCTTTGGGGGCTTGACCCCATGGTTTTTTTGTCAAGCGTGGTAAGCCTGTTCGCCGTGGCTGGTGATATCCAGGCCTTCGCGCTCTTCTTCTTCCGGTACGCGCAGGCCGATCACGATGTCGACCAGCTTGTAGGCGATGAAGGCGACGACAGCCGACCAGACGATGGTGATGCCGACGGCAGTTGCCTGAACCACAACCTGGCTGCCGATCGAGTAATCAGCGCTTGCCTTGTTGGCAACATAGTCGAACACGCCCTGGCCGCCCAACGATGGTGCAGCGAACACACCGGTCAGGATCGCACCCAGGATACCGCCCACGCCGTGCACGCCGAACACGTCGAGCGAGTCGTCCGCGCCGATCAGGCGTTTCAGGCCGTTCACGCCCCACAGGCAGACGATACCGGCCAGCAGGCCGATCGCCAGTGCGCCCATTGGGCCGACGAAGCCGCAAGCCGGGGTGATCGCCACCAGGCCGGCTACCGCGCCGGACGCGCCGCCCAGCATGGAAGGCTTGCCCTTGAAGATCCACTCGCCGAACACCCACGACACGGTCGCGCAGGCAGTTGCCAGCAGGGTGTTGACGAAGGCCAGTGCAGCGATGTCGCCAGCTTCCAGGGCCGAACCGGCGTTGAAGCCGAACCAGCCCACCCACAGCAGCGAAGCGCCGATCATGGTCATGGTCAGCGAGTGCGGCGCCATGGAGTCGCGGCCGTAGCCGACGCGCTTGCCGATCAGGATCGCGCCCACCAGGCCGGCGATTGCGGCGTTGATGTGCACCACGGTGCCGCCGGCGAAGTCCAGCGCGCCTTTCTGGAAGATCCAGCCCGCCTTGGCGGTTTCGCTGGCCAGGGTGTCGGCGTTGGTGATGGCGTCAGGACCGGTCCAGAACCAGACCATGTGGGCAATCGGCAGGTAGCTGAAGGTGAACCACAGCACCATGAAGGCCAGCACGGCCGAGAAGCGTACGCGCTCGGCAAAGGCGCCGACGATCAGGCCGCAGGTAATGGCGGCAAAGGTGCCCTGGAAGGCAACATAGATGAACTCAGGGATCACAACGCCCTTGCTGAAGGTCGCAGCGGCAGCGAAGGCGCCCTTGGCCGGGTCGTAGATGCCGTTCAGGAACGCGCGGCCAAAGCCGCCGAAGAAGGCATTACCTTCGGTGAACGCCAGCGAGTAGCCGTACAGGCACCACAGCACGATGATCAGGGCGAAAACAAAGAAGACCTGCAGCAGCACGGACAGCATGTTCTTCGAGCGCACCAGGCCGCCGTAGAACAGGGCCAGGCCAGGGATGGTCATCATGATCACCAGCAGGGTCGCCACGAACATCCAGGAGGTATCACCCTTCTGGGCTACCGGTGCGGCCGGTGCGGCGGCAGCGGCAGGCGCTGCAGCGGCGGCGGCCGGTGCGGCAGCATCGGCAGCGGGCGCAGCAGGTGTAGCTGCCGAGGCGGCAGCGGTGGCGGAAGCAGCAGGCGCTTCCGCCGGCTTGGCGTCTTGTGCCAGCACAGGCAGTGCTGCGCTGAAGGCCAACAGGACAGTAACCCCCGCCAGCCATTTCTTAATGGTCTTGTGCATCACGGTTTCCCCTTACAGTGCTTCGTTGCCGGTCTCGCCGGTACGGATACGGATTACTTGCTCCAGCGACGAGACGAAAATCTTGCCGTCGCCGATCTTGCCGGTGCGGGCTGCGTTCTCGATCGCTTCGATCGCCTGGTCGACGATGGCATCGTCAACGGCCGCCTCGATCTTGGTCTTTGGCAGGAAGTCGACCACATATTCCGCGCCGCGGTACAGCTCGGTGTGGCCTTTCTGGCGTCCGAAGCCTTTGACTTCGGTCACCGTAATACCTTGCACGTTGATCGCCGACAGGGCTTCACGCACCTCGTCGAGCTTGAACGGCTTGATAATGGCGGTAATCATTTTCATACGTTGCCTCTTTTAGAAGGTTTTGGACACGGTCAGCACCAGGCCGCCCTTGCCCAGGTTTTTGCCATTGGTCGGCGCGATATAAGCGTCGCTGGTGGTCTTGATGTACGCCAGGGCTACCGAAGCGACGCCAAAGTCCTTGGTGGCGCCGATCTTGTAGTCGGTGTAGCTGAAGACTGGGCTGTTCTTCACCTTCTGGCGGCCCACGTGCAGGTTCAGGACATAGCCTTCGCCCAGATCCTGGTTGACGGAAGCATCGATATAGGTGCTGTGCTTGCTGTCGGCAAAGCCGAACAGGTTGCTCAGGGAGTTCGAGTACTTCAGGGTGGCCGGGCCATAACCCACCTGGCCGTAGATTTCGCGGGTATTGGCGCTTGGGTTCAGGCCGTTCGACGGGTAGACATACGCCAGGAAGCCCACGTCGTAGCTGACGCCAGGCACGATCTCGCCGCGCTTGCCGCCGTACAGGTCGATTTCCACATTGGCATCGCCGCCGCCATCCTTGATCCATTTGATCGTGGAGGCCCAGACGCCCGCATACAAACCGGTCGGATTGTTGACCCAGTCGGCGCCGCCTTGCAGCGCAGGTTTGAGGCGGGTTTGCGAGATACCACGGTAGCGGTAGTCGCTGGTCAGGGCCGCGTTGTAGCTGATCTCATTGTCAGGCTTCGCCTCAGGTGCGGCATCAGCCGCTTGGGCCAGGCCGGTCCCCATCGATGCGATTGCCAGTGCGACAGCAGCGGTGAGACCCAGCTTCTTGCTCTTATAAATCATGGCGATTTCCTTTTGAGTGAACTTTTATTGCGGTTTAAAATTCAGTCTGAAACAACAGCTTTCTTGCTTAGTAGCAGATTGCGTGCCAGCCATAATTCGTGCGGGAATTGAAATTAAGACAGCTTTCCGCACCATTACAATCCAAAGCCGCACCGTTGTGGTGCACAAACTCACACATCAGGAAACTAAACCATGGACATGAACGCCTTCTTTAACGACTTGCAACAGAAGGTCAACCAGGTCATCGAAAATTCGCCCGCCAAGGATATTGAAAAGAATGTCAAGGCAATGATGACCCAGGGCTTCGCCAAGCTGGACCTGGTGACCCGCGAGGAATTCGATATCCAGGCGCAAATGCTGGCCAAGGCCCGCGCCAAGCTGGAATTGATGGAATCGCGCCTGGCCGAGCTGGAAGCCAAGCTGGCTGATAAATAAGTGGCGAGTGTGACAATTCGCGAGATTTGAAAAGGTTAAATTGTTTAACCTTTAGGAATCGCCCTAAGCACTAGGGATGATTCCTAGCCATGGGGTCCACGCCACCTTTGCGGAGGTTTCCCATGGCCATCACGATCGACGGTGCCAGCAAGCGCATCGGCCTCACCCTGTCCGGCGGCGGTTTCCGCGCAGCGGCCTTCCACCTCGGTGTTTTCCGCGCCCTCAAGCAACGCAATCTGCTCGACAAGATCGACCTGATTTCCTGCGTCAGCGGCGGCAGCATCGCCGGCGCCTTCCTCGCCCTGAACTGGCATGACGCCCAGGTCCTCGAGAAACTGGAGAATTACCTGGCCACGCGCTCGATCGCCGTCGGTTCGGTGATCGGCGGCGTGCTCGACCCGTTCCATTCCCGCCTGGACAAATTGGCCGCCACCTATGACCGCGACCTCTTCCAGGGCAAAACACTGGACCAGCTGTCCGGCGGCCCGCGCCTCTACCTCAACGCCACCAACCTGGCGACCGGGAATATGTTCTTCTTCGTCGCGGGCGGCGGCAAGCCTTGCGAAATGGGCGAACACGAATTGGGCGTGGTGGCGGCGCCAGGCTTTCCGATCGCGCATGCGGTGGCCGCCTCTTCCGCCTTCCCGCCGGTTTTTCCGCCGCTGCGGCTCGACGCCGCGACCTATGCGCCGGCCGTGCGCTGCGATTACGTAACGCTGAGCGACGGCGGTGTGTACGACAACCTGGGCATCAACCCCGGCCTCAGCAAACAGAATCCGCTCGATTACCTGATCGTCAGCGATGGCGGCAAGCCTTACGAAATCAAGGTCGACCCGACCGAGTCCAGTGCACTGGTGCTGAAGGAAGGGCTGGACATCATGATGGAGCAGATCCGCGGCCTGCAGTTCGATCGCATCGAGCACCGCCACAAGGCCGGCGCCGGTCCCCGGCCGCTGTGGTTCTCCATCGATTCGGTCGAGGGCGAGCAGCAGCCGGGCGACGCCACGTTCGCCTCGGCCATCGGCACCAACCTGAAAGCATTGAACGCCGCCGAACGGGACGTGCTGGGGCGCCATGGCGGCGCCCTGCTGGCCGCGCGCCTGCAGCGCTATGCGCCTGAACTCTTGCAATAGGAACGGCCATGTACTCTTCAGCCGGTAGCCTCGACTACAGCCAGGAAACCATCGACCAGGGCGTCAAGCGGCCGCCCTTCCGCCGCCTGCGCGGCTATGCCTTCGATCCCAGCCTCTCGCTCAAGCTGGATACCGCCGCCATCAACCACCGCATCTTCGATGTGCCGTGGGAAAACCAGCTGGCGCCCGGCCCTTGCGGCGAATACGTGGAAGTGGTCGACTACGATCCCGCCAGCGGCTGCTGGTACGACCCGGTGGACCTGAACGGGACGCACCTGCTGGCGCAAGACGGCTTTCCGCCGTCGGAAGGCAATCCGCAATTCCACCAGCAGATGGTGTATGCGGTGGCCATGAACACCGTCTCGCACTTCGAGCGCGCCCTTGGCCGCCAGGTGCAATGGTCGCCGCGCGAAGACGCCTACCGCAACGAGGAATTCGTCAAGGCGCTGCGCATCTATCCGCATGCGCTGCGTGCGGCCAACGCCTATTACAGCCCGCAGAAGAAAGCCCTGCTGTTCGGCTATTTCCAGGGCCCCAGCGGCATGGTGTTCTCCTGCCTGTCGCAGGACATCGTGGCGCACGAAACCACGCATGCGCTGTTGGACGGCATGCACCGCCGCTATGTCGACGACAACCACCCCGATACGCTGGCCTTCCACGAGGCATTTGCCGACCTGGTGGCGCTGTTCCAGCACTTCACCTTCCCCGAAGTGCTGAAGCACCAGATCGCCCACACGCGCGGCGACCTGGAATCGCAATCGCTGCTGGGCGAACTGGCGCAGGAATTCGGCGTGGCCACGGGGCGTTACGGCGCCCTGCGCAACGCCATCGGCGAGACGGACGAAAACGGCGCCTGGCGCCGCGTGCAACCCGATCCAAGCCGGCTGGCGCAAGCCTTCGAGCCGCACGAACGGGGCGCCATCCTCGTCGCGGCCATGTTCGCCGCCTTCATCGAAATGTACAAGCTGCGCTCCGCCGGCATTGTCTCGCTGGCCAGCGCCGGCACCGGCAAGCTGCCCGATGGCGCCCTGCATCCGGTGCTGGTGGAGGCGCTGGCGAATGAAGCGACCAAAACGGCGCGCCATTTCCTGCAGATGTCGATCCGCGCCCTCGACTACTGCCCGCCCTTCGACATCACCTTCGGCGACTACCTGCGCGCGCTGGTGACGGCCGACTACGACATGGTGCCCAATGACCGCTACGGCTACCGGGTGGCGCTGATCGAATCGTTCCGCCGCTGGGGCATCGTGCCGGAAGGCTTGAAGACGCTATCGGAAGAACAGCTGCGCTGGCCGTACGCCAAGCTGGAGCTGGCCGAATACGACGGCGAACAATGGAACGCGCTGGCCGAACTGGCCGCCAAGCTGGGCGACCTGGTCAAGGACTCCCTGTACCAGCGCAACCGGCGCGATGTGTTCTATACGCTCAAGCAGGCGCGCGCCACCGCCCACGGCTTCCTGGAAGATGCCCTGCTGCGCTCCGGCAATATGCAGCAGCGCGATAACTTCATGCGCGTCACCGGCCTGGATTTGCGCACCGAAGGCGCCGTGCCCAACCTGCGCTACAAGCGCGATGGCTCGCCAAGCTTCGAGGTGCATTCCGTCATACCTGCACTGCGCGTGACGCCGGACGGCGACATCCTCAAGCAGCTGCTCATTTCGGTCACCCAGCGCCTGCGCAAGGTACCGGTCGATGAAAACGCCCCGGACCTGGGCGAGTTCGAATTCCCCGGCGGCAGCACACTGATCTTCGACCTGGAGGGCGAGGCCGGCGACGGCGGCCGCGTGGTGCCGACGCTGCGTTATGCCATCACGCGTCCCATCAGCGACACCAGGCGGCTGGAAGCGATCCGCGCCCACCGGCGCGTGCGGCACGACATGGGCACGGCACTGCGCGCGACCTACTTCGACGCCCATGCCGGCGCACGTGCCGAACCGTTCTGTTTCCTGCATGCCGATCATTGAGGTACAGCCATGCCTACCGTTTCCCATCATCGCCCCGCCGCCAAGGCCAAGACCAAAGCCAAGGCGCCGCCCGCCGCGCGCGGCAAGGTTCCGGCAAACCATACGGTGCCCGACAAACCCGCCACGCGCGCCGCCCGGCGGCCGCGCGCAGCCGACAAGGTCGAGGCACGCTTGCGCATCCGCCTGTACCGCCATGGCCTCGGCGACTGCATCCTGCTGCGTTTCCGCAAGGAAGACGGCAAAGACACCTTCAATGTGCTGATCGACTGCGGCCTGATTTCAGTGGCCGAGAAGCCGAAGGAAAAAATGCTGCGCGTGGCGCAGGACATCGACCACGCCTGCCATGGCCGCCTCGATGTGGTCGTGATGACGCATGAGCATTGGGACCACGTTTCCGGCTTCCACAGCAGCCAGGCGCGCGAGGTATTCGACGGCATGTCGATCGGTGAAGTCTGGTACGGCTGGACCGAAGACCCGCGCAACGAACTGGGTCGCCGCCTGCGCGCGGAGCGGGCGGAAAAGCTCAACGCCCTGGCGAGCGCCGTCAACGCTTTCGCGCATATGCCGGGGATGGAGGCGCGCGCCAGGGAACTGGGCAGCATGCTCGGTTTTTTCGGCCTGAAGCCGGGCGAACCGCACGGCACGCGCATCGGGCGCACGCGCGACGCTTTCGAATACCTGCAGGGCAAACAGGAGGTGAAAACCCGCTACCTGGCGCCGGGCCAGGCGCCGCGCAGCCTGCCGCAAGTGGACGGGGTGCGCGTCTATGTCCTCGGCCCGCCGCAGGACGAAGGCCTGATCAAGCGCAGCGCGCCCACGCGCAAAGGCAAGGAGGTGTACGAGCTCGGCGCCGACCTGGCCCTGGCGGCCAACCTGGAAGCGGCCTTCATACGGATGGGGGACGGCGCGCGCGCCAGCCATGACAGCTTCGACGACTGTCCTTTCGATCCCAGCCTGAGGCGCGACCGGCATACCGGCGGCAGCCGCAGCTCCCCGGCGCTCGATACGCTGGTGCGCAGCGTGTGGGACGTTCCCGGCGACGAATGGCGCCAGATCGAGCAGGACTGGATGCAGGCCGCCGAAACGCTGGCGCTGAACCTGGACAGCCACACCAACAACACCTGCCTGGTACTGGCCTTTGAATTTGCCGATAGCGGACAGGTCATGCTGTTTCCCGCCGACGCCCAGGTCGGCAACTGGCTGTCGTGGCAGGACCTGCAATGGAAAGTCGGCACGCAGGCGGTGACCGGGCCGGACCTGCTGGCGCGCACCGTGTTCTACAAGGTGGGGCACCACGGCAGCCATAACGCCACGCTGCGCGCGCTCGGGCTGGAGCAGATGAGCAGCGAAGACCTGGTAGCCTTCATCCCCGTGTCGAAGGCCGAGGCGGTCAAGAACCGGTGGATGGGCATGCCGTTCAATCCGCTGGTCAAGCGCCTGAAGGAAAAGACCTACGGCCGCCTGCTGGTGGCGGACGAAGAGCGGCCCGCCGACGTCAGCCTGGGCCAGCTATCGGCCGACGCCCGCAAGCGCTTCCATGCCGCCGTGGAGGAGCAGGAGCTCTGGTTCGAACTCAGTTTCCCCGGCTGAAGCCCGGCCTAGGGCCGCTGCACGCACCGTCCGCCCTGGCCGTTGATCCACATCTGCTGCAGCAGGTAGTTGCGGCCGCCGAAGCTCTGGTTGTACAGCGCGCCGTTGGCATCGCGCTTGGTGGGGCCATAGTTCCACAGGCACTTGTCGGCGCTTTCAAAGCCCACCGGCGCGCACTGCATCACGGGGCTCGCCGGATCGGGGCCGGAATCGTCGAACCAGCTGCTGAAGGTCGGGTCGGTCGCGATGGCCGACAGCTCATGGTAGACCATGCTCACCATGGCGTCGCCGCTGCTGTCGCCATTGGGCGAAGGCGAATTCATGCCGCAGCCGCTGGGCGCGCTGAGCGCCGGATCGGGCACCATCGCATACTTGATGGTGTTGTTGTAGAGCTCAAAGTGGTCATGCCTGCCGCAGGACGAATAGCCGGACGTGTCCCTCACGTCGCGCGAGGTGAGCACGATATACACCGCCTTGTCGCTGAGCGGCACCCTGCCCCGCTTGATGGCGTTCGCCACCACGGCCGCCCAGCCCTCCTCGTTCATGGCATCGCCCTGGGAATACGCATCGCTGGCCTCCCCGGCCAGGTACACGTGGCGGCTCACCCTTGCCCCGTCGCTGTCGTAATAGGTCGTGTTCACGTTCCAGGCCGGCGTGTCGCCCAGGTCCTGCACGAAGCTGCGCAGCACTTCCCGGCTCCTGCCATGCTGCGACCAGTTGCCGTACCAGATGTAATACACCGCGATCGGCGCCGACATGACCGGGCCGCCGTGATAGAAGATGCCGTTGTTCTGGCTATGGTCCGGCCGCTGCCGGCGCCAATAGAGCGCATTGGTGGGGACGATGCCGCTATGCCCCATCAGCGCCTTGTAATCGCTGCCCTGGTAGTAGACCACGCTGCCGGCCGCATACAGGGCATGCGCGTCCCACAAGGGGTACACCGCGGGCGGATGCTTCCTGTCCAAGCGCTGCGCCTGCACGCGTCCGGCCGCGCGCGCCGCCGCGCTGGCCGCCTGGTCGACGACAGCGCCGCCGTGGCCGTCGGGATGCAGCACCGTGTAGCGGTCGATTTGCTGGTCCGCGGCCGCGGCGGCTGGCGCGATTATGGCAAACAGTGCACCCAGGGCGAGGGTGCACAGCGCCTTGTTCCTGATTCCCATCTGCTACCTTTCCAAAAAGTGGACTAGCGCCAGCGCTCCCCTTGCTGGCGGACATAGTGGTGGTAGATGTAATCCCACGGCATGGCAAAGGGGAAAATCACCACCATCAGGCAAATCTCCGCCATGCGGTAGGTGGCGCGGTCAAGCTGGCCGCTGGACCACAGCGGGTACGCCACTGTCGCCAGCCAGACTGCCTTCCACACCAGTTCCCACAGCAACAGCGGCAGCATGCGCAGGGGATAGCGCAAGCCCAGCACGCAGAGAAAGGAAAATGCCGCCAGCATGCACTGCACCACCCCCTCCATCAGTTCCCAGGAATGGCGGCCGGCGACGTCGGGCCAGACGTTCACGCCCAGTCCGATCGCCACCAGCAGGTACAGCGCGCGCAGCAGGTAGAGGCGGGGCAGCGGCAATTCCTTCGCCATGCTAGCCGTCCTTACTTGCAGTCGCTGCGCAGCAGGCGCTTGCAGTTGCTGCCGATGGACTCGGCCGCCATCGCGCCGGCGCCGTGCGCCGCCTGCATGCAGCTGGCGAACGCCTGCTCAGGCGTTTTCGGCATGGCATGCAGGCGCGCGTTTTCGTCCATCAGCTGCTGGTTTTGCCGGATCAGGGCGTCGACCCGCTCCTTGTCGGACATCGGCGCCGCCGCGGCCTTGGCGCCGTCCGGCGCGGCTGCCTTGTCCTGGGCGCTTGCAAGTCCCGCCAGGCTGGCGGACAGGAGGAAAACGGTAAGAATGCGATGCATGGAACAACCTTTCATGATGATGAAGTCAAGGGAACAGCAGGTTCAGGCAAATTTCTTCGAGGCGCCGGCCAGGCGGCGCCCGGTTGCCAGCACGGCGTCGAGCGTGATCTGCACGTCCTGTTCCGTGGTGCGGTGGTTGACGAAGGCGCAGCGCAGCGCCGTGACGCCGTCGACCTTGGTGGTGGACGGCACGGCCACGCCCGACTCCTGCAGCGCGATCGCGATCTCCGCGTTGATCTGGTCCGGGTCGCCCTGCCCCAGGTAGCGGAAGCAGACGATATTCAGCACCGTGGGGCTGAGCAGCTCAAGCTCGGGCTCGCGCGCCACGCGCGCCGTCAGCTTCTGCGCCAGGTCGCAGCAATGGTCGACTACCCGGCCCAGGCGCTCCGCGCCATAGGTCTTGAGCGTCATCCATACTTTCAGCGCGCGGAAGCCGCGCGACAGGTCGGGCCCGAAATCGGTCGGCCACGGATGGCCCGCCGCCAGGCCGCGCGTTTCGCGCGCCAGGTAATTGGGGCTGCTGGCAAAAGTGGCGCGGTGCAGCTCGGCGTCGCGCACCAGCACGCAGCCGGCGTCGTACGGCACCTGGCCCCATTTGTGCCAGTCGAAGGCCACCGAATCGGCTTCGGCGATACCCGCCAGCTTGTGGCGGTGGCGCGCCGACAGCATCGCCACCCCGCCCAGCGCCGCGTCGACGTGGAACCACAGCTCCTGCTCGCGGCAGAAGCGCGCCAGCCCGGCCAGGTCGTCGATCGAGCCGGTATCGACCGTGCCGGCGCTGCCGATCACGGCGAAGGGCTGGGCTCCGGCAGCGCGGTCGCGCGCCACGCATGCGGCCAGTGCGGCCAGGTCGATGCGATGCGCACTGTCGGCCGGAATCACGCGCAGCGCATCGGTTCCCAGCCCCATCATGTCCAGCGCCCGTGCCACGCAATGGTGGGTGTTGGGCGAGGTATAGGCCAGCAAGCGGCGTCCCGCGATGCCCTGCTGCCGCACCTGCGGCCCAAGGGCCCTGGCGCGCGCCACCAGCAGCGCGGTCATGTTCGCCATCGACGCGCCGGTGACCAGGGCGCCGCTGCTGCCGGGCGGCAGGCCGATCATCTCGGCGGCCCAGCGCAGCACCTGGCGTTCGACCTCGACCGGTGCATGGTCGCGCCCGCCCAGGTTGGGATTGAGCGTGGCCGCCAGCAGGTCGGCCAGCACCCCGACCGGGTTGCCGCCGCCCTGTACCCAGCCCAGGAAGCGCGGATGGACATTGCCCGGTATGTAGGGCTGTATGCAGTCGCGGAATTCGCCGTACACCTGTTCCAGCGGACTCGGTTCATGCGGCAGCGGCGTACGCAGCTGCTGGCGCGCTTGCGGCGGCATGGGCTGCCATACCGGCCGCTCGCGCAAGCCGGCCATGAAATCGACCATGTCGTCGAGCATGCCGTGCGCCTGGCGGCGGTATTCGTCCCAGTCGCAGGGATCGAGGGAGGCGTGGAGTGCGATAGGGTAGTCGGCGTCGCTCATAGGGACTCTTGTCGGTAGAAGAGAAGACGCGGCGTCATGCCGCCGCTGCCATAACCAGCCGTTCGACATTGGCCAGGTCATGGCCGTACGGCGTCAGGATCGCCTGCTGGCTCGATGGCGAACCGGCAGGCAGCAGATATTTCAGGAACACGGCCAGGGTGCCGGCCGGTCCCACGTCGAGATAGCGGTGCGGCCCCAGCGCCTCGAGTTCGGCAATCGCGGCCGGAAAACGGATCGGCTGGCGCGTCACGTCCCAGAAGTAAGCGGGCGGCAGTTCGGCCAGCAGGCCGCCGCGTTCGCAGCACACCAGCGGCAGCTGCAGGCGGCCCGCTTGCACTTGGCCGCCCAGGGCGGCGAAGGCTTCGCGCCCGGCGTCGATCCAGCGCGAGTGGAAGGCGTATTCGACCGGAATGCGCTGGAACACGATGTCGCGTTCGCGCAGATCCCGTTCGATGCCGGCGCAATGCGCCAGCGGCGCGCTCACCACGAAATGCGCATCGAAATTGACGGCCGCCAACTGCGCCCGCTGGCGCAGGAAGTCCCGCTCGAACAGCTTGGCGTCGTCCAGGATGGCGATCATGCCACCCGCCTCGCAGCCGGCCAGCGCGCGCGCGTGGGCCAAGGCCAGGGCCAGGGCCTGCTCGATACCGATCGCACCGGCCAGCGCCGCCGCCGTGTAGGAGCCGAGGCTGGCGCCCAACACCAGGTCGGGCATCACGCCGGCCGCCATCAGTGTGCGCGCCAGCGCATATTCGACCATGACGATGGCCGGATGCGACAGCAGCGTACGGTCGAACGGCGCGCTGGCCGGACGCGAAGCATACAATTCTGCCAGCACCGATGCGCTGCCCAGGCCGCGCACCACCTCGTCCAGCCGCTGCAATTCGCTGCGGAACACGGCGTTGCCCTGGTAGAGCGCCTTGCCCATCTGGTAATACTGGGAGCCCTGGCCGGAGAACATGAACACCGTTTTGGCGCTGCCGTGCATGGTGTTCTCCTCAGGCGGCCGCAGCGACGTCCGCCGCCGGCTCCAGCATGGCGCCGATGGTCGCTTCGGGCGTGCGCTCGAAGCCGTCGATGATCTGCCACAGGCGCTGCGCCAGGCGCTCCACGTCTTCATCGTGCAGCAGCGCCGTGCTGTAGGCGAAGCTGGCCTGGCCGCCGCGCACCGTCAGTTCCAGCGCGCACAGGTCGGCTTCCTGCTCCAGCAGCAGCGTGATCGGCTGCACCTGCGCCCCCTCGAATTCCCATGCCGTCTCGTTGGGCAGGTCGATCACGTTCAGGCCCACCATCGGCAGCGCCGGCATCAGGCTCGGGTCGAACATCACGGCCGTCAGCGCCGACAGGTCGCTGTTGCTGCGCGCCTGGGACACCTTGCGCTCGATCAGCGCCAGGAACTGGCCCAGGGCCAGCTGGCCGCTGGCGCGCGCGGAGATCGCCATCAGGTTGGTGTACATGCCCACCGACTCTTCCAGCTCGGGCTCGGTGCGCCGCGCCACCGGCGACCACACCAGCTGCTGTTCCAGGCGCGAATAATCGGCCAGCGCCAGCTGCAGCGCCGCCATCAGCACCACATACGGCGTGTAGCCGTGGCGCGCGGCCAGCGCCGCCATCTGGCGCGTGGCCGCGGCCGGCACCGGCATCTGCAGGTAGGCGGTGGCGGGCACGCCGCCCAGCGGCGCCAGGCCGCCCAGCGGGAACACGCCCTCGACATGCACTTCCTGGAATTCGCTGGTCCAATACGCCAGCTGGCGCGCGAATTCCTCCGTGTCGTGCAGCTTGCCCTGCCAGCTGGCAAAGTCGCCGTAGCGGAAAGGCGGCGCGCTTTCCGGCGGCTCCTGCCCGGCCAGTTCGGCGCGGTAGTAGCGCGCCAGGTCGCGCTTGACGATATTGGTCGACCATTCGTCGGTCACCACGTGGTGGATGGAGAGCACCAGCACATGGCGCTGTTCGGCCTGGCGGATCAGCAAGGCGCGCAGCGGCGGCCCGGCCTGCAGGTCGAACGGCTGGTACCACTCGGCCTGCACGGCGGCGTCGACCTCGGCCTGCTGCGCCAGCTCGAGCACGCGCAGCACCTCGGCCGGCTGTTCATCGAAGACCATGCGCGCGGCCGGGCCGTGCGGCACGAAACGGGCGCGCAGGGCATCGTGGCGCAGCAGCAGGCGCTGCAAGGCGCGGCGCAGCGCGCCGGCGTCGAAGCGCCCTTCGATGCGCATGGCGCTGCACAGGTTGAAACTGATCTTATCGGCCTGCATCAGCATCGCCAGCTGCGGGTAGGTCGGGCTGACGCCTTCGCTCAGGTCGCTGCGCACCAGTGGCACCGCCGCGCTGCCGACCGTGCGCCGCACCAGCGCGGCCAGGCTGGCCACGGTGCGCTCCTTGAACACCACCTGGCTCGGCAGGTTGATGTCGAAGCTGCGGTTCAGGCGCGAAATCATGCGCACCGCCAGCAGCGAGTTGCCGCCCAGCTGGAAGAAATCGTCGTCACGGCCAAGCTGGTCGGCCGCCAGGACCGCCTTCCATATCTCGCCGATGGCCAGTTCGTCCTGCGCCCACACTTCCTGCAGCACCGGCGCGGCGCCGCTATCGAACTCGATCGCGCGCAGGGCATGGCGGTCGACCTTGCCGTTATCGTTCAGCGGCAGGCGTTCGAACAGGACGAAATAGGACGGCACCATATATGCCGGCAGGCGGGCCCGGGTGTCGGCCTCGACGCGCGCCATCAGCGCGGCGTCGCGCTGGCCACCGGCCGGCTGCTCGGCGTGGCTCAGGTAAGCCACCAGCACGTCGCTGCCCTTGTGCTGGCGCACCAGCACGCGCGCGTCGGTCACGCCCGGCACGCCCAGCAAGGCGCTGACCACGTCGCCCAGGTCGATACGGAAGCCGCGCAGCTTGATCTGGTCGTCGCGCCGCCCGACGAAATGCAGCTGGCCGTCGTTGCGCAGGCGGACGAAGTCGCCGCTGCGGTAGGTGCGCGAGGCGCGCCCGGCGTAGTCCGGCGCGGCCAGGAAGCGCTCGGCGCTGAATTCCGGCCTGTACAGGTAGCCCTGGGCCACGCCGGCGCCGCCGATCAGCAGTTCGCCGACCGCCCCCACCGGCACCTGCCGGCCCTGGGCGTCGACCACGCGGCCGAATTCGTGCACGATGGGCACGCCGATCGGCGGATCGCCCTCGACCGGCCCGCTCATCTTGAAGAAGGTGGAATAGGCGGTATCCTCGGTCGGGCCATAGGTGTTATAGAACAGCACCCCCGGCTGGCGTGCGAACAGGTCGCTCACCAGCTGGCCATCGAGCGGTTCGCCGCACACATTGACCGCCTGGACCGAAGGCGGCAGCGCGTTTTCGTCGAGCAGCAGGCGCAGCGCGGTCGGCACGGTATTGAGCAGGGTCAGGTCCGGCACGCTTTCCTGCACCAGGGCCACCGCGTTCTCCACCACCACCACCGTGCCGCCCACCGTCAGCGGGCCCCAGATCTCGAACACGGTCAGGTCGAAGCACAGCGAGGAGCAGCACAGCACGACGGCCAGCTGCTGCGGCGGATAGGTGGCCCAGATCCAGTCGAGGAAGGCCAGCACATTGTGGTGGCCGGCCATCACGCCTTTCGGCTTGCCGGTCGAACCGGAAGTGAAAATGACATGGCACAGGCTGCCCGGCCCGGTGGCCGGCGAGGCGAACGGCGGCGCCGTGGCGGCCACCTCGTGCAGCAGCACTTCGCTGGCGCCGCTGGCGCCCAGCATGCCGCGCCCGCGCTCGTCGCACAGCACGAAGCGCAGGCGCGCTTCGGCCGCGATCGCCTCCAGGCGCAGCGGCGGGTATTTGATATCCATCGGCACGTAGGCGGCGCCGGTCTTGAGCACGCCGATCACGGCGGCGATCATGTCGTTGTGGCGCGCGCTGCAAATGCCCACCAGGTCGCCCGCCCGCACGCCCAGCTGGTGCAGGTGGGCCGCAATGGCGTCGGCGCGCTCGTTGAGGCGGGCGTACGTCCACTGCTCGCCGCCGCAGCGCAGCGCAATGGCCTGCGGCGTGCGCGCGGCCTGCTGTTCGAAGGCCTGGTGCACGCTGGCGTGGCGCGGGACGAACGCCTGGCCGCCGGTGCGGTCCAGGCTGGCGGCGATGAACGCCTGTTCCGCTTGGCTGAGCAGGGCCAGTTCGCCGATGGCGCCATCCGGCGCGTCGGCCACCGCAGCCAGCAGGGTCGCCAGGTTGGCCGCCCAGCGCTCGGCGCTGGCGCGTTCGAACAGGCCGATATTAAATTGCAGCATGGCTTCCCATGCTTGCGGGCCGCAGACCACGCTGAAGCTGGTATCGAGCGTGCCCAGCGGGTCGGCCAGCGCCATCACGCTGGCTGCCATGCCGCCGAAGCCGGCCGCGTATTCGTCGTGCAGGCAGGCAAAGCGGTGCTGGAACAGCAAGGCATGGCTTTCGTTGTGTTCCGGCAGCAAGTCGGCCAGCAAGTCCGCCAGCGCATACTGCCCATGCGGCGCCAGCTGCTCGCGCTGGGCGCGGTTGCGCGCCATCAGCTCGGCGAACTGCAAGTCCGGCGCCAGGGCCTGGCGGCGCGGCAGTACCGTGGTGCCGCGGCCGGTCCACGGCGCCGGTTCGTCCCGCCCGCCGTGGCGCAGCGCGGCGCCGACCAGGCTGTCGGCCTGGCCGGAATAGCGGTACAGGAATACCTGATAGGCTGCCAGCAGCAGGTCTTCCGGCGCGCATTGGCGCTGCGCGCACAGCGCGCGCAGGCGCGCGGCCAGCGGCGCCGCGATCGGCATGCGCACCAGGCCGCGCGCGCAGCCCATGCGCGCCGGGCGCGGGTAATCCGTGGGGAAAGTCATCAGCGGCGCCGCTCCGGCCAGCTGATCGCGCCAGAACTGCTTGAGCTGTTGCGGCGCCGCGCTTGCCTCTGGCGCGGCGGGCGCGCCGCCATCCCGGCCGGCGTAAGCCTGGCCCAGCGCCTGCAGCAGGCCGGCGCAGGCCTCGCCATCGAGCACGATCGGATGGGCGTTCAGCACCAGCATATGGTGCTCGGGCGCCAGGCGCAGCACGCGGAAGGCGAACAGCGGCCCGGCCGACAGGTCATAGCGGCGGCGGCAGATGCCGTCGATGACCGCGCCGGCCTCGGCCGGCAGGACGTCGAGCACCGCGAAATCGAGCGGCGTGGCGGCGTCGACCTGCTGCCAGACCTCGCCGTCGGCCACCACGAAGTGGGTGCGCAGGCAGGCATGGCGGCGCTGCAGCGTCAGCAGGCACTGGCGCAGGCGCGCGGTATCGAGCGGACCGGCAATATCCAGGCCGCGCGTGACGCTTTGCGCCATGCACTCCAGGTCGCCGCTGCAGGAGAGCCAGACGCGGCGCTGGGTGGATGTCATGGCCTCGCGGTGGCTGATTTCGGTGGCGGTGTTCATACGGCGCTTTCTCTTATCGTGGCAAGGTGGGAAATGGGTCGGATCGTGCAGCCTCAGGCGGCCGCGGGCACGGCGGCCGGGGCCGCCCCGGCACGCGTGTCGTCCACGATCTTGCCGTCGAACAGGGTGACCTTGCGTTTGGCGTGTTCGGCCGAACGCGGATCGTGGGTCACCATGACGATGGTGGCGCCCTGTTTGTGCAGGTTGGCCAGCAAGTCCATCACCAGGTCGGCGTTGCGCGAGTCGAGGTTGCCGGTCGGCTCGTCGGCCAGCAGGACGGTCGGGTTGCCGACCAGGGCGCGCGCGATCGCCACGCGCTGCTGCTGGCCACCGGACAGCTGCGCCGGGCGGTGGTGCATGCGGTGCGCCATGTCCACTTTTTCCAGCGCCGCCACCACCATTTCCTTGCGCTGCTTACGGCTCAGGCCGTTGCGGAAGGTCAGCGGCAGCTCGACGTTGTCAAACACCGTCATATCGCCGACCAGGTTGAATGCCTGGAAAATGAAGCCGATTTCCTGGTTGCGCACCTGGGCCTGCTGGGCCGGGTTCATGCTGGCCAGCTCGGTGCCGTTCAGGAAATACTGGCCTTCGCTGGACGAGGCCAGCAGCCCCATCACGGACAGCAAGGTCGACTTGCCGCAGCCGGACGGGCCGCTGATGGCGACGTATTCGCCGCGCTCGATGGTCAGGTTGATATCGTTCAGGGCCCAGGTCTCCACCTCCTCGGTGTGGAAGATCTTCTTGATGCCTTTGAGTTCCAGCAAATGTTTGGCGGTCATAATCGTTTTCTCCAGAAAGGGGCGGAATTCATTCGTGACGCAGGGCGTCGGCGGGTTCAAGCAGGACGGCGCGGCGCGTCGGCAGGTAGGTGGCGCCGAAGATCACGGCGCCCAGCAGCAGGAACACCAGCAGCGCCACCGGCAGCGCCTGCGACAGAACGTTCGGCAGCGCGGCGCTGAGGGCGTTGACCAGCAACAGGCCCAGCGCGCCGCCGACCACGCCCACCAGCAGGTAGGCGCCGCCCTGGCGCAGGAACAGCGCCATGATGCGGCCGGTCGAGCTGCCCAGCGCGCGGCGGATGCCGATCTCCTGGGTGCGGCTGGCCACGAAACGGCTGATCAGGCCGAACAGGCCGCTGGCGGCCAGCAGCACCGTGATGGCGGCGATCACGCCGAAGGCGGGCACCAGCGCGGTATACAGGATGTCCAGCGCGCCCTGGTAGTCGTCGAACAGCTGCAGGTTTTGCAGCGGCATGTCCTGGTCCGCGGCATAGGCCGCTTCCTGCAGCACGCTGCGCTGCGCCGGCGCAGCCGCAGGCAGCTTGGCCAGGGTCAGGAAGCTGGAAGGATTGGCCTGGCGCAAGGGGCGGTAGATGCCGCCCGGCGCGTCGCCGTACGGTTCATGGCCCACGCCCGACACCACGCCCACCACCGTCACCCAGGTGGCCTTCCCTTTCGGGTCCAGCTGGATGCGCTTGCCGAGCGGGTCCTGGCCCGGCCAGTAGCGGCGTGCCGTGACCTCGTCCAGCACCACGGTCGGCAAGGCGGTTTCATTGTCGGAGCTGTTGAACAGGCGGCCGGCGCGCAGCTGGATGCCCAGCAGCGCGAAATAGTTGTCGGACACGGCCGCCAGCGGCACCTTCAGCGCCGCCTGGTCGGCGGCGCGCGCCTGGCCTTCGAAGGCGACCGGCTCGGCGGCGGCGCGGGTCGGCACCGCCGTCGCGTACGCCACCTCGGCGCCCGGCACGCGGCGCGCGATCTGGCCGGCCAGGTTGCCCCAGTAGGCCAGGCGGCTGGCCAGGTCCGGATAGCGTTCGTTGAAGGCGGTCGGATAGGTCGACAGCATGATATTGGCCGAAGCGATGCCGCTCGGCTTGGAAGTCTCTTCGCGCACCGCCATCATCAGGTTCATGCACACCATCAGCACCAGCGCCGACACCAGCACCTGCAGGCCGACCACCAGGCTGGCCGAGCGCGCGCTGCCCGCCTTGGCCGTGCCTTTGCCGCTGCCGCCCAGGCCGGCCGCCGCGTCCTGCTTGGCGACGCGCCAGGAGGGCACCAGGGTGCTGAGCAGCCAGAGGACGGCGGCGATGCCGACCGCCAGCAGCAGGTGGCCCGGCTGCACGGTCAGCGGATTGCCGTCGCGGCCATTGGCCAGGTATTGCGACATCGTGTCGCTGATCCAGCGCGTCCAGCGCACGCCCAGCACGGTCAGGATCACGCCCGCGACCAGGCCGGGCACCATGACCAGCACCGATTCCAGCAGGCACTGGCGCAACATGCGCCAGCGCGTCGAGCCCAGCGCCATGCGCAGCGCCAGTTCGCGGCTGCGTTCCAGCAGGCGCGCGAAGAACACCAGGCTGATGTTGACGCAGCCCAGCAGCAGGACCGCCACCGCGACCAGGCTGATCATGGTCTGCACCGGCAGGAAGCCGTGGGTGAACATCTGGTGCGCCGGCACCAGTTCCAAGTGGCGTGCGGCATCGAACTGGCCGGCATAGCGCTGGTTGACCTCATCGACCGCCGGCTGCATTTCCGCCAGCAGCGCTGCGCTGCCCTGGCCGGGACGCATTTCCACCAGGGCCACCATATTGGCTGCGCCTGCATCGGGCGCGGCCATCTGCGCCGGTTGCAGCGGGAACCAGATTTCATAATCGTCGAAGGCGAAGAAGCTTTCCGGCATCACGCCCACGATCTGCACCGAGCGGCCGTCGATGCGGGCCTGGCGGCCGATCACATCGGCGGCGCCGGCAAAATAGCTTTGCCAGGCGGCGTGGCTGAGGATGGCGATCGGCGCCGCCTCGGCCTGGCCGTCGTTTTCGGCGAACAGGCGTCCCAGCTGCGGCGCCACGCCGGTGGCAGCCAGCAGGCGCGGGCTGATCGCCGCCGCGCGCAGGCGGCTGGCCGCATGGCCTTCGCTGAGCAGCGCGGTGCGGGCCGAGTAGGCGCCCAGGTGGGCGACCGACTGGCTGCGCTTGCGGATTTCCTGGTAGGTGTACGGATCGATCTCCGGCTTGGCGCCGGCGCTGGCATCCTTGGCCACCTGCACGCTCATCCAGTTTTCGCTGCCGGCGAAGGGCAGCGGTTTCAATGTCAGCGTATACACCAGCACGCTGGCCCACAGCGCCAGGCCGACGCTGAGCGCCACCACGCTGCTGCACACCAGGAAGTAGCCCGGCGCCTTGCTCCATAGCCGGAGCGCATATTTCAAGTCAAACCAGAGATTAGTCAGCATTTTGCATATTCCTCAGTTCCTCTATTCATCGAATCCGGATCCGGTCCTTGCCCTGCCAGTCGCCCGCCTGCGAGGTGATGATGCGGTCGCCCGCGCGCAGGCCGCCCAGCACTTGCATGGTGGTCAGCGACAATTTGCCCGACTGCACCAGCAGCCTTTCCGCATACTTGCCCGAGGCGTCGACCTTGTAGACCGGCACGCTGGCATTGTTCTTGGCATACGACGGTTTGCGCACATACACCGCGTTGGGCAGGCGCAGCAGGAAGATGTCGCCGTCCACCGCCAGCTGCGGGCGGGCCCCGGCCGGCAGGGCGTCCTTCAGGCCGACGTCGACCACCACCGTGCCTTCGCTGATGGCGGGATCGACCCGCGTCACCGCGCCGCTCACCACGCCGTTATGGGTGTCGACCTGCACCACCTGGCCGATCTGCACATCGGCCGCGTCGCTGGCCGGCACCTTCAGTTCGGCATACAGTTCGTCGGAGCGGGCGATGCGCCCGACCGATTCGCCGGCCGCCAGTTCCTGGCCGATATTGAGCTTGAAGGCCTGCACCACGCCGTCGATGCCGGCCACGATCTGCAGGTTGCGCACATCGCCCCTGGCCCGCTCCAGCGCGCGCGCCAGCTCGGTGACCCGGGCCTGCTTGACCGCCACCTGGATCTTGATATTGCCGCGGATGGCATTGACCCGGTCCTCGCCGATGCGCAGCGCCTGGCGCAGTTGTTCCACGCTGAGCTTGGTGCGCTGGAACTGCACGTCGGGCACCAGGTTGGCCTCCTTCAGCTCGGTCTCGGCCTGCAGCTGCAGCTGCGCGCTTTGCAGCGCGAACTTGGCCTGGGTCAGCGCCACCTCCTGGTTCAGCAAGTCGGTCTTGAGTTCGGACTCCGTTGCGCGCAGCTCGGTGACGGCGCCCTGCCAGGCCGATTCGGCCTCCTCGGCGCTGACCACCAGCTTCGGGTTGGCCAGCTCGAGCAGCACCTGGCCGGTCTTGACCACGTCGCCCGGCTGCACCAGTTTCTTGACCACGCGGCCGTTGACCTGGGCACTCAGGTATTCGACGTGGCGCGGCTGCAGCTGGCCGCTGCCGCGCACCTTGATTTCCAGCGTGCCCTGCTCGACCGTCGAGATGGTCAGGTTGGCCGGGTCGACGCGCGTCGTGCTGAAGTCGGTGAAGGCCAGGGCGCCGCCCACGCAGCCCACTACCAGTACGCCTCCCACCAGCCACGCCAGGCGCGGCGCGAAACGGCGTTTCGATTGCGGCTTTACACGATCCATGATGTTGCTTTCCATTTAAACAAAACACTGCTCATTGATACCATTGGACGCCAAACGCGCCGGGCCGGAAACTGTCAACCTTGACAGTGACCGGGGTGAAACGCCATGCGCCTAGGCCTGCTCCGCCGGCGCCGGCTTTTTCCCAAGTTCCTCCGGCGGCGCTGCGCTGTCCGGCTGGTACTTGTCGAAAATTGCCATGAAGCGCTGGTAGCGCGGGTTATCCCATTCGAAGCCGTTGAGCTCCTCGTCCAGCTCGATCGAGTTCAGCAGCGACTCGGGCGGGAAGGCGAACAGGCCCTCGCGGCGCGGCGCCCCCTCCTGCCTGACCCTGCGCAGGCCGATGCCGTAGGGCTCGAGGCGGCCGAAATGGTGGGTCGAGTGCTGCGACACTTCGTGGAAGCTGCGCGCCAGTTGCGGGAAGACGCCCGGGATGTACTGGTGCATGCGGATGTCCTGCAGCACCTCCACGCTGTGCAGGAGGGCGGCCAGCGGCGGCGCGTACAGCGACATCGGGTTGCCCACCGTATGGCGCAGGAAGCCCTCCAGGAAGCCATTGCCCGACACGCCGATCAGGCCGCAGGGAATGGCATCGTGGTGGCTGCCATGCAGATAGACAAAATCCAGTTCGGCGTTGTGCGCCAGCCAGTGTTCGCGGTAGAACCAGGCGCTGTAGCCTTGCAGGTGCAGCAGGTGCACCAGCACATTGGCGACCCCGACCGCCAGCAGGCTCAGCACTGAAAATTGCACATGAGTAATGACCAGGTACCACGGCGCCAGCAGCACCAGGTGGGTCAGCAGGCCGGTGGCCAGCGCGTGCACCAGGTGCAGCACGATGCTCGGCTGCGCCTCCAGTGCGCCGCGCCAGCTGGTCTCCGCCAGCACCGCGCGCACCCGTTCGCGGTGGCGCAGGTGCGAGGCGAAGATCGCCAGGCGGTACAGGGAAAGCAGGCCGAAGTGGGCATAGAACAGCCACAGCGCCAGCTTGCCCATGGCCTGCGTATGGTGCGGCCAGGTGGGCGTGGACGCGATGAACCACTGGTCCAGCAGCAGCACCGCCAGCGCCACCAGGAATACCGGCTGCATATTCTGCAGCTTGTAGCGCAGCATGAACACGATATCGCGCAGCGCGCTTGCCCGCAGCAGCGTTGGCCGGCGCAGCGCCAGGCCATGGCGCGCCGGGAAGCTGAACACCATGAAGGCGCACAGCAGCAAGCCGCCACCCAGCAGCCAGGGCGCCCCGCCGTAACTGAAGCAGAGCACGCCGGCGCAGATGGCCAGCATCAGCAGGTAATCGGTGTAATCGGTATTACGGTAGAAAATGCGCCGCTTGGCCGGGCCATGCAAGCGGTGCAAGCGATGGTTGCTCTGTTCTGGCATGTTCTTCTTCCTTGTAAAGTGTGGGTGCCGGCTCAGACCGTCATCTGTTTCCAGCGGCCCTGGCGCCAAAGCGCTACGATCAGGGTGGTGGCCAGTGCACCGTAGGCCAGTTGCACGTACATCACGGCATTCAGGCCGGCCTGCAGGGTGACGCCGACCAGCCATACGCCCGGCAGGAACAGCAGCCACTGCGTGCTGAACGAGACCAGCATCACCCGCTTGCCGTCGCCCAGGCTGATCAGGGTGGTGGCAAAGATGTAGATCAGGCTGGCCACGCCGAGGAATGCGCCGGTCAGCCGCGCCGGCAGGATGCCCAGGGCGACCGTGGCTGGATCGGACAGGAACACGCCCAGGCAGGCGGCAGGCGCCACCACCAGCGGTACGCTCAGCAGCGTGATCCAGCCCACGCCCAGCTTGGCCACGTCCCAGCCCCAGCGCTCGGCGCTGGCGGGATCGCGCGCGCCCATGGAGCGTGACACCAGGGTCACCGCCGTGGTGCCCAGCGCCTGGGCAAACAGGTCCATCAGGATGGAGATGCGGGTCAGCACGTTGGTCACCGCCAGTTCCGCCGTCCCCATGCGGCCGACGATCCAGTAGAACACCACGAAGCCCAGGGCGAAGAAGGCCGCTTCCATCACCGCCGGAACGCCCACCTGCAGCATGCGGCCGACCAGGTTCCAGGACGGCAGCGCGCTCAGGAAGGCTTCGCGCCGGTAATGGACCAGGGTGACCACCACGTAGAGCAGCATGCTGACCAGCACCGACAGCGTGCTGGCCAGGCCGGCGCCGGCCGCGCCCATGGCGGGTGCGCCGAAATGGCCGAAGATCAGGACGTAATTGAGCAGCACGTGCAGCGCGTTGACGAACAGGATATTGACCATGTAGACGCGGGTGCGGCCCAGGCCGGCCCAGAAGCCCTGGAAAGCATTGTCAAGGCCGATGAACACCATGCCGATCGCCAGCGCGCGCAGATAGGGCACGCCGGCCTTGACCACTTCCGGGTCGGACGCCATCGACGCGAGGAAGGACGGCGCCAGGAAGTAGCACAGCAGGCCCATGGGAATGCTGGCGGCCAGCGCCATCAGCAAGCCCGCGTTGAGCGGCAGGCACTTGGGTTCGCTGCAGCCCTCCCCTGCGCGGCGCGATACCAGGCTTTGCACGGCAGGCGTGATGCCGGTCAGCAGGGCGCACAGCAGCGAATAGCTGAAGCCGGCCAGGCCGACCGCCGCCACCGCCGCCGTGCCGACCTGGCCCACCATCGCCAGGTCGATGATGGCCATGACGAAGGAGGAACTGAGGCCGACCGTGATCGGCAGCGCCATGTCGAGGATGACCTTGATGCGTTCTTTGAATTTCATCGGATTACTGCCTTTCCACTGCAGGTGCTTCGTTCAATTCCAGCAGCTGCAGGGCAAGCGGCAGCGCATGGTCGTTGTGCAACATCGTCATATGCCCGCCGTCGGCGAAGCGCACCGGCGCCGCCGCGCCCAACAGCGTCCCCCAGCCATAGTCTTCCGGCGTGGTCTGCGGCTTGCCTTCCAGTCCGCGTACCCGCAGCAGCGCAGCCGGGATTGGCGCCGGCAGTGCCTTCGGCTGGTAGGAACGGATCGCCGCCAGCTGCGATTGCGCCAGCTGCAGGTAGGCCTCGACCTGCGCGGCCGGAATGCAGGCGGCGTTGGCCTCCGCCCGCGCCGCATCCATGACCGCCGTCTCGTCGTCCCCGCCTTGCGCCATCAGTTCCGGCGCCAGGGTGTCGAGCAGCAGCAGCAGCGCCACCTGCTCGCCCTGCGCCAGCAGCTGCTGCGCCATTTCATACGCCACCAGGCCGCCGAAGGAGTGGCCCAGCAGGCGATACGGCCCCTGCGGCTGGATGCTGCGCATGGCTGCCAGGTGGCCGGCCGCGAGTTCCTCCACGCTGCCGGACGTGCCGCCTTGCTGCAAACCGTGGAAGGGTTGCGGGCCTGCGCCGCGTTCTGCCAGCAGCCGGTCGATGGCATGGCTCAACGGCGCGAACGACAGGACATTGCCGCCCACGCCCGGCACGGCAAACAGCGCCGGCGCCGTGCCCTGTGCCTGGATCGTCACCAGCGACATGGCTTGCTGTGGCGCCTGGCGCTCCAGTGCCGCCGCCATGGCCGCGATGTCGCCATATTGGAAAATGGCTTCCAGCGGCAGCAGCTGGCCGAACTCGCGGCCGACAGCGGCCATCAGCCGCACTGCCAGCAGCGAATGGCCGCCCAGCGCGAAGAAACTGTCGTGCACGCCCAGTGCGTCGGACGCCACGCCGAGCACCTCCTGCCATACGCCGGCCAGGCGGCGTTCGCTTGCATTGCGCGGGGCGACGCGGCCGGCCATGGGCGCGCGCACCATTTCCACGCTTTCCAGCGAACGGCGGTCGACCTTGCCGTTCGGCGTCATCGGCAGCCGGTCCAGCGCCAGATAGGCAGCCGGCACCATATAGGCAGGAAGCACGGCCTGCAGCTGCGCGCGCAAGGCCTCGGTGTCCACCGTGGCGCCGTCGCGGGCGACAAAGAAGGCCGCCAGCTGCCTGGCGTCGCCGGCGCCGTGGGCCACCACCACGCTCGATTCGATCTGTGGCAGCGCGTTCAACTGCGCTTCGATCTCGCCGGGCTCGATGCGGAAGCCGCGCAGCTTGACCTGGGTATCCATGCGGCCCAGGTACTGCAGGGTGCCGTCGTCCAGCCAGCGTGCCAGGTCGCCGGAGCGGTACATGCGTTGTCCCGGCACCAGGGGATTGGCTACGAAGCGCTCGGCCGTCAGGTCTTCGCGGTGCAGGTAGCCGCGCGCCAGGCCATGGCCGGCAATAACCAGTTCGCCCGCCACGCCGACAGGCTGCAGCGCGCCGCGTGCGTCCAGGATATGGATCTGCGTGTTATCGATCGGCGCGCCGATCGGCACGAAGGCATGGCGTTCCAGCAGGGCCGGCGTCACCTCGGTCATGCTGCTGATGATGGTGGTCTCGGTCGGGCCGTAGGTGTTGATCAGCTTCACTTGCGGGAATTGGCGGACGAATGCCGCGGCCCGCGCATAGTCGAGGGCCTCGCCGCCCACCACCACGGTCTTCACCTGGCCGGGCGGCATATCCGACGCCATCAGCTGGTGGAAGAAGGCGGTCGGCACGTTCAGGATCGTGACTCCCTTGCGCGCGATCAGCGCCATCAGGTCTGCCGGGGCCAGATAGCTCTCCTTCTTTTCCAGCAGCAGCTTGGCGCCGCTGGCCAGGATGGCAAACACCTCTTCGGCAAACAGGTCGAAGCTGGTGCTGGCGATCTGGATCTGGACGTCGTCCTCGGTGACCCCGTAACGACGGCGCACGCACTGGTTGTGGTTGACCAGGCTGCGGTGTTCGATCATCACGCCCTTCGGACGCCCGGTGGAGCCGGAGGTGTAGATCACGTAGGCCAGGCTGTCCGGACGGGCCAGGCGGCTTGGCGCCTGCCCCGCGGCCTGCGCCGCGATCGCGTCCCATTCCTCGTCCAGCGCCACGACCAGGGTGTCCGGTCCGGCCAGCGCGCGCAGGCGCTCCTTCAGGCGGCCCAGCGTCAGCACCACGGCGCAGCGCGTGTCTTCCAGCATATAGCCCAGGCGGTCGGCCGGGTAGTCGGGGTCCAGCGGCACGTAGGCGCCGCCCGCCATCAGGGTGCCCATCAGGCCCACCATCAGTTCCGGCGAGCGTTCCATGTACAGGCCCACCAGGCTGTCGGCGCCGGTGC
>JBCNPK010000047.1:0-42835 GCA_039593355.1 Pseudoduganella sp.
CAAACCTGCAGAACCGTCGTATTTTTGTTGAATCTGAAAACCGCTGGGTCTCCCTGCGTCTGTCTAACGCCGGTCTGCGCGTAATCGACAAGGTCGGCATCGACGCCGTCCTGGCCGACATGCGTGCGCGTGGCGAGAAAGTTTAATAGGGAGCTGAATCATGGCAAAAACTGGCCGCGACAAGATCAAGCTGGAATCGACCGCTGGTACTGGTCACTTCTACACCACGACCAAAAACAAGCGCACCATGCCTTCCAAAATGGAAATCATGAAGTTCGATCCTAAAGCACGCAAGCACGTGATGTACAAGGAAACCAAGATCAAGTAATCGATCTTCGGTACGAACAAAAAACCGCCCCGTGGGGCGGTTTTTTTTTGCTTGCGCGATTAATTCAGGGCAGGCAAGTTGGCGTCGAGCAGTTCCTTTTGCATCTTCAGGATGGCAGCTTCCGCTGCGCGTTGCCCGGACAGGCCTGGAGCCGTCTTGAACTCACTGAATGGCGCGTGGCCGCTGCCGCTCACCTTCTTGGTGTCCACCAGCTTGCCATTCTTGTCCACCACCGAGCATTGCAGGTCGACGGTGAAATCCGTCGGCGGCCACGTGAAAGCGCTCGAGGAATTGGAGCTGATGCTGATGGTTGGCGTAATCAGGTAGCTCACACCTTTCGCTGCCATCGTCGCGTGATCGTCTGCGCTGTTCACCTTGACCACGCTATCGAAGACATTGCCCAGCATCTTGTACAGGCCGATCTCAAGGTCCCGGTAAGGGAAAGAAGTAACCCGGTCGCCGCCACCGCCCGCAGTTTCAACTTCCTTGGCCAGCAACTCGGCCGGGATGAAATAAGCCACTTTCGCCGGGCTCTTGGCCTTGGCATCCGTTGGCAGGGCAATTTGTTCAATCTTGGGCGAAATGGTTACCGGGTGCGCGCAACCGGTCACGATCGCAGCCACCGCCAAAACAAAAGCGAGCTTGATAGCTTTCATTGTTCGTCTTCCTTATTTGATGGCTTTAGCGAAATCTGGATCGGCATACAGGGACGCCAGCAATTTCTGCACGGTGCTGTGGTAGCCATTGATCGCGGCAGGGATGGCGGTAGCGCCGACAAAGGAGGACTCCCAGGAATTGTCGACAGTCTTCACCCCGTCATACACCGCAACGCCGCCTTTGGTCACGACGAAATGGGCGGAAATGCTGGCAGTGCCGGTACTGAAGCCGGAGCCGTCCAGTTCATTTTTCACCAGGTTGCCGGTCACCAGGGTATCGCCGTTGAGGGCCAGCTTGTTTGCCAAGGAAAGCTCCTTGCGCAGGGCGTCTGCCAGGTAGGCATCATAGTTGCCGACTGGGGAAGACATCGGATTGCCGCGAATCGACAGGGTGGTTGGGGAGGTCGAAGCGAATTCGCCGACCTTGGCTTTCACGTCACCCATATTGTTCAGGGCCGACACATTATCCATGGATGGCGAATACACCGGCGCAGTTAAGGCGCAGCCAGACAATGCAGCAACTGCGACCACCATCACACCCAGCGAAGCAAAAGACTTCATATTTTCCTCAGAGAAGTTGCAAAAAAGCCTATTATCTTTTGGAAAATACTATTGCGCAAGATTATTTATTTGCTACAACCGCCTTCTGTCTGAAGTTGGACACGCTTGCCGGCGTGAATTGCTGCCACCACGCCGCCGCGCATAATGTAGCGGATGGCCAGTTCGCGGTCGCCGGTTTCCACCATCAACCAATCGGGGTGCTCGGGATGCGCCTTGACCGCGTCCCCATACACGCGCTGCAGCTTCGATGCCGGGTCGCCGATATGCACCTTGCGCTCGGTGCCGTAGCCTCCGGAAACGTCAACCCGTACCACGACCTTCTTCACAAAAGTCACTTCCACACTTGGATAGCGCCTGGACCGCGCCACGCGGCAGGACTTATCCTCGCTGATATATTTGTCGGCTTCCAGACCGCCAAAAGTCTTGCCGAGATTTTCGTAACGGGCGCCGACCTTATACGGCCCCACCCCATCGGGCCTGATTTCCCAGCTTGCGGCCTGCGCGCCACCCGCCAGCGTCAACGCCAGCGGCAAGATCATCCATTTCAAACCTGCCTCCAATAAATTTTCCACATGGAAACGGTGAGCATAAAGCAAAACGGCCCCGCAGGGCCGTTTTGTTGATCAGTCTGTTGCTTAAGCGTAGCTGCGCAGGCGCAGCGAGAACTCCTGCAGCGACTTGATGCCGGACTTTTCGGCACGCTCGCACCAGTCCTGCAGCTTGTGCACCAATTCGTCGCGGGTGAAGTGCGAACGCTCCCACAGCATGCCCAGTTCCACGCGCATATTGTGCATGGTTTCCAGCGCCTTGGAGTGCTGGAACAGTTCCACCAGCTGCTGCTTCTGCGGCGCTTCCAGCTTGCCCGGTTCGCGCTGCAGCAGCTTGCGCGAAGACTTCAGGAAGCGCGATTCCAGCTGCGACTTATCCTTCAGCTGCGCCAGCTCTTCCTTCCAGGCGTGCTTGACCGACTTGGCATACTTGGCCATCACGTCATAGCGGTTGGCGATCACCGATTGCAGGGTTTCGAAGTCTGCCTTCACCTTGGCGGTGTCGAACTTGGGCTTCGGCGGCATCTTCTTCACTTTGGCCAGGCCCACCATTTCCATGGCGCGGATATAGCCCCAGCCGATGTCGAACTCATACCACTTGGACGACAGCTTGGCCGACGTCGCGTAGGTGTGGTGGTTGTTGTGCAGCTCTTCGCCGCCGATGATGATGCCCCAAGGGATGATGTTGGTCGCGGCATCGGAGCAATCGTAGTTGCGGTAACCCCACCAGTGACCGATGCCGTTGATGATGCCGGCGGCGGTCACGGGGATCCACAGCATCTGCACGGCCCACACGGTGATGCCCTTGGCGCCGAACAGGATGAAGTCGATGATCAGCATCAGCGCCACGCCCTGCCAGCTGAACTTGCTGTACAGGTTCTTTTCGATCCAGTCGTCCGGGGTGCCATGGCCGTACTTTTCCAGGGTTTCCTTGTTCTTCGATTCAGCGCGGTACAGCTCGGCGCCTTGCCAGAACACGGTCTTGATGCCCTTGGTGACCGGGCTGTGCGGATCTTCCTCGGTATCGCACTTGGCGTGGTGCTTGCGGTGGATGGCGGCCCACTCCTTGGTCACCTGGCCGGTGGTCATCCACAGCCAGAAACGGAAGAAGTGCGAAGGGATCGCGTGCAGCTCCAAAGCACGGTGCGCCTGGTGACGATGCAGGAAAATCGTCACGCTGGCGATGGTGATATGGGTCAGGATCAGCGTCACGCCAACCGTCGCCCAAACGCCCAGGCCGGTTACGCCATTGCTGATGAAATCGAGAACTGCGCTTAAATCCATTACAACTCCAAGTGATGTACCACGAATAGACGCCATTGTACGCGCATTCGTGGATGATTAGAGGAAGCTTTTCCCTCAGGAACTGATTATTTTTTGGGCAGAGGCTCTGCCATGGGCTCTGGCAGAGGACCGAGCAGGCGCACCTCGCGTTGCGGGAACGGTACAGAGACCCCGTTTTCTTTCAAAGCCTTCCAGATTGCGCGATTGACATCCGAGGTCACGCCGCCGCGGCCGTTTTCCGGATCCTGGATCCAGAAAGCCAGCGCCAGCTCCAGGCCGTCGGCGCCGAAGGATTGCAGCATGCCCGATGGGCCCTTGTCCTTCATCACGCGCGGAACGGTGAGCGCCGCCTCTTCCATCAGCTTGAGCACAAAGTCCACATCGCTCTCATAACCCACCGTGACGCGGGTGACGATCACCACGGCCGGGTTGGACAACGAGGAATTCTGTACCGCGCCCGATACCAGCATTTCGTTGGGGATGATGGATTCGACACCGTCGGCGCCCTGCAGCACAGTGTAACGGGTATTGATCTGGGTGACCTGGCCGGCGTACTTGTCGACCGTGATCACATTGCCGATGGTCAGGCTGCGGTCGAGCAGGATGATGAAGCCGGAAATATAGTTGCTGGCGATCTTCTGCAGGCCAAGGCCGAGGCCGACGCCCAGCGCCCCGCCGAAGACGGACAGCGCGGTCAGGTCCAGTCCGACCAGCTTCATGCTGACCAGGATTGCCACCAGCAGCAGCAGCGCACGTCCCATGCGCGCAAAGACTACCCGCAGGTTCGAGTGCAGCGACTGGATGTGCATCAGGCGCTCGTCCAGCGCGGTACCGGCCCACATGGCCAGCAACAGCAGCACGACAACGGACACGGCGCCCTGCAACAGGTCGGCGATGGAAGCCTTGTCGCGGCCCATGGGCACGTGCGTGGTTTCCATCCAGCGGAAGATGTCGTCCCACAGGTGGGTAATGTAGAGCACGAAAGCCAGCCAGACCAGCAGCTGGAACACTTTCTCGAAGGTCTGCAGCCCCTCCCCCACCACGCCGCCACGCGCAAAGACGCGGCGCAGCATATAGAAGCCGAAGCGGATCACCGCCAGCGAGCTGAAGATCGGGATCGCCACCTTGAACAGGTTGCTGTGCAGGCCGTAATGCTCCAGCAGCTTCTGCGCGCCCCACAGCAGGGTCACGATGGCCAGCGGACCGACCACGCGGCCGAAACTCTCCAGGCCAAAGCGCGCCACATCGTTGCGCCCCGCGCGCGCCTTGACGCCGCGGAACAAGGCACGCGACAGCGCCCAGCCCAGCAGGATGGACAGCGCAATCGCCCCCACTTGCCACATCAAGCCCGGATCGCGCAAATCCCCCAGAAGATCATTCAGCAAATTCGCCAACGGCATCGTTCGACTTTCTCCTTAATGGTTCAGCTGTTACTCTTCGTCGGCCTTGGCGGGCTTGGCCATTGGCTTGCGTTCGAACACGGCGGCGAAGAAGCCGTCGGTCTGGTGCTTGTGCGGCAGCAGCTTGAGGTAGTCGCCCATGTCGAGACCGGCAATCTTTTGCTCGGCCAGTACTTTGCTCATCGGGACCAGCTCGAAATCCGGGTGGGTTTCGATGAACTGCTTGGCGACAGCGTCGTTCTCTTCGTTCAGCAGCGAGCAGGTGGCGTACACCAGGCGGCCGCCGCCTTTGACCAGGCGCGCGGCGCCGTCCAGGATCGAGACCTGCTTTTCGTGCATCTCGGCGATCGCGCCTTCCGGCTGGCGCCATTTCACGTCGGGATTGCGGCGCAGCGTGCCCATGCCCGAGCATGGCGCGTCCACCAGCACGCGGTCGATCTTGCCGGCCAGGCGCTTGACCTTGGCATCCTTTTCGTGGGCGATAGCGACCGGGTGCACATTGGACAGCCCGGAACGCGCCAGGCGCGGCTTGAGCTTGCTCAGGCGCTTTTCGGAAACGTCGAAGGCGTACAGGCGGCCGGTGTTGCGCATCTGCGCGCCCAGCGCCAAGGTCTTGCCGCCGGCGCCGGCGCAGAAGTCCACCACCATCTCGCCGCGCTTGGCGCCGAGGATCTGGGCCAGCAGCTGGCTGCCTTCGTCCTGCACTTCAATGGCGCCCGATTTGAACAGCGGCAGGTTTTGCAGGGCCGGCTTTTTCTTCAGGCGCAGGCCCAGCGGGGCGAACGGCGTTGGCTCGGCGACGATAGGCGCGGTAGCCAGTTCGGCGATCACAGCGTCGCGGTCGGTTTTCAGGGCATTCACGCGCAGGTCCAGCGGGGCCGGGGTGTTCAGCGCATCGGCCAGGGCCAGGGTTTCTTCTTCGCCGTATTGCTCGACCAGCTTGTCGAACAGCCATTTCGGCATGTTCGCGCGCATCGATTTGTGCAGCAGGGAGCGGTCGATTTCGAGCTGGCGCTTGAGCCATTCGGATTCTTCTTCGCTCAGGCCCGGCAGTGCGTCGATGCCGACCGCATCGGCCATGCCCAGCAGCACCAGGCGGCGCATGGTGGCGCCGCCGGCGCCCGCTTCCGCGCGGTCGGTGAAGAACGCTTTGTTACGCAGCACGGCGTACACCGACTCGGCAATGGCGCCGCGTTCGCGGCCGCCCAGCTTGGGGTGCGATTTGAAGAAGTGCGACAGCGTGGTGTCGGCCGGCGCGGTGAAACGCATGATTTCGCGCAGCACGTTTTCGGCGCTGGTGAGGACGTATGGGGGCAAACGCATTGTGTTCTTTCTTGTTTAGTTGCGGTCAATATTGACCTTGCCATCCTCGACCTTGATGCGGCCTTCGATGAACCAGCGGATAGCGCGCGGGTACATGATCCATTCCTGTTCCAGCACGCGCGCCGCCAGCACCCCGGCGGTATCGCCCGGCAGCACAGGTACCGAGACCTGGTCCACCAGCGGGCCATGATCCAGCTCGGCGGTGACGAAGTGCACGGTGGCGCCGTGCGTCTTTTCGCCCGCTGCCAGTGCCTGCTCGTGCGTGTGCAGTCCAGGGAACAGCGGCAGCAGCGATGGATGGATATTCAGCATGCGGTTTTCGTAGTGGCTGACAAAGCCCGGCGTGAGGATGCGCATGAAGCCGGCCAGCACGACGAGGTCGGGGCTGAAGCCGTCAATGACTTCCTGCAGCGCAGCATCGAATGCTTCGCGGCTGGGGTAATCCTTGTTGCTGACTACTGCGGTCGGGATGCCGTGCGCGGCCGCGAATGCGAGGCCCTTGGCGTCCGCCTTATTGCTGATGACGGCGGCGATGCGCGCTGGCCATTGTTCGGCCTTGGCTGCACGGACCACCGCTTCCATATTGCTTCCGCGTCCGGAAATGAGGATGACGATGTTTTTCATGGCCGCCATTGTACCTGCTCAGGCGAGCCAAGGCGACATTATGCTGCGGCGCAGCAGGCGTGGCAAGGGGAATTTGAGGCTTACTCGAAGGAGTAGAAGACGCGGAACGGTACTTTCTTTTCGGCCCAGAAATCGGCCGCATCACGGAACACATCCAGCAGGCACTCGCGTGCTTCGCGGTCAAATTTTTGCGTGTTTGGCAACTGCTCGAGCACGATCAGGAAACCGGCCTGCTCGCCGGCCTTGGCCATGGTTTCGGTCAGGGTTTCGCGCAAGGCGTCGAAATTCTTGGCGTGCGGTTTGGGAATGTGGAAAGACTCGGCAATAATGCCCAGGACTTGCTGCTTGGTCAGGCCGGCATGGCAATGCGCATACAAGAAGTGCTGCCCCAGGCGCGCTGCCTCGTCCTGCAGCTCTGCCACGCGGAAGGCGCGAATAGACTGGACTAAATTAGGCGGCACAGTTATCAACAAACTCATCTTTCCCTCAAATCGACCTATCGTTTACATGCCGTAGGCGGGTCAATGCGCCGGGGCCGGAGCTTTCGTTTCTCCCTGTCAATCTGATTCCACGCCATAAGGGTAACGTGTTGTACTCTATGAATCAACCCGAAAGTGAGTCCTAACGCAAGTTTTGTTAAAAACTTACCATATTAACCCAAAAGCATGGGGTTACATTTTGTTGCCTTACTTCCCCCAAGGATACAAGCCTTGGCGTTAATATTTAGGCGTGCATTTCCGATTAAACCAAAGCGAACTGCCCAAAAGACAGAAACGAGGTAAATAAAATGAAAGCCAAAACTAAATTGTTTTTCGCAGCACTGAGCCTCGGCGCCCTGCCCCTGGCGCAGGCGCAAGCGACTGATTTTGAGGATTACGGCCGTGTGACCCGCGTCACTCCGGTGACCGAGCAGATCAACCGTCCGCGCCAGGAATGCCGCACTGAGTATGTCCAGGTGCAGCAGCCTCAGGAACGCGGCGTTGGCGGCAGTATCCTCGGCGGTATCCTGGGCGCTGCTGTCGGCAGCCAGGTCGGCTCCGGCCACGGCAAGACTGCTGCCACCGCGGCAGGCGCGATTGCCGGTGCCGTGATCGGCGACCGCACCCAGAACTCCAACGCGCAGCCAGGCGCGGTGCAGGAGCAAGCCGTGAAGCAGTGCCGCATGGTCGATGCTTATGAAACCCGCACCACCGGCTATAACGTGGAGTACGATTATCGCGGCCGTACTTACACCAATTTCATGAGCTATGATCCGGGCCAGCGTATCCGCCTGCGCGTGAACGTAGAACCGATGAATAATTAAGTCCCGGGCCACCTCTCCTTACCCGGACTGCCGGCCAGCAATGGCCGGCAGTTTTCATTTGTACGCTTGCTTGTAAGCAAGATAACGCGGGATAATGCGGCCATGCTGATTAAACGTAAATCCATCGAAAAAGAAGAGTCTTCGCGTCCTGCCACGCGAAAACCAAAGTTTGCACCGGTCACGCTTTCTGAGCTGGATGGCGTGCGCTACCTGCATTTCGGCACCGAGTGGGTGCAAGGCGCCATGCGCATCCGCAAGCCGGACTGGCCGGAGCTGGAATACGCGCAGCAGATGATGGCCTGGATGCTGTGGAACGATTCCCCCAACCACATCGCCCAGCTGGGCCTGGGCACGGGCGCGCTGACCAAGTTCTGCTACAAGCACTTCCCTGAAGCGCAAGTCACAACCGTGGAGCTGAACCCATCGGTCATCAGCATCTGCTATTCCATGTTCAAGCTGCCCGACAATGACGGCCGCCTCAACGTGGTCGAGATGGATGCGATGGATTACGTCACCAACCCGGACAACCACGACACGCTGGACGCGCTGCAGGTCGACCTGTACGACGCCACCGCACGTGGCCCGGTGCTCGACACGCCCGAGTTCTACCAGGCTTGCGCCGCCTGCCTGAAGGACGATGGCATCATGACCATCAACTTGTTCGGCGACCACCCAAGCTACGCAAAGAACCTGAAAGCGATGAAGTTCGCCTTCCCGCAAGTCGTGTCGCTGCCGGAAGTGCATGATGGGAACGTGGTGGCAATCGCTTTCAAGACTCGCCGCAACATCGACGTGGCAGCGCTGGCCGATCGCGCCGCGCAGATCGTCGCCGAAACTAAATTGCCCGCAAAGTCCTGGCTCAAAGGACTGAAAGCCGCACTCGCATAAGGTCACACATGGCAAAAGCACTCGATCTTCAAGTTATCTTCACCTGGCTGCTGGCTGATGGAATGGTCGAGAAAGCCGAAGTCAAAGGGCTCTACACACAGGCGCAAGGCATCTTGCGCAACACGCCCGGGGCCATGCATCCCCTGAGCGCCGTGGCCCACTGCAAGCTGGTATCGGCAAAGAGCGGCAAGCTGCTGACGCTGGACGTGCTGACCGAATGGCTGGCGCAGCGCGCCAGGCTGCCCTTTTACCGCATCGATCCGCTGAAGATCGACTTCACCAAGGTGGCGGACGTGATGTCGGCCAGCTATGCGGCGCGCTTCAATATTCTGCCGGTGGAAATCACACCCGATACGCTGACCGTTGCCACCGCCGATCCCTTCGCACTGGAGTGGGAAGCGGAAATCGCCAAGGTGGCGCGCCGCGTTATCAAGCGCGTGATTTCGAACCCGCTCGATATTTCGCAGTACACCTCGCAGTTCTTCTCGCTGGCCAAGTCGATCAAGCACGCCAACAAGAACACCGGCCAGGACGTCGCGCTGCGCAATAACTTCGAGCAGTTGGTCGAACTCGGCAAGATGAACAAGACGGTCGATGCCAACGACCAGCATGTGATCAACATCGTCGACTGGCTGTGGCAGTACGCCTTCGAACAGCGCGCGTCGGATATCCACCTCGAACCGAAGCGCGACCTCGGCACCATCCGCTTCCGTATCGACGGCGTGCTGCACCAGGTCTACCAGGTGCCGGCAGTGGTGATGATCGCGATGACCGCACGTATCAAGCTGCTGGGCCGCATGGACGTGATCGAAAAGCGCCGCCCGCAGGATGGCCGCATCAAGACCCGCACCGCCGGCGGCCAGGAAATCGAGTTGCGTCTCTCGACCCTGCCGACCGCCTTCGGCGAAAAGCTGGTGATGCGTATCTTCGACCCGGAAGTGGTGGTCAAGACCCTGCCGGAACTGGGCTTCCCGCCGGATGACGCCAAGCGCTGGGATTCGCTGACCAACCGCCCGCACGGCATCATCCTCGTCACCGGCCCTACCGGCTCGGGCAAGACCACGACCCTGTACACCACGCTGAAAACGCTGGCGACGCCGGAAGTCAATGTCTGCACGGTGGAAGACCCGATCGAGATGGTGGAGTCGTCGTTCAACCAGATGCAGGTGCAGCCCGGCATCGACCTCACCTTCGCCGACGGCGTGCGCGCCCTGATGCGACAGGACCCGGACATCATCATGGTCGGTGAGATCCGCGACCTCGAAACCGCGGAAATGGCGATCCAGGCTGCGCTGACCGGCCACCTGGTGCTGTCCACCCTGCACACCAACGACGCGCCATCGGCTGTGATGCGCTTGCTGGAACTGGGCGTGCCTTACTACATGCTGGAAGCAACCCTGATCGGCATCATGGCGCAGCGCCTGGTGCGCACGCTGTGCGTGGACTGCAAGGTAGAAGGCGGCGAACTGCCGGACGATATCTGGCAAGGCCTGGTCGGTGGCTGGGACATCGCCAAGCCGGAGAAGGTATACCGCCCGGTGGGCTGCCCCGAATGCCGCCAGACCGGCTTCCGCGGCCGAACCGGTATCTACGAGCTGCTGACCACCAGCGAATCGTTCAACTCCATGCTGGAAGAAGAATCCGACATCACAGCGCTGCGCAAGCAAGCGGTAGCCGAAGGCATGATCCCGCTGCGCATTGCCGGCGCCTTCAAGGTACGCGAAGGCGCAACCACGGCGGAGGAAGTACTCAAAGTTACCGCCATGGGGTAACGGCTAAAAAGGGGCTTTGCAAACGCCAAAATCCTCGTATATAATACGGCCTCTTTCGGGTCGTTAGCTCAGTTGGTAGAGCAGCGGACTTTTAATCCGTTGGTCGCAGGTTCGAGCCCCGCACGGCCTACCAGAATGAACAGGAAAGCCTCGTCTTCGGACGAGGCTTTTTTGTTTCCGCTCCTGGAACTGTAGCCGTCGGCCGACTGATACGGCATGAACCCGCCGCCCGCGACTTGTGTCTTGTCCGGCCCGCGCCGCGTTCCTAGACTGGTGCCATTCCTCCACTGCGAATTGCACACCATGACTGAACTTCTTCCCTTGGCCACCTATTGCCTGGTCATGTCGGCCACACCCGGCCCGAATAACGTCATGCTTGCCATGACGGGCGCGAATTTTGGCGGCCGGGGCGCACTGCCCGTCATTCTCGGCATCCAGGCCGGCGGGTTCGTTCTGACCATGCTGATGTGCGTGGGGCTGGGAAGTGTCTTCGTGGCCTATCCCCTGGCGCAACAGGTGCTGCGCGTCACAGGCGCACTGTATCTGATCTACCTGGCATGGAAGCTCAGCGGGGCATCGGTGGATGGGGCGCAGGCCCCGAAGGCAGTGTCGTTTTTTCAGGCTACCGCCTTCCAGGCCTTAAATCCCAAAAGCTGGCTGAAGGCCGTCACGGTGGCGTCGGTCTTCATGCCCGCGGGACAAGACACGGTCGCCAATGCGCTGCAGGTCTCGCTGATCGGCGCGCTGATTGGAGCGCCATGCAATGCCACCTGGGCCCTGTTCGGCATGTCGATCCGCCGCTTGCTGAAGGAGCCGCGCATGCAGCGCACGTTCAACCTGTTCATGGGCGGCATTCTGTTCGTCCTGGCCCTGATATTTTTGCGCTAGACTCTCGGAATGTTCTCCATCGACCGTACCTCTTCCGTTGCCCTGTCCAAGCAGATCGAGGACCAGCTGCGGCGCCTGGTCGAGAACCGCTCCCTGGCCAGCGGCGCCAGACTGATGTCGATCCGCCAGTTGGCCACGCAGCTGGCGGTCAGCACCAATACCGTCGTCCTGGCCTATGACCGGCTGGTCGCGGCAGGCATCATCGATTCGCATGGGACGGCGGGCTTCTATGTGCGCGCACGGAGCGACGAGGACCAGTCGGCGCCAGACGAGGCGGCACTGGAGGCGGGCGAGGAACAGGAACCCGTCTGGCTGGTGCAGCAGGCGCACGACCAGCGCGACGGCGTTCTGCTCGCCAGCAGCGGCGCCTTGCCGCCAACCTGGCTTCAGGACGCGATTCCGGCCACCGCGGTGCAAAGGGCAATCGCCAATAGCACGGCCGGCATGGCTTCGCGCTGTCCGCCACAGGGATTGCCGGAATTGCGGGAACACATAGCGCTGCTCTTGCACGGCATCGGCGCCCCCATCGATGCCGGCCAGGTCCTCACCACCTTCGGCGGCACCCATGCGATCGACCTGATCTGCCGCAGTTTCCTGCAGCCGGGCGATACTGTACTGGTGGAAGACCCCGGGTTCTTCCTGATGTTCGGCAGGTTGCGCCAGGACGGCATCCGCCTGGTGCCGATCAAGCGGCGCCCCGAGGGGCTGGACCTGGACGCATTGGAAGCCGCTTGCCGCGAGCACCGTCCGCGCATGCTGTTCATGCAGACGGCACTGCACAACCCGACCGGCTGGAGCAGCAGCGCAGCCAATTTGCACAAGATCCTGATCCTGGCGCAGCAGTATGGCTTCCTGATCGCCGAGGACGACGTGCACGGCCAATTCCAGCCGGGCCAAAGCACCCGCCTGGCGTCGCTGTCCGGACTCGATGGCGTCATTTACTATTCCAGCTTCTGCAAGGCGCTCAGCCCTGCCCTGCGCATGGGCTATCTCGCGGCCGCCCCTGCCCTGCTCAAAGTACTGATGCGCACCAAGATCCATTCGATCATGACGACGCCTGCGCTGAATGAATATGTGCTGCTCGAAGTGCTCAAGGCCGGCGGCCTGCGCAAACACCTGGACCGTCTGCAACGCAAGATCATGGCGGCGCGCAACGCCAGTACGCGCCAGCTGATCGCGGCCGGCGTTCAGTTCGAGCAGCCCGGGGACGCTGGTATTTTCCTGTGGGGCACCATGCCGGAGGGGCTGGACGTCGACCTCCTGGTGCAAGACGCCTTCCGCAACAAGATCCTGCTGATGCGCGGCGCCGCATTCTCGGCCAACGACGTGCCGGACCGGCACGTGCGCTTCAACGTGGCGTTCAGCCAGCATCCGCGCCTCAGCACATACCTGCAGGAGCGGCTGCAGGCCGTGGCGGCAGCGCGCCGTTCATCCCTGATTTTTACCGCTCGTCACGGCTAACGCGCGTTCGTATCGGCGCGCTGGCGGGCTTGCGCCCGCATATTTAGCCTGCATGCTGTCGCCCACTCTCTGGAAACAGCCATGCTCACGCTTCGCCACCTGAACAAAACCTACGCCAACGGCGTCCACGCCAGCAACGACATCAGCCTCGACATCCCGACCGGCCTGTTTGGCCTGCTTGGGCCCAACGGCGCCGGCAAATCGACCCTGATGCGCACCATCGCCACGCTGCAGGAGCCGGACAGCGGCAGCATTCTCCTGGACGGCGTGGACGTGCTGCGCGACCCGCAGGCGCTGCGCCGCAAGCTGGGCTACCTGCCGCAGGATTTTGGCGTCTATCCCAAGGTCAGCGCGCTGGAATTGCTGGACCACTTCGCCATCCTCAAGGGCCTGTCCCAACGCGGCGAACGCAAGGAGGCGGTGGAAGCGCTGCTGCACCAGACCAACCTGTGGGATGCGCGCAAGCGCGCCGTGGCGAGCTATTCTGGCGGCATGCGCCAGCGCTTCGGCATTGCGCAAGCCCTGCTCGGCGCACCGCGCCTGGTGATCGTCGACGAGCCGACCGCCGGCCTGGACCCCGATGAACGCAACCGCTTCCTCAACCTGCTGGCACGCATCAGCGAACAGGTCATCGTAATCCTGTCCACCCATATCGTGGAAGACGTGACCGACCTGTGCACCCGGATGGCGGTGATCGGCAAGGGCCGGGTGCTGGTGGAGGGCGAGCCGAAAGCCGCCATCGCCACGCTGCGCGGCCGCATCTGGCGTGGCGCCGTGAGCGACGCGCAGCTGCCGGAGCTGCAACAGCACTTCACGGTACTGTCTTCGCGCCTGGTCGGCGGCAAGCCGCAGGTCAATATCTACGCCGACCGCCAGCCCGATGCCGGCTTCACCCAGGTCGAACCGGGCCTGGAAGACGTCTACTTCCTGCAACTGCGCGCAGCCGCCTGAGGACCGCCGACATGTGGAAAACATTCTTCTCCTTCGACCTGCGCTACCACCTGCGCCAGCCCCTGCTCTGGCTCAGCGCCCTGCCACTGGCGCTGCTGGCATTCATTTCCGCCAGCAGTGAGACAGCGCGCATCGGCGGCAGCATCGGCAACGCCCATCTGAACGCACCGGTGGTGATCGTCAACCAGATGGGCGTGCTGAGCATCATGGCCCTGTTCCTGGTGACCTTCTTCGTGGCGGGCGCGCTGCTGCGCGACAGCGAGGCGGGCATGGCCGACCTGCTATTCGCCACGCCGATGCGCAAGATCGATTACCTGCTGGGCCGCTTCATGGCCGGCTTTGCCGCTTGCCTGCTGGTGTTCGCGCTGATCACCGCCGCCATGATGATCGGTTCGCGCATGCCCGGCATCGACCCGGCCCGCCTGGGCCCATTCCCTCTGCAGGCCTATGCCTGGGGCTTCTTCGTCTATGCGGTGCCGAACCTGCTGTTCGTCTCGGCGTTGCTGATGCTGCTGGCCGCCACCACGCGCTCGATGATGATGGTGTACGTCGGCGTGCTGGGCTTCATCTCCCTGTGGGCCATCGCGGGCTTCCTCGGCGGCCGCGCCGACAGCGAAGCGCTGGCCGTCCTGCTTGATCCTTTCGGCGTACGGGTGCTGGCCCAGGCCACGCGCTATTTCACCAGCGCCGACACCAATGACCACCTGCCTTCCCTGCAGGGCGCGCTGCTGGCCAACCGCCTGCTGTGGAGCCTTCTGGCGCTGGCCATGTTCGGCCTGACCGTCCTGCTGTTCAAGCCACTGCGCGCCGGAACGGGGCGCGGCTGGCGCAAGCAGCCCGCCACTGCGGCCGCCGCCAGGCAGCAAGGCCTGCCGCAGGCCGCTTTCCGCCCGCTACCGCGCACCGAACCGCGTTTCAACGCCCAGACGGCCTGGCTGCAGGCGGCCAGCCTGCTGCGCGCCGATGCTCGCTCAATCCTGCGCAGCATGCCCTTCCTGGTCATGCTGTTGCTGGCACTGGCCAACTTCTTCGCCAACTACACCATCGGCGGCATGCGTTTCGACAGCACGCCCTATCCGCTGACCCGCCTGATGCTGGAAGAACTGGCGGGCGGCATGAACGATATGCTGGTGATCGTGCTGCTGTTCTTCGCCGGCGAGCTGGTGCAGCGCGACCGGCAGGCCCGCATCGACGGCCTGACCGGCGCCTTGCCGGTGCCGCGCTGGGCGCCGCTGCTGGCCAAATGCGGCGCGCTGGCGGCCGTGGTGCTGGCCTTCCTGTTCACCGGCGTGCTGGCAGCCATCGGCATCCAGCTGGTCGTGGGTGGGGCACCAGTCGACGTGGCGCTCTACGCCCAGGGCACGGTCATTGCTTCGGCCTATTTCATGCTGCTTGCCATGGCGCTGCTGGCCCTGCAGCTGGCTGCCGGCAATAAGTTCATCGGCTACGCGCTTGGCATCGCCTTGCTGGCATCGGGCCCGCTGCTGCGCGGCATGGGGATCGAACATCCGCTGGCCATTTTCGCATCGCTGCCCGCATTGCACTATTCCGACATGAACGGCTACGGCCATTACCTGGGCGGCTGGTCCTGGTTCGCTCTCTACTGGTCGCTGCTGGCCGCTGCCTTGCTGTGCGCTGCAAGCGGCTTCGCGAGCCGTGCCGGCGCCGCAAGCTGGGGCGAGCGCGCACGCAGCGCCGCCGCCGCGCTGCGCGGACCGGCGGGCGCCGCAACTGCCCTGTGCCTGGCCGCCGCAGCCGCTGCCGGCGGCTGGATCTACTACAACACCAACGTCCTCAACCAGTACCGCTCCAGCCAGGAGTGGCTGGACTACCGTGCAGGATACGAAAAAGCCTATCGCAAGGACATGAACCTGCCCATGCCCAGCCTGGCCGGCATCCGCGCCGACGTCGATATCTACCCGGACACGCAGTCGCTGCGCATCCACGGCCACTACGTCCTGCAGAACAAGACCCAGGCGGCGCTTTCAGTGCTGCGCATCCAGACCGACCTGCGCGGAGAAACGCGCTTCCCCCGCCTGCCCGCCGGCCGCATGCTGCGCGACGACAAACGCTACGGTGTCATGGACTGGCAGCTGGAGCGGCCTTTGGCGCCGGGCGCCCGCATGGAACTCGACTTCGTCGTCGACGTGGCGCGCAAGGGGTTCAGCGCCGACGGCAAGCCCATGGCAGTCAACAGGAACGGCACGTCCTTCGCCTTCGAAGACTTCTTCCCGAAATTCGGCTACAACCAGTCGATGGAGCTGGACGACGACAAGGCCCGCAAGGCGCGCGGCCTGGGCGCGGCGCACCGCATGCCCAAGCTGGAAGAACGCGCGGCGCAGTCGAAGAATTACTGGAAGCTGTTCGGCATCGACGCGGACATGGTCGACTTCGAAACCACGGTCTCGACCAGCGCCGGCCAGGTGGCGCTGGCGCCTGGCGCCCTGGTGCAGAGCTGGGAGCGCGACGGCCGCCGCTATTTCCACTACAAGATGGAACGCCAGGTGCTGCCATTCTTCGGCTACCTGTCGGCGCGCTGGGAGGTCAAGCGCGACCAATGGCACGGCGTTCCGATCGCCGTCTATTACGACAGCAAGCATGCCTACAACGTCGACCGCATGATCGCGGGCGCCAAGGGTGCGCTGGACTACTACACCGCCAATTTCGGCCCCTACCCTTACCCCGAGGTGCGCATCGCCGAAACGCCGCTGTACCAGAGCTACGCACGCGCCTTCCCGACGCTGACCCCGTTTTCGGAATCGCTGGGCTTCATCAGCGACCTGCGCGATCCGGCCGCCGCCGACCATGTGTTCTACGTCACCGCCCACGAGCTGGCGCACCAGTGGTGGGGCGACCAGGCCATCGCGGCCAATATGCAGGGCGGCGGCCTGGTGACGGAGTCGCTGGCGGAGTACTCGGCCCTGATGGCGCTGGAAAAGCACCGCGGCGCCGACCATGTACGCAGCATCCTGCGCTTCGACCTGGACGAGTACCTGCGCGGCCGCGCAGCGGAAGGCGCGGAAGAACAGCCGCTGGTGCGCAACGAAAGCCAGATCTACCTGCAGTACCGCAAAGCCAGCCTGGCCTTCTACCGCCTGCGCACCGTCATCGGCGAGGCGGCGCTGAACCGCGCCATCAAACGCTTCCTGGACGCGACGCGCTACCGCAGCACGCCCTACACCACCAGCACGGAACTGATCGATTTCATCCGCGCGGAAACGCCGGCGGCCAACCAGACGCTGGTGACGGACCTGTTCGAGCGCATCGTGTTCTATGACAACCGCGTGGTTACTGCCAGCACCAGCCGGCGCGCGGACGGCCGCTGGAACGTCGAAGTAACGCTACGCCTGGCCAAGACCGAGGCGGACGGCCATGGAAAGGAGACCGCGCGCCCATACGACGAACCGGTCGAACTGGCGGTCTTTGCGGGTAGCCGCCAGCTGCAGGCAACGCAGCACGTACTGCCGTCGGGCGAGTCGCGCGTCGTGCTGACGGTGGCGGAACGGCCGACCGAAGTGGCGCTGGACCCGCGCCAGCTGCTAATCGACCGCGTGCCGGGCGACAACCGCAAAGCGGTGGAAGGCGGGAATTAAAGGCGCTTCAGTTGCTTGAACTCGACTGCCCGGCGCCGCGACATGTCGACGTTCAAGCCCCCTGCCAGTTGCAGAACCAGGCCCCCTGCCGGAGAGGGGCCAACCCCGGTCACGAAGCGCAGGTTCACGATGTGGCGGCGGTTGACCCGCATGAAATGCTGCGGGTCGAGCCGCTCTTCCAGCTGGCTCAGGGAGCGCAGCAGCAAGGGGCGGTTGTGATCGAAGTAGACGCGCGTGTAATTGCCCTCCGACTCGAACAGCACGATCTGCTCGAGGTCCACGAACCAGCAGCGCTCGCCGTCCTGCATGAAAACCTTGCCGTCGTTCGGCTTGGCCGGCTTGGGCTCGGTGCCGATGCTGCGCTTTTGCAACGCCTGCGCCAGGCGCGGCGCCTCGATGGGCTTGAGCAGGTAATCGATGGCGTTGGCGTCGAAGGCCTTCAGCGCGAACCGGTCCCAGGCCGTGGTGAAGATGACGGCGGGCGGATTCTCCAGCGCGGACAGCAGGTCAAAGCCGCTGCCGTCGGGCATCTGGATATCAAGGAACACCAGGTCCGGCGCCAAGGCGCGAATGGCATGCAGGCCATCGGCCACGCAGGCTGCTTCGGCCACCACGTCCACCTCGGGATGGGCGTCCAGCAGCCGGCGCAGCTCGTTGCGCGCCGGGCGTTCGTCGTCGATGATGGCTACTCTCATGCGGCTCCCTGTGGCAAGCTGACCGTGGCGCGCACCCAGCCGTCTTCCTCGGCCAGCACGCAGCCTGCGCGCGGACCGCATTGCAGCGCGAGGCGGCGCACCGCATTGGCCAGGCCCATGCGCGTCGAGCTGCTGGTGGCCGCCAGGCGGCCCTGGTTGCGCACCTCCACTTTGACCAGTCCGTCGGCATCAAGACGGGCGCTGATTTGCACCCGGCAAGGCGACACCATGCGTTCCACCCCATGCTTGACGGCGTTTTCCACCAGGGTCTGCACCACCATCGGCGGCAGCGGCGTGCCGGCCAGGTCCGGATCGACGTCGAAGGCAACGACAAGGCGCTCGTCAAAGCGCAGCTTTTCGATGCCAAGGTAGGCGCTGACGGCCGCCAGCTCTTCGGCCAGTGTGATGGTGCCGGCCTCGCCGGCCTGCAGGCGCTGGCGCATCATGCCGGCCAGTTGGCCAAGGGCGTGGGAAGCGGCTTGCACGTCTTCGTGCACCAGCGAGCGGATGCTGTTCAGGCTATTGAAGAAGAAATGCGGGTTGACCTGGAATTGCAACGCACGCAGTTCGGCATCTTTGGCGCTCACCTCAAGCTCCAGCCGCTCGAGTTCCGCCTGCCTGGCGCGCCGCCGCGCCAGCGCCGCCGCGTAGCACAGGGTCCAGCCCGCGAATGCCGCAAACCACAGCGCCACCAGCAGGGCGTAGTCCACCGGCCTGGTGTCCGGATCGCTTAACAGGGCGCCGCCCCGGAACAACAGGTCCGCCAGCAGCAGGAAGCCGGTTTGCACAGCGGCCAGCAGCAGCAAGCACGCCAGCAGCCGTGCCAGGGGCAGCACAGTGCCGGCCAGCCATGCGCGCCGTTTCAGCTGCAGGCGCCAGATATGCGAGAGGCCGAAACCGGTCGCCATGCAGAAGGTCTTGGCCGCGGCGAATTGCGCCGCTTGTTCCAGATCGCTTTGCGATGAGGACAGCAGGCCGATGGCGGCCATGCCACCCCACCCCGCCAGTTGGCAAAGCCAGTAGTCTCGTTGCGTAGATTGATCCCGCATGGTGCGCCGATGGAAGTCCAAACCTGCCGCATGTTAGCAGCAGGATTGCAAATTTGCCATCCCCTAGCGGAAGCGTTTGGGCTGGCGGCGGCGGTTGGCAGCGTTCTGGTCCTGCAGGATGGAGTCCACCCGCTCGGAGGCGGAGCGCGAGAGATCAAGCGCCTGGGCCACGTCCGGGAAATAGTCCGGCAGGCGGTAGCCGATCCAGGCATAGGCGGAATACAGGCGGCAGGCGTCTTCCGCTTCCTGCAGGTTCATCCACTGCAGCGGGTTCTGCTCGGGATGCAGGTGCGTCACGCGCTGGCGCGACAGCGACACGCACCAGTGCTCCCAGGCTTTTTGCAGGGTCACCACATTGGATGATATGGGCACCAGCGAGAGCGTAAACTTGTCGGCCACCGATAGCGGCAAGGTGTCCAGCCATTCGGCGCGCTCGAACTGTTCTTCGGTGATGCGCGGGAAGAAAAAGCCGTCCGGCACGTCGATGTTGTGCACGAAGCGCTTCAGCAGGCGCGCCAGCGCATCCTCGCCGGTGACGGCGGCGATCCGGTGCAGGTGTTCCAGCGTGGGCGCGACGGCGAAGCCGGTCGCCTTGATTTGGGGCAGTTTCTCCTTGAGCAGGGCGCGCATCACGCCATGCGTTTCGTCGTCGTAGCCGGCCACGTGGCCTTCCTCGTGCACGCCGTAGCGCCCTGCCCTGCCGGCGATCTGGCGCGCCAGCGCCGCCGGGATTTCCTCTTCCTCGTAGCCATTGTATTTGACGGTGGTGGTCATCACCACGCGCTGGATCGGCAGGTTCAGGCCCATGGCAATGGCGTCGGTGCCGACCACCACGTCGGCATGGCCGTCGCGGAAACGCTGCGCCTGCGCGCGCCGCACTTCCGGCGACAGGTTGCCGTACACGGTGGCGACGGACAAGCCGGCTTCGGTCACCATGTCGCGCCACATCAGCACGTCGCGGCGCGAGAAGGCGATCACGGCGTCGCCCTTGCGCAGTCCCTTCAGCTTGCGCACGGCGGAGGGCTCCATGCCAAGCGGCGCCTTGCGCTTGAGGATGTGCACTTCGAGCTCGCATTCCAGGCGTTCGGCCAGCGCTTCCACCGCGCGCCGCGCTTCGGCTGCGCCCACCAGGTAGACGGTGCGCGCCGGGGCGCCGCAGACGGCCGCGGTCCAGGCGGCGCCGCGGTCGCGGTCGGCCAGCATCTGGATCTCGTCGATCACGGCCACTTCCACCGGGGTGCGGGTGTCGAGCATTTCCACCGTGCTGGCGACGTGGGTTGCGCCTTCCTCGATGCGCCTTTCCTCGCCCGTGATCAGGCTGACCTTCAGCTCGGGATCGGAAGCTTGCAGGCGTTCGTAGTTTTCCAGCGCCAGCAGGCGCAGGGGCGCGAGATAGACGCCGCTGCGCGCCTTGGCCAGCGCCTCCATCGCCTTGTGCGTCTTGCCCGAATTGGTCGGGCCGAGCAGCGCGATGAACTTGCGCGGCAGGCGGCGCGCCACTTCGAAGGTGTCGGGATATTCGGCCAGGTTGATGCTCTGGCGGGTGCGTTCGGCGTGGCGCTCTTCGCGGTGGCGTTCCACCGCGTGCTCCAGGCGTTGGCGGATGCGGTCGAATACCACTCCGGCCGGCTCGGAAGTCTGCATATCCTCCAGCGCATGCAGGAAGTCCATCGGCTGCATGCCGTAGTCGTCGCATTCCTCGCGCAACTCGGCGGCGAAGGCCAGCACGTCGGCATGCAGGGCCGATTGCGCCGCTTCGCTGCCGCGCTCCAGCAGCAAGGCTGCGCGCCCTTCGCGCTCCAGCTTGCGCCACTTGGAAGGCTTGGCCAGCACGCCTTGCTGCGGCACCAGGTCGTAGGGAATAGGCAGGCCGTCCAGCTCCACCGAACCGGTGAAGCGCAGGAATACCCGGCCCTCCTGCTTTGCCAGCTCGATGCCGCGGGCCGCCAGGCCCAGCTCAGTCACCAGCTGTTCGTCGTCGTCAAAATCTGTCATGGCGTGCCGATTATATCGCCATGAACAGCCGTCCAGCGCGGCACTAGTTCCAGATGCGGTAGACCCAGTAAGTCTCGTCTTCCAAGCCGCGCCGCAGGATCTCGGCAGGACTGAGGCCGCTGATCTCGCGCGCTTCCCGGCTCATGTGGGACTGGTCGGAATAACCGCCGGCCAGCGCGATGTCGCCCAGCGACACCTTGCCTTTCAGGGCCGCCTCGCGCGCCGCGAGGAAGGACTGCTCCGCGCGGTAGCTGCGGCGCAAGCGGCGCAGCGGCTGGCCGGCCCATTCGCGGATGCGCCGCTCGGCCATGCGCACGCTGCGGCCGATGCCGGCCGCGGCGGCCTGCCCTTCCAGGCGGCGCACCCAGTCGCCCACCATGCCATCGAAAACGCTGTCGGCACGGACGGCGCGCCAGCGCGGCTCAAGGAAATCTTCCAGCATCGCCACCCGCGTCTCATCGCAAGGCTCGGCGACCATGCGCTGCGCCAGGTCGCGCCATTGCGCATCCAGCAGCCCCTCCAGCGGCAGGAACTGGTCGACGATGGTGCTCATATCGATGCCGGTCAGGCTGTGCAGCGCTTCGGGAAAGAACAGCACCGACATGAAGTGCGCCGGGCCAGGATTGCGGCTGGCGGTCGGCCTGGTCTGGCCGCCCGACAGCAGCACGCCCCCTTGCGGGCAAACCATATCGGGCGCCCAGGGCTCGACCATGGCCGATTCGCCCGCCATCTGCAGGAACAGGCCGGGGAACCCGGTGGCGGGATAACGGTTCAGCCGCAACTCGTCCGGCAAGTCGCAGCCGACGGTATTGCGCACGACGATCGCCCGCACACAGGAGGCGAGCGAACGGCGCGGAACGATGCATTTACTAATTGGCAACATGAGCAGCATTGTAGCGCGATGTCGCAAATGTTCAAGACCGCTCCCAACGGGCGGCGCATACTGAACTCCATGGATACCACCACTACCCCAGCGGCCAGCGCGCTGCGCGCCCTGTCCGACCTGCCCGGCCCCAAGGGCCTTCCCCTGCTTGGCAATGCCATGCAGCTGCATCCGCGCACAGTGCACGCCGACGTGGAAGCGATGGCGCAGCGCTACGGACCGATGTTCCGCATGCGGCTCGCACGCCAGCAGGTGCTGGCCATCACCGATACTGCGCTGATCAATGCCGTGCTGCGCGACCGTCCGGACGGCTTCCGCCGGCCCAGCGTCACGGCCGAGGTGTCGGATGAACTGGGCGGCGAACGCGGCGTCTTCCTGGCCGAAGGCGCGGCATGGCGCAACCAGCGCAAGATGGTGATGCAAGCTTTTGCGCCGCACGCGATCAAGGCCTATTTCCCCCTGCTGGCCAGGGTCGGCGCCCGCCTGCAGTCGCGCTGGGTGCAAGCCGCGCGCGAAGGCCGCAGCATCGCCCTGAATGCGGACCTGAAGCGCTACACGGTGGACGTCATTGCGGGCCTGGCCTTCGGTGAAGAGGTCAACACCATCGAGCACGGCGACGACGTGGTTCAGCAGCAACTTGAGCTGATCATGGAAGGCACGGCGCGCCGCTCGCTGCTGCCGGTGCCGTACTGGCGCTATTTCAAGCTTCCATTCGACCGCCGGCTGGAGGCCGCGGTGCGGGCCATGCGCGCGGCGACCAATGGCTTCATCGCGAAGGCGCGCCAGCGCATGCACGACGATCCTTCGCGCGCCGCCAGGCCGCAGAACATGCTGGAGGCGATGCTGGCGGCGGCCGACCAGGAAGGCAGCGGCATCGACCAGGGGGCGGTGATCGGCAACGTGAGCACCATGCTGCTGGCCGGCGAAGACACCACTTCCAGCGCCCTGTCATGGCTGGCTTGGCTGCTGGCGCGCCATCCGGAAGCAATGCGCCGCGCCCAGGAGGAAGTGCGGCGCGTGGCGCCCGATCCCGCGGCCTTCACCATCGAGCAGATGGACCAGCTGGAATACGTCGACGCCTGCGCCCACGAGGCGATGCGGCTCAAGCCGCCGGCGCCTTTCATTCCCCTGCAGGCAAACCGCGACTGCGTGGTGGGCGATGTCCTTGTACCCAAGGATTGCGTGGTGTGGTGCGTGCTGCGGCATGACAGCGTGGCCGAATCGAAGCTGCGCAATGCGGCGCAATTCGATCCCCAGCGCTGGCTCGACGAAACCAATGTGCGCCAGCTGGCCATGCCTTTCGGTTCAGGCCCGCGCCTGTGTCCGGGGCGCTACCTTTCGCTGCTGGAGATCAAGGTGGCGATGGCCTGCCTGCTCGGGCGCTTCGACATCGTTTCAGTCGAAGGCGACAGCCAGGAGTACCACGGTTTCGTCATGTCGCCCGGCGCCTTGACGATGCGGCTTTCACCAGCAGCTGGATAGTCAAAGCAAACACGAAAGCGCAGAAAAAGGACGCCGCCACCGGCTGCGCGCGCAGCAGCAACGCAATCGCCACACAGAAGGCCGCGAAGGCGAAATAGCCAAGGATAGTGCCGCGCAGCAGTTGTACGGCGCTGTCGCGGCCGGACTGCACGTGGGTGAAGCCGACCAGCACCGTGCCCATCACGGGGAACATGGCAAAAAAGCCGCTCAGGCGCGGGCCCAGGCCCGCCGCTGCCGCGCTGACCGACATCACCAGCACGGCACCTGCCAGCATGCGCCAGGGCAGGTCACCGCCACGCCGCGCAGCGGGCGGCTTGGCCGCAGGGGCAGGCGCCGTCGCGCATGCAGCGGCCTGCGCGGGGAACAAGCGCGGCGCGGCCAACAGCGCGGCGATCACGGCCAGCGCCGCAAAAGGCAACGGCAGCCGCACCGCCTGCAGGCCCGCGACCGTCAGCGCCCACGCCGCCAGGGCCAGCGGCATCGCCCCGGCCACGCCCAGGCGGCGGGACGACCAGGCATACACCAGGCTGAAAACGACCATCGCCAGCACCGCCATCAGGGTCCCTTCCGCCGCAGTGGCGGCAAAGCCCGCTCCCTGCTCCAGCGAAATCGCCAGCAGGATCGGCCCGGCGACGACGGGAAAAGCGGACAGCCAGCCCGCAACGGCGGGCCCCCAGCGCCGGCCGGCCAGCGTGACGGCATAGATCAGGGAGGGAACCAGGAACAGCTTCAGGGCGAGGATGGAATTCATGGGCCGCGAGTCTACCACGCCATGTAACAGGCAAGTAACAGCACGTTGACAGCGGCGCCTGAAATCCTCACTATGCCCGCCTATTGACTCAACGAAGCCGGTGCCATGACTGCGACCAAAGAATTCCTGACTTCCCTGCTGGTGCTTGGCGCCTGCGCCAACCTGGCCCAGGCGGCGGCCGCCGAGCCGGCCAGGCACGCCATCACCCATGAAGACGTATGGCTGATGAAGCGCGTCGGCGCACCGCAAGCGAGCCCGGACGGCAAATGGGCCGTCTTCTCCGTCACCGATCCCGCTTACGACAGCAAGGAACAATGGTCCGATATCTGGATCAAGTCCCTGGCCGACGACAGCGCACCGCGCCGCCTGACCTTCAGCAAGGGCGGCGAATCGGCCCACGCCTGGTCGCCTGACAGCCGCTTCCTGCTGTTCGTCGCCAAGCGCGAGGGCGACGAGGCGCCCCAGATCTACCGCCTCGACGTGGCCAACGGCGGCGAAGCGCAGCGCATGACCAGCCTGACGCTGGGTGCGCGCATGCCGAAGTGGAGCCCGGACGGCAAGCAAATCCTCTTCGTCAGCGAAACCTTCCCCGGCGCCGCCGACGAGGAAGCCGTGAAGAAGGCCGCCAAGGAACGCAAGGACCGCAAATACAGTGCCCGCGCCTACGAATCCTTCCCGCCGCGCTTCTTCGACAAATGGCTGGACGACAAGCAGGTACGCCTGTTCGTGATGGACGCCCAGCCCGACGCCAAGCCGCGCGACATCCTGGGCGCCAGCAAGCTGGCCCAGCTGCCGGGCTTCGGCGGCAGCCAGGGCGACGAGGGCCAGTCGCTGAACGCGGTCTGGGCGCCCGATGGCAAGAGCGTGGTGTTCGCCGCCTCGACCAACCGCAATGAAGCGGCGCGCGCCGCCACCTTCACGCAAATCTACAGCGTGGCGGCCGGCGGCGGCGAACCGGTGCAGCTGACCAGGGACAGCCGCAGCTACCATGAACTGCGCTTCGCCCCGGACGGCAAGACCCTGTTGGCGCTGAGCGAGGAAGAAGCCCCGGGCAAGGTATACGACCTGAGCCGCCTGGCAAGCTTCGCCTGGCCCTTCAGCAGCGCGCAGCCGAAGATCCTGACCCAGGACCTGGACCGCTCGATTTCGCGCTTCGCCCTGCCGAGCGACGGCAAGCGCATTTATTACTCGTTCGAGCATGCCGGCCTGGAAAAGGTCAGCTCGATGAACTACGCCGGCGGCGACAAGCGCGAAGAACCATCGCTGCCGAACGGCTCGGTCAACGCGCTGAGCGCTGGCGGCAGAGCCCTGGTGGGCGTCTGGGAATCGGCCATCAACCCGCCGGAAATCTACTCCTTCAACGGCACGCCGAAGCGCCTGACTTCCTTCAACGTGGAAAAGGCCGCCGCCATCGACTGGCAGGCGCCGGAACACTTCTGGTTCAAGACCCCGGACGGGCGCCAGATCCACAATATGATCGTGAAGCCGGCCGGCTTCGACCCGAACCGGAAATACCCCCTGTTCGCGGTGATCCACGGCGGTGCGGCCAGCATGTGGCGCGACCAGTTCGTGCTGCGCTGGAATTACCACCTGCTGGCCAAGCCAGGCTACGTGGTGCTGCTGACCGACTACAAGGGCTCCACCGGCTACGGCGAGGAATTCGCGCGCTCGATCCAGTACGACCCGCTGAAAGGCCCGGGCGACGAGATCAACTGGGCGGTCGACGAGGCAATCAAGAAGTATCCATTCATCGACGGCAGCAAGCTGGCAGCCGGCGGCGCCAGCTACGGCGGCCACCTGGCCAACTGGCTGCAGGCCACCACCACGCGCTACAAGGCCATCGTCTCGCACGCAGGAGAAATGGACCTGGTGATGCAGTGGGGTACCAGCGACAGCATCCACGGCCGCGAAGTGAACGGCGGCGGCCCCGTATGGAGCGGCCTGCCGGTCTGGCGTGAGCAAAGCCCGATCATGCAGGGCGCGAACCACGAAAAAGGCATCGGCTTCAAGACGCCGATCCTGATCACCGTGGGCGAGCTCGATTACCGTGTGCCGGTCAACAACGCCCTGATGAACTTCGCGGCGCAGCAGCGTTTGAATACCCCGAGCAAGCTGGTAGTATTCCCGGACGAAAATCACTGGATCCTGAAAGGCGAAAACAGCCGCTACTTCTACAACGAAGTGCACGGCTGGCTCGCCAAATACCTTCAATAGGAGATGTAAAAGATGACGCTTGCAAACTGGTGCATCGCCGCGGCCTGCATCCTGCCGATGGTGGTCGCATTGACGCCAAAAGTGGCTTCGGTCAAATCGCCGGACCGCTACGACAACGCCGAACCGCGCGCATGGGCCGGGCGCCAGGACGGCTGGGCGAAGCGCGCAATCGCAGCGCACCAGAACGGCTTTGAAGCGCTGCCGCTGTTCATTGCAGCCGTCATCCTTGCCCAGCAGGCCCACGCGAACCAGGACCGCATCGACATCCTCGCGATGACTTTCGTCCTGATCCGCGTGATCTACAGCATCATCTACATCAGCAACCTGGCGACGCTGCGCACCATCGTGTGGTTTGCGGGCATCGGCGTCAGCCTGGCGATCCTGGCGCAGGCTTAATTCGCGCCATCCAGGCAGGCGTTGCAGGCAACGTCGGTAAAGCGCGCCTGGCACCAGCGGTTGCCTGGCTCGGTCTTCTTGTACTCCTGGTACATCTTGCAGGTGTCCGGCGCCAGCGCCGCAATCGCCGGCTGCTGGAAGTTGACGCCGTTCCTGTCGGACGCCGTCAGCCGCACGCCGTTCTCGTCACCACGCATTTCCATTGCACCTGACTTGCTGATCAGGCTCAGGGCGACCGCCTGCTCCTGGTCGGGCCCTGCCACCATGATGGCCGACATCTTGTGTTTGGAGTCGAGCGTGATCATGGCATTGCTGCCGTTGTCGGCCGTGATATAGCCGCCGCGTTCGATGCCTTCTTCGTCATAGATGATCATGCCGGCCGCCTTGGTGCCGCGATCGGATACGCGGCCGCCGGCCATCACCGCATTCGGAAGGTCGCCGCCAACGCGGGCACGGATGGTGCCCTTCGCGTCGACCACCACCAGCTCCCTGGCTTTGATGCTGCCGAACACCGCATCCTTCACTGCCACGCCGGCGACGGCCACGCCGCCCACCAGCGCCAGCACGCTGAACAGCCAGAGCGCGTTCTGGCGGCCAATGCGCACGCGCAGGCTGGCGTTCTCCTGTTCCAGCGCTGCCAGGCGTTCCTCGATCGATTTCGTCACTGCCTTCCTCCTCTCCTGTTAATAATGCCGGGAGCATAGCAAGGACTGCCTGTGCGAAATCTATCGCAAACTCACGCCGCCTTGGCGATATGCGGCGCGGCCACGGCGGCCGGCTTCACGCGCACTGCCATCACCATCACGGCCGCAACCAGGCAGGCCGCTCCCGCCGTGAACAAGGCCGGGTTATAGGTCAGCAGCAGCGTGCGCAACTGGCCCGCGCCAAAGGCGGCGACCGCGGCGCCCAGCTGGTGCGCCGCGAAGATCCAACCGAACACCATGCCGGCCTTCTCCTTGCCGAAGGTGGTGGCGACCAGGCGCACCGTCGGCGGCACGGTGGCGATCCAGTCCAGGCCATAGAACATGGCGAACAGCGACAGGCCGTACAGCGTAAAGCCGGAATACGGAAGCCACAGCAGCGACAGGCCGCGCAGGCTGTAATACCAGAACAGCAGCTTGCGGTTGTCGTAGCGGTCGGACAGCCAGCCTGACAGCACGGTGCCGACCAGGTCAAAAGCGCCCATCATCGCCAACACCGAGGCCGCGGGCACCGGGCCAAGGCCAGCATCGCCGCACAGCGAAATGAAGTGGGTCTGGATCAGGCCATTCGTGCTGAGGCCGCAGATGAAGAAGCTGCCCGCCAGCAGCCAGAAGACCATGCTGCCCGCGGCGTCGCGCAGGATGCGGAACGGCGTCGCGAAACCGATCCTGATTGCCGGCGCCGCTGCCGCAGGCGCGGCGCCTTCCAGCGGCGCGCCGAACGGCGCCAGCCCCAGGTCCGACGGCCGGTTGCGCATCAGCGCGAACACTGCCACGGCGACCAGGCCGCAGGCGACCAGTACCGGCATTACCGCCATGCGCCAGCCGAAGTGCTCGACCAGCCAGGCGCCGACGGGCAGGAAGATCAACTGTCCGGTGGCCGAACTGGCCGTCAGCATGCCCACCACCAGCCCGCGCCGCGTTTCGAACCAGCGGTTCGATACCACGGCGCTCAAGACCAGCGCCGTCATGCCCGAGCCCACGCCCAGCATCACGCCCCACAGCAGCACCAGCTGCCAGAATTGGGTCATGCCCAGCGCCAGCAGCGAACCCGCCGTGACCAGGCCGAGCGCCGTCACCACCACATTGCGCAGGCCAAAACGCTCCATCAGGATGGCCGAGAAAGGCCCCATCAGCCCGAACAGGGCGAAGCGCACGGCCAGTGCCGAAGACACCTGGTCCACGCCCCAGCCGAATTCGCGGCTTACCGGCTGCAGCAGCGCTCCCGGCAAGCCCAGCGCCGCCGAGGATGCCAGCCCGGTGAGGAAGGTCAAGGCAACGATGATCCACGCATAGTGGATGCCGCGGCGTTGCAGCCGCTGGGAGAGAGTATTGGCTATCATGCGCCTCATGTTAGATGATGTTCGTCATTTAAGCAAGGAAAAGAAAAGCCGGCCAGCTGCCGGCTTTTCATCAGCGGCTGGCGCCGCCTTATTTCTTGATCTGGATGGAAGACTTCACTTCCTGCACGCCCTCGACTTTACGGGCGACTTCCACCGCCTTGTCGGCTTCCGCCTTGGTCGGCACGAAACCGCTCAGCATGACCACGCCCTTCTGGGTTTCCACGTGAACGTCCATGGCCTTGACGACCGGGTCGGCCGCCATTTCAGCCTTCACCTTGGTGGTGATCATGGTGTCGGACATCGCAGTGCGGGTGTCGGCGGTTTTTTCGCGGGCAGTCTCGCTCAGATTGGTGCCGGCTTCACGCGTGTTCTGGGCGACGGTGCCCGTGGTCGTGCCGGTGTCGCGCGAGTTCTGGGCTATGGTGCCCGTGGTCGTGGTGGCGCTAGGGTTCTCGGCGGCGGCAATGGCGCTCTTCTTGGCGGCCTTGGCTTCTGCCTTGCAGGCCGACTTCTGCGAACCGCTCATGTCGTCGCAACGTTCCTTGGCCAGGTCATATTCGGCGTCGGCCAGTTTCTTCTTGGCGTGCTCCACGTCCTTGGGCGTGTTCTGGTACTGCATCGTTGCGTCCAGTTCGGCACGCCGTTGTGCCACTTTGGCTTCTTCCTTGCAGATGTCCTTGGCGTTGTGCTTCAGGCTCTTGCAATTGTCCTTCGCCACTTTGTAGTCGGACTCTGCCTTATCTTCGGCAGCTTTGTAAGCACTGCGGTCAACGTTCTGCGCCAGTGCAACCGAAGAGCTGAACAGGGCTGCCAGCGAAATGCACAAAATTTTCTTCATGGTTAGTCCCCTTTAGGATGGTTTGCAAGGCGATTACACGCCTACCGGAGACTAAATTCTGTGCGCGACCGAACACAGTCGGGTTATTGCTCGTCCTTGAGCAAGCCTTTTCCCCACAGAACGCGCGCCTGCTCGAAGGGGTTTTGTTCGCTATCGAACACAGTAGCGTTGCCAGCCAGTTGCAGCCATGCACGTGTGTTGTGCGATCCATGCGCAACCGGCTGGCGCACCTGCATCAGCCAGGCGTGCACGCGCTTGTATTGCGCGGCGTTGGCGCGCTGGGTCCAGGCCAGCGCCACCAGGTCGGAAAAAGCTTCCTCGCGGCGCGTGTCGCGCATTTCTTTCGACAGCGCCTGCAACTCGGGATTGTCGAGCTGCTCATGCGGGCCTTCCACGAAGCCCGACGGCAGCGCATGCCAATTGCCATGCGCCTGGCGCCAGCAATGGCCTACTTCGTGGGCCGTCATCGCTTCGATCAACACTTTCTGCTGCTCGGCAGGCACGCCATCCAGCACTTGCTCAGCCTGCGGATTGCCGCGCATGGAAAACACCAGCTTGCAGCGGCCGTCCGCAAAGCCCATGGCCAGCGGCACGTCGTTGGGGCCCGCTTGCGGCTGAACCACGATATCGATAGGAAGCTGGAGTTCCTGCTTGGCGTATGCCAGCACGGGAGAGCCAGCCTGCAGCCAGCGGGTTTCGGTCTCGGTCAGCTGCGCCGCGCTTGCGGATGCAGCGCAGAGGGACAGCAGGATTGGCAGGCTCAGCTTCATAAAAAAACTCCGGTAACTGGCTTCAACTATACATGCCTTACGGCAAGCTGTTACCGGAGTTTCAGGGCTGTTACAAAATATTGGCTGAGCTAGCGGACAACTTTAGTTGGCGAGCAAGGAGTTGGCAGTCGGGAAAGATGGGCGAATGTCGTTCGGCACTTTCTTCATCTTGTCCAACGCCTTCTGCACGTCGGGACGAATGACCACGTACTTCGCCATCATGTCCTTGGCGCGTGCGTAGTCGCCGGTGGCTTCGATGGTGAGGAACTCACGGTCAAGATCCATTACCGCCTGTTTGATCTTCTTGAAGTCGACCGAGAAGGTGCCGTCGCCGTGCGACACAAAGCCGCCCTTGTCCAGCAGGTAATTGACCTGGATCGCCATGCCACGCGCATGCGAGTCCGTCAGGCCGAAGTGCAGCGTGCGGAAGGCCGATGCCAGGAAGGAGACGTGCAGCTTGCGCTCGGCCGCTTCACCCTGGCCCAGCGTGTCTTTCAACTGGCCCTTCTCCATCATATACATCAGGGCATACAGGCCGGTGATGTCGGCTTTCGCCTCCTCGATGGTGGAATAGGCTTCCTTCAGGTCCTGGCGCGGCGTCGACTCGGTCGCCCCGGTTTTGGTGATGTGCGGGCCCAGGCCGTGCGTGATTTCATGCGCCAGGATGTGCGTGAAGAAGGAATTGAAGTCCAGGTCTTTCTGGTCTTCCTTGCGCAGCACCAGCTTGGCGATCGGCGTCAGCGTGGCCTTGAATTTTTCCTCCTGCACGTTCTTCAGCATGATGCGCTTGGAACCGCGCTGGCTGATGATGCGCTCGTCGTTCGGCAGGTTGTAGGCGGCGGTCTGCACGCCCATATTGCCGTCGCCGGCGCCGTACACCTGGTTCACCACCACCATCGGCGCCACGGCGCCAACTTTCGGGTTGCGGTATTGCGCGTCCAGCGGCAGGTTGTCTTCCAGCTCCTGCATATGCTTGGCGAAGAAGTCCAGCTTGCGCGTTTCCTTCTCGTCGCGGATGTTCACATACGCTTCGAAGGCGGCTTTGTAGCCGAACAGTTCGTCGTTATAGGTTTCGTACGGCCCGATGGTGACGTCGACCGGCGAATCCAGATCCATCCAGGCGAAGTCGGACGGCAGGTAATCGTTGGACAGGAAAGCGTCGGCGCGCAGGTCGAGGAATTTCTTCAGCGAGGCGTTGCTGGTGGCGGCGGCGGCCTGCTTCAGCAGTTTGGAGAGTTTCTCCAGCTCCGGCTTGTACTCGTCCGAATACTTGACGATCTTGAATTTTCCGTCATCGCCTTTGCGGATGGTGGTGAAGAACCACTGCGCATCCTGCTTCTGCGCGGCAGGCAGGCCGTTGATCCAGGATTCCAGCTCCTCCTTGGTGGCCCCTTCCGGATAGAAGTTGGCAGCGGCAGGCTTGTGGTCAGGCACCTTGATGCCGGCTACTTCCGCCGGCAGGAAGGACTGGTTGTCGTCCAGGATCGACCATGGCCCCTTGTTCAGCCAGAAGTATTCCGCGCGCGCCTTGCCCAGCGGCGACTGGTCCTTTTGCAGCGCCGAGTACAAGGCTTCGTTACCGGACCAGCGCTGGCGCAGTTGCAGGGTATCGACGATCTTCGCCGCTTCGATCAGCTTCTTGATCGCCTGGCGGTCGCCGGCCGACAGCTGGGACGCATCGGCTTTCAGCTGCACCGGCGCATAGCGCTTGGTCATCTTCTGCAGCTCGGCGAGATTGGCGGGCGCCGCAGCAGCGGTAGCGCTGGCGATCGCCAGCACGAGCGGGGTCAGGATTTTTTTCATGTGGCCTTGTCTCGTGTTGAAAGGAAGGCCACATTGTATGCCTGTGCTTACCAGACGCGGTAAGTTTTTCCGTTTTCCGCGCCTTCCACGCTACGGCTATAGGCCAGGGCAACGCGCTTGACCGGCACGGTTTCCATGCCGTAGAAGTATGGGCCGTAGGTTTCCGCCGATTCGTCCACCAGCGTCGGGCTGATGACGTTGATGCGCAGGCCGCGCGGCATTTCCACCGCAGCGCCGGTCACAAAGCCCTCCAGGGCGCGGTTGACGGTGCTGGCATTGGCGCCGAAGCGGATCGGGTTCTCGGAAACGCTGCCGCTGGTCAGGGTGATCGAACCGCCATCGTTCAGGTATTTTTGCGCGGCCAAGGCCACGTTCACCTGGCCCATCAGCTTGGAGTTCAGGCCGACGTAGAACTGCTCCGCGGTCATTTCCGCCAGCGGGCCGAAATGCAGGTCGCCTGCCGCGACCACCACGCCATCGACCTTGCCGACCTGCTTGAACAAGGCCTCGACGGAAGCGGGGTCTTCGATCTTCACCTGGAACTGGCCGCTATTGCGGCCGACGGTAATGACCTCATGGCGCAGCCCCAGTTGTTCCACGATGCCTTTGCCGATGGTGCCCGAGGCGCCGATCACGATGACTTTTTTCATTTGTCTTCTCCTGTTGGGTTATCAAGTGCAGCCAGTATGCGCTCCGTCACACCAGGAATAAATGCATTATCATTTAGGACATTACAAACCTAGAATTAGCAATGGACAAATTACGCAGCATGGAAGTGTTTGTCGCAGCAGTCGACAGCGGCAGCTTCACGGCGGCAGCCGAGCGTTTCGGCATCTCCGCCGTCATGGTCGGCAAGCACGTACGCGAACTGGAACAGCGGCTCGGCGCCGCCCTGCTCACGCGCAGCACGCGGCGGCAGTCGCTGACCGAAATTGGGCGCCAATACCTGGAGCAATGCCGCGCCATCCTGGCCCAGATCGACGCCGCGGAACGCGGTGCGGAATCGCTGCGCGTGGCGCCGCGCGGTGTGCTGAAGGTCTCATGCGCCGTCTCGTTCGGCATGGACTGCCTGGCGCCCATGATCACCGACTACCTGGTGCAATATCCCGAAGTCAGCGTGGACATGAGCCTGAACGACCGCATGATCGACATGGTGGAGGAAGGATTCGACGTCGCCATACGCATCGGCACGCTGGAAGATTCGTCGCTGGTGGCAAGGCCGCTAAGGCCCTATGGCGTAGTGATATGCGGCTCGCCCGACTACCTCGCGCGACGCGGCGTACCGCAGGTGCCGGCCGACCTGGCGCAGCACGAATGCCTGGAATTCAGCGGCTGGGTGCCGCAAGCGCGCTGGCGCCTGAAAGGCGAAAAAGACGCACGCAACGTACCGCTGAGCCGACTGCGCGCCAACAACAGCTACGCCCTCAAGCAAGCTGCGCTCGCCGGCTTCGGCCTGGTCATGCAAGCCGAACTTGTGCTGGCGCAGGACATCGCCGCCGGACGCCTGGTGCGCGTGCTGGACGACTACCTGCCCACGCCGCGCCCCATGCACCTGCTCTACCCCCGCGCCCGCCAGCCCACGCCCAAACTGACCAGCTTCATCGACTTCATGCTCACCCGCTTCCAATAAAAAAGCCGGTGGTGCAGAAAAAGGGCAGAAAAAGGGGACGGCAGAAAAAGGGGACGTACCCCTTTTTTCTTCGAAAAAGGGGTACGTCCCCTTTTTCTGCCGTCCCCTTTTTCTGCACCACCGGCTTATCCCTTAAGGTGCTTGCCAGCCGCCGCCCAGGGCGCGGGCGAAGCTGACCGTGGCCAGCATGCGCTGGGTGTTGATTTGCACGGCGGCGCGGTCGGCGGCCAAGGCGCTGCGCTGGGCGTCGGTGACGTCGAGGTAAGTGCTGATGCCGCGCTCGTAGCGGGCGCGGGCGACATCGTAGGCGCGGGTGGCGGCTTCGCGGGACGTTGCCTGCACCTTGCCTTGCTGCGTGCGCTGCTGCACGTCGGACAGCGAGTCCTCCACTTCGCGCAGTGCGGTCAGCAGCTTGCCTTCGTGGTTGGCGAGCGCTTCTTCATACTTCGCTTTGGCGATCGTCAGGTTGGACTGGTTGCGGCCGCCGTCGAAGATCGGCAGCGACAGCGCCAGCGGGCCTAAGCTGAATGCGCGCGAGCCGCCTTTGCTGATGTCGCTCAGGCTCTCGGACGCATAACCGAAGTTGCCGGTCAGGCTGATCGACGGGTAGAACGCGCCTTCCGCCACGCCCACATTGGCGTTCGCCGCACGCAGGCTGGCCACGCTGGCTGCCAGGTCGGGACGGTGCGCCAGGAGGTTGGCCGGCAGGCCAGCCGGAATGACCGGCGGTGCCGGCAGTTCGGTGGCGCTGGCCGGGGCCAACTGCATGGTGGATGGCGAGGCGCCCACCAGAACGGCCAGCGCGTGCTCCAGCGTATTGCGCTGGCGTTGCACTTCTTCCAGGTCCGCTTCGGCGTTGGCGCGTTCGATGCGGGCACGGGAAGTATCGAGCTCGTTGGACAGGCCGGCGTTGAAGCGGGCGTTGACCAGGTCTTCGGTTTCCTTGCGTGTGGCGAGGGCGTTGCGCAGGATCGCCATTTCGGCGTCCAGGCCACGCAGCTGCCAGTAGCTGGTGGCGATCTGCGAAGACAGCAGCAACAGCACGCCGTCGCGGTCGTGGCTTGCCGCCAGCGCTTGCGCGTCCGCCGATTCGACCGCACGGCGCACGCGGCCGAACAGGTCCAGCTCATACGAGAAGCCGGCGGCAACAGAGTAGTTGTTGCCGTGGATCGAGCGGTGGCCCAGCGCGATAGCTTGCGAGGTGTTGGCCGAAGTGCGCGAGTTCGATACGCCGGTGCTGACCGTCACGTTGGGCAGCTGGCCGGCACGCACCAGCCCCAGTTGCGCTTCGGCCTGGAACAGGCGCTGCGCCGCCGCCTTCACGGTCGGGCTGTCGCGCAAGGCCTGGTGTTCCAGCCGGTTCAGCGTGTCGTCGCCGAACACGGTCCACCATTGCGCCGGCAGTTGCGCTTCGTTCGCTGCGCCCTGCGGCGCGTGGCGGAAAGCCTGCTCCTGCATGTTGGCCGGCGCCTTGAAGTCGCTGCCAACCGTGCCGCAGCCGGCCAGCACTGCCGCCGCGCTTACTGCCATTGCAATCAATTTGATGTTCATATTCTTACCTCATTCTTTTTAGTGCGCACCGGCGCCGCCGCCCGAAGGGGACTTCACCTTGTCGGACAGCCACAGGATCAGGATGCAGGACAACAGGATGCCGCCCACAATCAAAAAGCCGTCGTTGTATGCCATCACGAAAGACTCGCGCCGCACGATGCCATCCACCGCCTTCAGCGCCTTGTCCGACGCGGTGACCGGGTCGAAGCCCTTGCTCAGGAAGTTCTGCGTCAGCTGGTCCAGGCGCAGCTGGGTCGCGGCCGAGAAGCTGTTCACTGCCTCGCCCAGGCGGGCCGAGTGGAAGTGTTCGCGCTGCGTCAGCTGGGTTGCCAGCAGGGCGATGCCGATCGAACCGCCCAGGTTGCGGATCATGTTGAACAGGCTCGATGCCGATGCGGTGTCTTTCGGCGCAATGCCGTTCATCGCAAAGTTCGACAGCGTCAGCATGACGAAGGGCTGGCCCAAGGCCCGGACAATTTGCGACACGAGCAACTGGTCGTAGCCGGTGGTGGCGTCCATGTAGGCGTTCATGATGCACGACACGCCGAACAGCCCGAGGCCGATCGAGCACAGGATGCGGTTATCGATCTTCATCGACAGCTTGGCGGCGAACGGCATGATGAACAGCTGCGGCAAGCCGGCCCACATGATCACTTCGCCGATCTGCATCGGCGAGTAGCCGGCGATCTGTCCCAGGTACAGCGGCAGCAGGAACGACGAGCCGTACAGGCCCATGCCCATCACCGCGGCCAGCGCCGACGCCACCAGGAAGTTACGCTGCGCGAACAGGCCCAGGTTGACGAAGGGATGCGGACGCATCGCGCTCGTCACCACCCAGCCCAGCAAGCCGACGATAGACAGGCCGGCGAAGGTGATGATGAAGCCCGATTCGAACCAGTCCTTGCTGTTGCCCTCTTCCAGGAAGATGGTCAGGCAGCCCAGGCCCAGCGCCATGAAGGCGATGCCGAGCCAGTCGGCGTTGAACAATTCGCTGAGCTTGCGCTCTTCGTGGTCGAGGCCATAAGCCACGCCGGCGATCAAGAGCACGCCCGGCACCCAGTTGATGTAGAAGATCGATGGCCAGCCATACAGCTCGCTCAGGTAGCCGCCCAGGGTCGGTCCCATGGAAGGCGCCAGCGTTGCCGTCAGGCCGAAGATCGCCATGCCGACTGCGCGCTTGGAGGCAGGCAGCTTGGCCATCACAAGGGTCATCGCCATCGGAATCAGCGCGCCGCCGGTGAAGCCCTGCATCATGCGGAAGAAGATCATGCTTTGCAGGTTCCAGGCCGCGCCGCACAGGGTGGAGAACACCAGGAACAGTCCGGTGGTGCCCATCATGTAGCCGCGCATGCCGAAGGTGCGCGTGAGCAGCGCCGTCAGCGGGATCACGATGATCTCGGCCACCAGGTAGGCGGTCGAAATCCAGGAGCCCTCTTCCTGCGTCGCGTTCAGCGCGCCGAGGATGTCGCGCAGCGAGGAGTTGGTGATCTGGATGTCCAGCACCGCCATGAAGGCGCCCAGCATGCCCGCGGCGACTGCGATCCAGGTGCGGCCGGAGACCCGTCCCTCCGGCACCATCATTGGGGCGCTCATTTTGCGGCGGACTTGATGCTGACTTCAGCGATTGCCGACATGCCCGGCACCAGGCGGCCTTCGTAGGCCTTCAGGTCTTCCGGCCTGAAGGTGATTTTCACCGGCACGCGCTGCACGATCTTGGTGAAGTTGCCGGTGGCGTTATCGGCCGGCAGCAGCGCGAATTGCGCGCCGGAGGCTGGCGAGAACGAGTCCACGCGGCCAACCAGTTCCTTGCCTGGCAGAGCGTCGATCGTCAGGTTCACTTGCTGGCCCACCTTCATGTCGGCGAGCTGGGTTTCCTTGAAGTTGGCGGTGACCCAGACGTTGTCCTGCACCAGGGCCACCAGCTGCTGGCCCGGCTGCACGCGCTGGCCCACTTCGAGGGTGCGCTTGCCGACGCGGCCATCAACCGGGGCGACGATGCGGTTGTACGCCAGCTGCTGCTGCGCGTCTTTCAGCTGCACCTGCAGCACTTTGACTTGCGCCTTCAGCACTTCACGCGAGGCGGTGGCGGAACCGATTTGCGCCTTCGCCGCAGCGGCGCTGTCCTTGCGCGCTGCCACGTCGGCGGTGGCGCTGGCGCGGGCGGCGTTGGCGGCATCCAGTTCAGCTTTCGACACGGCCTTCATCTGGCTGGTGTACAGCTGGCCGTAACGCTCGGCGTCCTGCGACGCGCGCAGCTGGTTCGCTTGCGCCTGCGCCACTTGCGCGGCGGCGGCGCTGGCTTGCGCGTTCACTTGCGCCACCTGGGCGTCGGCCTGCAGGATCTGCTGCTGCACGCTGGCGATCTGCGCCTGGATCTGCTCCACCTTCACCTGCTGGTCGAACGGATCGAGTTCGGCGATCACGTCACCCGCCTTCACCAGCTGGTTGTCGTCCACCAGCACCTTGGTCACCACGCCGGCGATGCGCGACGATACCGGGTGCACGTGGCCGGCCACGTAGGCGTTTTCCGTTTCCACGTAATGGTGGGCGCGGTACCACATGCGGGCGCCGGCGCCCAGGGCTGCCAGGGCGATCAGGCCGGCAATCACGAGAACGCGGCGGTTAGGTGGCGTGGCTGCTGGCGTCGACGCTTCTGGCACGGCGCTGAGCACTTTTTGTTCGGCTGGGTTGTGCTGGGACATTGGAGTAACTCCATAAAATGAAATGAGTTCAGTGCATTATTCGTCAATCAATGATCAAAGTCAAGAAATGAAACGATTGCATTTCATTTTAATTTGGCATAAAGTGGGGGCATCTGATAGCCTTTTGGTATTACGTACGGTCTGCAATCATGTCTGTTGAACAACTTCCTGAGCCAAGCAAAGCCGGGCGTCCCAAGGCCGCCGAAGCCGAGGCCCGCCTGAACGACCTGATGGATACGGCAGCCAGCCTGATCCTGGAAAAAGGGTATGGCAAGGTCAGCCTCGAAGCCATCGCCAAGGAAGCACGGGTTGCCGTGCGCACGATCTATGTGAAGTTCGGCGGCAAGGCCGGCCTGCTCAAGGCCATCCTGCAACGCGCCCGCGCCGGCGCCTTCGATCCGGCCGGCATGGAAAGCGTGGACCGCCCGGTGCGCGACACCCTGCTCGAATTCGGCCTGCGCTTTCACCGCATGGTCAGCACGCCGGCAGCGACCTCGCTGTACCAGATCGTGGTAGCCGAGGCGCACGCCAATCCGGAACTGGCCGAAGCGTTCTGGGATGCCGGTCCGCGCCAGACGCGCGAACTGCTGGCGCGCTATTTCGCCCGTCCCGATATCGCCGCCCAGCTCGATACCGAGTTTCCGCCCGAACGGCTGGCGATCCACCTGATGAACTGCCTGATGGGCGACCAGCTGCACCGCTTCCTGTTCGAATCGCGCTGCGGCGTGGCCACCACGCCGGAAGAAATCGAACGCGGCGTCGACCTGTTCCTGCGCGGGGTGTTGAAGCGTTAAGCAGGCCTTAAGCGTGCGCGGCAGCGTGTGTGCGCTGGCGCACGGTGGCCCGTCGGCTTGCTGCCGGATACTGACCTTCTCAAGAACCAAAACATGTGTAGGAGGATGTATGAGCAAGGTCGATCGGCTCGAGTGGAGCAGGAAGGTGGCGACCCTAAACGAGCGCATCAAAGGTTTCCAGGAAAACCCGAACAAGGAGCACCTGGATGCGGCGATCAGTGAACTCAAGGCCTATGCGGAAGCTGCCAGCAGCGGCGGCATTGAAATTCCAGAACGCTTCATAGCGAGCTAACAACAAACCGGGCAAAAGCCCGGTTTTTTATTGCGGCAAACTCCCAGCTGTGTCACGATGCCCACCCCTAGTGTCAACTTTTTGGTAGTAAAACATGAGCGAACAACAAGTAACGGAACAGCAGAAAATCGACGACCAGAAGTTCTTCGAGAACATCGACGCCTACATCGCCCTGGCAAACGCCCACGAAAACGCCAACAAAGGCGCGCCACAGCTGGTAGGCGCCAGCCTGTTGTTCGCCGCCGCCCGCTACAACATCTTCCTGGTCGCCCGCGCCCAACCTGACCGCGCCACCTTCGACGGCAAGAAAGAAGAAGCGAAAGCCTACTTCCTCGACCAGTTCAACAAAATGTTTGACGACAACTGGGAAGACTACGGCCAGCACTTCCAGCAGTACAACGGCCAGAAGTAATCCATCAGCCCGGGGCCTCGCGTGGCCCCATCAAAATGGCGGGTGATGGCCCTGTCCGGGCAACCGTGTCGAGACTAAGATGGCCCGACACCTTACGACGCCCGGATCATCACCATGAAAACTGCGTTCCTTGCGCTTCTGGTTTTCTTCGCCCACGTCGCCGCCTCCGCGGCAGCCGCTCCAGTGAGCGACGGTCAACAGGACTTCAATGGGGAATTGGGGGTTTGGCAAACCAAACTGCAGCGCCTCAAGCAGCCCCTGAGCGGCAGCCAGCAATGGCTTGAATATAGCGGCACGACCACCGTCACGCCGCTGCTGGATAAGCGCGCAAACGTCGTCGAGCTGGATGTACAAGGCCCGGCGGGACGGATCGCCGGCGTATCCCTGCGCTTGTTCCAGCCCGCGAGCGGGCAATGGACGCTCCACTTCGCCAATCTCGCCAATGGCATGATGACCGAGCCGATGCAAGGCAGTTTCAGGCAGGGACGCGGAACGTTCTTCGGCCGGGATGAACTGAATGGCAGGAAGATACTGGTCCGGTTCCTGGTTATTCCAGTGAGCCCGGACCAATGGCGCTTTGAGCAGGCCTTTTCCGCCGATGACGGAAAGACCTGGGAGGACAACTGGATCGCGGTCGATACGCGCCAGCCGCCCTCCCCTTCGGCCAGGCCTTAACGCTTGCGCGGTGGCGGCAGGTCGGTGCAGACGCCTTCATAGGCTTCGGCGGCCATGCCGATCGATTCGCCCAGCGTTGGGTGCGGGTGGATCGTCTTGCCGATGTCGATGCCGTCGGCGCCCATTTCGATGGCGAGCGCGATTTCACCGATCATGTCGCCGGCGTGGGTGCCGACAATCGTGCCGCCGATGATGCGGTGGGTTTCCGCGTCGAACAGCAGCTTGGTGAAGCCTTCGTCACGGCCGTTCGCAACGGCGCGGCCGCTGGCTGCCCATGGGAAGTGGCCTTTTTCGACCTTGATGCCCTTGGCTTTCGCTTCGTCTTCGGTGATGCCGGCCCATGCCACCTCCGGATCGGTGTACGCCACCGATGGAATGATCCTGGCATCGAAGTGGGCTTTCTCGCCGTGGGCCGCCTCCGCTGCGACGTGGGCTTCGTGCACGGCTTTGTGCGCCAGCATCGGCTGGCCGACGATGTCGCCGATGGCGAAGATGTGCGGCACATTGGTGCGCATCTGGCTGTCGACGTTGATGAAGCCGCGGTCGGTGACGATCACGCCGGCCTTGTCGGCGGCGAGCTTCTTGCCGTTCGGGCTGCGGCCAACTGCTACCAGGACCATGTCGTAGATCTGCGGTTCCGGTGCCGTGGCGCCGGCTTCGGCAGCTTCAAAGGTGACTTTGATCCCTTCCGGCAGCGCTTCCACGCCGACGGTCTTGGTCTTGGTCATGATGCGGTCGAAGCGCTTTTCGTTGTACTTCTGCCAGACTTTCACGGCCTCGCGGTCGGCGCCTTGCATCAGGCCGTCCATCATTTCGACCACGTCGATGCGTGCGCCGAAGGTGCTGTACACGGTGGCCATTTCCAGGCCGATGATGCCGCCGCCGATGACCAGCATCTTCTTCGGCATGAAGCGCAGTTCGAGTGCGCCGGTGCTGTCGACGATACGGTTGTCTTCAGGGACGAAAGGCAGCTTCACGACGCTGGAACCGGCGGCGATGATGGCCTGCTTGAACTGCACAACCTTCTTGCTGCCGTCGGCCGCGGTGACTTCGATGTGGTTCGGGCTCAGGAACTGGCCCACGCCCTGCACGACGTTCACCTTGCGCATCTTGGCCATGCCGGCCAGGCCGGTGGTCATCTTCTTGATGACGCCTTCCTTGTAGCTGCGCACCTGGTCGATGTCGACCTGCGGCTTGGCGAAGGTGACGCCGTTCTTGGCCATGTGGCTGGTTTCGTCGATCACGGCTGCCAGGTGCAGCAGGGCTTTCGACGGGATGCAGCCGACGTTCAGGCAGACCCCGCCCAGGGTCGCGTACTTCTCGACCAGCACGGTGTTCATGCCCAGGTCCGCGGAGCGGAAGGCGGCGGAGTAGCCGCCCGGGCCGCCGCCCAGGACCATCATGTCGCACGTGATGTCGACCTGGCCGGCGTAGCCGCCGGCGGCCGGGGCCACCGCTGGCGCGGCGGGAGCCGGCGCGGCTGCGGGTGCAGGCGCCGCGGCCGGCGCAGGGGCGGCTGGCGCCGGCGCAGCTGCCGGGGCGGCGCTTGCGCCGGCGGCTTCCTCCAGCACCATCAGCGCCGAGCCTTCGCTCACCTTGTCGCCGACCTTGATCTTGAGTTCCTTGATCACGCCGGCGTGGGTCGACGGGATCTCCATCGATGCCTTGTCGGATTCGACGGTGGCCAGCGACTGGTCGACCTTGACGGTATCGCCAACCTTGACCAGCAGCTCGATCACTTCAACATCCTTGAAGTCGCCGATATTCGGTACTTTAACTTCGATCATCGCGGCCTCCTTACAGCAGGATCTTGCGCATATCGGCCAGCACTTCGGCCAGGTATGCAGCGAAGCGGGCACCGGACGCGCCGTCGACCACGCGGTGGTCGTAGGACAGCGACAGCGGCAGCATCAGGCGCGGCACGAATTGCTTGCCGTCCCATACAGGCTTCATGGAGGACTTGGACAGGCCGAGGATCGCCACTTCCGGTGCGTTCACGATCGGGGTGAAGGCAGTACCGCCGATGCCGCCCAGCGAGGAGATGGTGAAGCATGCGCCCTGCATGTCGGTCGGCTTCAGCTTGCCTTCGCGCGCTGCCAGCGACAGTTCGCCCATTTCCTTGGCGATCTGGGTCACGGACTTCTGGTCGGCGTTCTTCACAACCGGTACCACCAGGCCTTGCGGCGTGTCGGCGGCGAAGCCGATGTTGTAGTACTTCTTCAGGATCAGGTTCTCGCCCTTCTCGTCCAGGGACGAATTGAAGGTCGGAAATTTCTTCA
>JBCNPK010000048.1:0-42668 GCA_039593355.1 Pseudoduganella sp.
CCCTCACCGAGTCAACAAAGATGAATATCGAACAAGCCCGTTTCAATATGATCGAACAGCAAATCCGCCCTTGGGATGTGCTGGATACGGACATCCTCGATCTCTTGCTGGTCGTAAAACGCGAGAACTTCGTGCCAGAAGCCTACAAGAACCTGGCTTTTGTCGACACTTTCATCCCGCTGCCGGGTGGCGAGCAAATGCTGACCCCGAAGCTGGAAGCGCGCATCGTGCAGGACGCGCAAATCAAGAAACATGAAAACGTGCTGCTGGTCGGCGCGGGCACCGGCTACCTGGCCGCCCTGCTGGCCCACCGCGCACGCCACGTGACCGCCGTCGAAATTTCGCCTGAACTGAAGGCGCTGGCGGCCAAGAACCTGGCGGACAACGGCATCGCCAACGTGACCGTGGAACTGGGCAATGGCGCCCAGGGCTGGTCCAACGGCGCGCCGTTCGACGTGATCGTATTCTCCGGCTCGCTGCCGGTACTGCCGGAAGCAGTGCTGCAGCAAGTGAAGGTAGGCGGCCGCATCGTGGCCATCCTCGGCGATTCGCCGGTGATGTCCGCGCAGCGCATTACCCGCACCGGCGAACACGGCTACGACACCGTCAAACTGTTTGAGACCGATGTCAAGCCGCTCGACCTGGCGGTGAAACCTTCGGCGTTCACTTTCTAAGGAACGCCATGCAGCACATTACTGCACCGGAACTGGCGGCCTGGCTGAATGATACAGCCAAGGCCCAGCCTTTCCTGCTGGACGTGCGCGAGAACTGGGAATACGAGACCTGCCATATCGCAGGCTCGACCCTCATGCCGATGCAGACCATTCCGGCCAGCATCGACGCTCTCGACGAGGATGCGGAGATCGTCTGCATCTGCCACCACGGGGCGCGCAGCCTCAACGTGGCAGCCTTCCTCGAGCATCATGGTTTCAGCAAGGTAAGCAATCTGACAGGCGGGATTCACGCCTGGGCTGTGCAGGTCGACAGCTCAATGCCGAAGTACTGAGTACCAGGCACGAAAACTAAACCTTTTTGACGACTCCAACGGAGATGCAAATGCAGAAACCCCTTCTCGCCGTGCTGGTAGCCAGCGCACTGTTCTCGCTGAATACGCAGGCGGCTGACCTGGTCCAGGTGTACAAACAGGCGCTCGCCAACGACGCCACCTACGCCAGCGCGCGTGCCGCCCTGGCCGCCGGACAGGAAAAGACGACGCAGGGGCGTTCTGGCTTGCTGCCGACCATCTTCGCCACCGGCACGCATCTGAAGAACGACGGCGAGGTGTCGCCCGAGAAGACCGGTTTCATCAACAAGGATAACTATAGCGGCCAGGTGCAAGTGCAGCTGACCCAGCCGCTGTTCCGCTGGGCCAACTGGGAAAGCTACCAGCAAAGCAAGCTGGCGGCCGTCGCATCGGAAGCCGTGTTCGCGCAGGCGCAGCAGGACGTGATCCTGCGCGTTGCCCAGGCATACTTCGACGTGCTGACCGCACAGGACAACCTGACCGCGACCCAGGCGCAAAAAGCCGCCACCACCGAGCAGTTGGCATCGGCCAAGCGCAATTTCGAAGTGGGCACCCAGACCATTACCGACACGCATGAAGCGCAAGCGGCATACGACCTGGTGGTGGCGCAGGAATTCGCGGCGCTGAATGACCTGGAAGTGAAGCGCACCGCGCTGCAGCAGATCATTGGCGAAGTGCCAGGATCGCTGGCGCCGCTGCGCACCGGCGTGACCATCGCCAGCCCGCAGCCTGCGACCCTGGAACCCTGGGTGTCGGCGGCGGAAGAGCAGAACTATGGCGTGACCGGCGCCAAGCTGAATGTGGAGATCGCCAAGCGCGAAATCGGCAAGCAGCGTGCCGGCCATATGCCGACCCTCGACCTGATCGCCAACTCGACCCGCCAGACCTCCAGCGGCCCGAACGGCGGCATCACCAAGAACAACGGCATCGGCGTCACCTGGAACGTGCCGATCTTTAACGGCTTCGCCATCACCAGCAAGGTACGCGAGTCGATCGCGCTGGAAGACAAGGCCCGCAACGACCTGGAAGCGTCGCGCCGCCAGGCTGCGCAGACCGCGCGCCAGGCATTCCTCGGCGTGAACAGCGGCCTGGCCCAGGTCAAGGCGCTGGAAGCGGCTGAAGTATCGTCCAAGTCCGCGCTGGAATCGAACAAGCTGGGCTACCAGGTGGGCGTGCGTATCAATATCGACGTGCTGAATGCGCAGCGCCAGCTGTACACCACGCAGAAGGACCTGTCGAAGGCGCGTTACGACACCATCATGAATGGCCTGCGCCTGAAGTCGGCCGCAGGTTCGCTGAAGGAAGCGGACCTGGAGCCTATCAACGCGTTGCTGCAGCACTAAACCCGGCAAGTCTGGGTCAGACCCAAGGGTCTGACCCGCATCTTCCGAAGCCTTAGGCCGCAGATCCGACAGGGTTCAGCGCAGCCCGGCCCCCTGGCCCTCAAAGCTGCGCTCGATCAGTTCAATCTTGTACCCATCCGGATCGGTGACGAAGGCAATCACGGTAGTGCCGCCTTTCACCGGTCCCGGCTCGCGCGTCACATTGCCGCCGTTGGCGCGCACCGCCTCGCAAGCGGCCACGATATTCTCCGCCGAAATCGCGATATGGCCGTAGGCATTGCCCATATCGTATTTGTCCACGCCGTAGTTGTAAGTCAGCTCCAGCTCTGCGTGCTCCGGGTTATGCCCGTAGCCGAGGAAGGCCAGCGTGTACTTGTATTCCGGATTATCGCTGGTGCGCAAGAGTTTCATGCCCAGCACCTTGGTGTAGAAGTCGATGGATCGCTGCAGGTCACCAACCCGCAGCATCGTGTGTAGGATTCGCATGGCTCGATTGTATCAGCGCGTAGCGGGGCTCACACGCCACACGACATTGCCCACGTCGTCCGCCACCAGCAGCGCGCCGGCCTTGTCCACCGCTACGCCAACCGGACGCCCCTTGGCCTTGCCCTCGCGCGTCAGGAACCCCGCCAGGAAGTCTATCGGCGGTCCGGATGGCCGCCCTTCCGCAAACGGCACGAACACCACCTTGTAGCCGCTGAATTCCCTGCGGTTCCATGAACCATGCTGGCCGATGAAGGCGCCGCCCTGCCAGCTGGGCGGGAACAGCTTGGCGTCATAAAACGCCAGGCCCATCGACGCGGTATGCGAGCCCAGGCCATAGTCCGGCATGATCGCCTTCTGCACCATTTCCGGCCGCTGCGGCTTGACCCGCGTATCGACGCGCTGGCCGAAGTAGCTGTAAGGCCAGCCGTAGAAGGCGCCATCCTTCACCGACGTCAGGTAGTCGGGCACCAAGTCGTCGCCCAGTTCATCGCGCTCATTCACCACGGTCCACAGTGCCTTGGTCCTCGGCTCCCATGCCATGCCGACCGGATTGCGCATGCCGGTGGCGTACAGGCGCGACTTGCCGCTGGCGCGTTCGTATTCCCAAATGGCGGCGCGGCCTTCCTCCTTGTCGATGCCGTTTTCCCCGGCGTTGCTGTTGGAGCCTACCGTGATGTAGAGGAAGCGCCCGTCCGGACTGGCCGTGATGTTCTTGGTCCAGTGGTGGTTCAGCGGACCGCCCGGCAAGTCCATCACTTTCATGCCGGCTGCCGCGATCGAGGTCGCGCCTTCCGTGTATGGAAAGCGCATCACGGCGTCGGTGTTGGCCACATACAGGTCCTTATCCACCAGCACCATGCCGAACGGAGAATTGAGGTCCTTGAGGAATGTGCCGCGCGTCTTTGCCACGCCGTTTTCGTCGATGTCGCGCAGCAGCGTGATGCGGTTGGCGGATGGGGTGGCCGAACCGGCCTTTTTCAACTCGTGCTTCATGATGGCGCCCTTGATTCCCTTCCCGTCTTCCGGCTTGGGCGGGGCGGCGGTTTCGGCTACCAGCACGTCGCCGTTCGGCAGTACGTACACCCAGCGTGGATGGTCCAGGTCGCGTGCATAGGCGGCGACGCTGAAGCCGGAAGCAGGCACCGGCTTCTCATCGCCTTTCCAGCGCGCGACCGGGGCCACGTTGATGGTGGGGATCAGGGTTTTGTTCGGCTCCGCCAGCGCGGGATTGGGCCCCCAGCCGGTTAGATAAGTCTGCGCCAGCGCAGAGCCTGCAGCGGCAATGGCCGCGCAGTAGAGGATCGCGTATCGCATGGCCGGCCTCAATCGCGCTTTGTCCCCGGCAGGGGATTGGCTTGCGAATCGCTGTCCGCGTGCGGCTTTTGCAGGCCGGGCTTGCCGCGCAGGTCGGTATCGACCAGCCCCTGTTCGACGTCCTCCGCCGCCTGGCGGATGACGCTGCGTTCCTTCTGCTGGGATTTGCCTTGCGGCGACTCGTCGCGCTCATGCGGCAGGCGCTTGCCGCCGCTGCGGTCCACGGGCGCCTGCGTGTTGACCTTGCGGTCCTTGCTGTTCGGTTCCATGGTATCCACCTCCTCGGCCCATGGTAGCGAAGCGTCATAGCTTGGGTCGCCAGCTTGAATAGAAGCAATTCCACCTGTAGCATTGCATGATGCACAACACCACCGACAACACATGCCGCAACTGCGGCGCCACGACGTCCGGCAATTACTGCCATATGTGCGGCCAGGAGACCCGCCTGCACGCGCCGAGCTTCGGCGAATTCCTGCACGAATTCATCGGCCATTACGTGGCGCTGGAGGGACGCTTGTGGGGCACGATCACACGGCTGCTGTTCCGCCCCGGCTTATTGACAGCCGAATACATCGCCGGCCGCCGCAAGCGCTATGTGGAGCCGCTGCGGCTGTATCTTTCGCTGAGCATTATCTTCTTTGCGTTGTTAAAGCTCAGCGGCGCGGAAATGGTCAAGATCGACGGCAGCCCACGGCCGCCGGAAGTCCAGCAGCACGTCGGCCATGGCAACGCCGAGCCCAGGGTGCGCCAAAAGGCCCAGCCGGAGGCGGACGGGGAAAACCTGGAACAAGTGCTAAAGCGTGAAGCGCCAGGCGTGTTCGAGCCGTTCGACCGCTTCGACAAGATGACGACCGCGGAGAAAGCGGCGCTGATACAGGCGAGTTTTTACAAGTTCGCGCCGTACGCGATTTTCATGTTGATGCCGGTTTTTGCCTTGTGGCTGAAGGTGCTGTACGCCGGCACTGGAAAACGGTACGGCGAGCATTTACTTTTCGCGTTGCACACGAATGCGTTCGCCTTCATTGCGCTGGGCGTGTTCATGTACCTGCCCGATGGATTCATCAAATTCCTGACTTTCTGCTGGGTGCTCGGCTACCTGCCATGGGCGATGCAGCGCGTCTACCAAAAGGGTAAGTGGGGTACGTTCTGGCGCTGGCTGCTGCTGGCGGCACTGCATGGCATTTCGCTGAGCATTGCCATTCTCAGCGTGATGGGGCTGGGAATTATGTCCGCACACTAAGCCGCACGAAGGCCGCGACTTCGCGCGCGGCTTGCTGTGGCGCAGATTGCAGCAGGAAGTGCGGCGCAACGAAATCGACTATCTTGGCCGCTGGCCTGATCTTCGCGATCAGGCGGGCCTGGACCTTTTATTTGAGCAATCCACGGCGATACAGCCATACGCTATAAGCCGTTATCGCGACGGTCAGCGCGAAATCGGCCAGCGTCGTTGGAGGGCGAGCGTTGGTGAACAGCCTGACTATGCTCCATGCGAAGTAAATCCCGAACGCATAGGCGCCGGCTTTCCTCATGAAGAAAAGCAGCGTGGCGGAGATGAAGTGAAACAGTGGAAAGAGAAACCCGCCCAGGAACGTTACCGGAGAAATGGCGCCGGTTGATATCGCCATTTGAATTCGTGGCCAGCCGCTGGAAACGATGTAAATCAATCCGGCAACCTGGAACGTGCACAAGGCTGCGATCAGGTACACCGGGATGGGACGCCTGCGCTGTTCGCCAGCGCTGAAGTCGGTCAGCGGAGGAGCATATCTATGATCGGTCACGTAACGCTTTCGTTGGTTCGCGCAGACGGGCCACGTAGGCCAGCCATAGAAAGAACGCCGGTGCCAGTGAGCCAATGATTGCCAGATCCATGGGGAATCTCGTTTAGTCGAAAGTGACCAGGACTTCGATCAGCTTTTCGTTGTTGAGCAGGGCTGAGCATAGCCGGCCGGTTTCCACGGTCTCCAAACGCATGGCCAGTTTGCGCGCTTCCTCGGCGGAGACCTTCATCATCTCCTGGTAGGCGGCGATCTTCTCGGCGCTGATGTCGGCAGGTGCTTGCACTTGCGGCGCGCAGCTCAGTTTGGCTTCCTGGCCTTTGTAGCTTGCCACCACCCCCTTGGTGGTCTCGTCATCGATCCCGCGGGCTGCTGTCTTTTTGTCGATGCTGAACACATATGTGTCGTGCGAGAAGTTGCCGCCGGCGACGCACAATGCGGCTTCCGCCGCGCTGCCGCTGATTTGAACCTGCTTGGACTGGCACGTGACTTTGCCCGGGACCGCTTTGAGCACCAGGGGCGCCACCTCTTGCGCCAAGGCGGACGAATTGTGGGCGAGGCAGACAAGCACTGCCGATGCAAAATAATGTGATTTCATTGACAACTTCTATTTCTGAGTGGTAATCAAGCGCAAAGTTTAGCAGTTTGCCAGCTCGATAAATCCTCAGATTGTCACGCTGCGGCTATTCTTGCCAGAAGTCGAACTTGGTGCTGCGGGCGTTCTTGTTGAGGCGGCGGGTGCGTTCGGCGGCTTGTCGGGCTTCGGATTCAGCGCGCTGACGCTGGCGTTCTTCTTCAGCGGCCTGTGCCTTGGCGGCACGTTCGGCGTAGACGGCATCGAGGCGGCGGCGCGATTCAAACTGTTCGCTGATGTTCTGGTAATGGATCGCTTGCTGCGCCAGAGCAACCAGCCAGGCAATGGCCAGCGCCCAGAGCACTACCGTATAGAGGGTTTGCCAGGTGCCGAACGACGTCTCCAGCAGGGGACGTGCTTGTCCCAAAGCACTCTGGCCAACCAGCGCCAGCATACCGGCCATGACTCCGAGCACCACCGTCCCAAGCAACTGCTTCTTGGCCTGGTGACGCAATTGGTCAAGCTCGAATTGTGCTTCTGACATGGAATCCATGGCGTGAAAAGGCGGGGATGGGACAATCTCTCAACACTTCGATTGTACAACAAGCTTGCCGCATGGAAAGCGGCTTCTGGCCTTGGTTTGCGCCGGATCAGTACTGCAACCAGGCGTTGGGCCCGGGCCAGTTCCTTATCCCGCAGCAGTCGGCTGCCACAGCTCGACCTTATTCCCGTCCGGATCGATGAACCAGCCAAAGCGGCCATAGTCGAAGGATTGCGGGTCGCCCACCAGGGTGGCGCCGCCGTCGGCCACCTGCTTCAGCGCGCCATCCAGGTCATCCACGATGAAATTGATCATGAAATCGCGCTTGGATGGGGCGAAGTAGGACGTGGTGCTCTTGAAGGGGCTGAACAGGGTCGCGCCGGTTGAAGGCATGCTGGAAGGAGCGAAAGAAGCGTATTCCTTGGCCTCTGCGGGTAAGCCCAGGCAAGCCTGGTACCAGGCCATCAGCGCCACCGGGTCCTTGGACTTGAAGAAAATCCCGCCGATGCCCAATGCTTTTGCCATTCCCGCCTCCCTTGTTATATACTGTGCAAACATACAGTATTCTTGAGCGTATCGGCCAGCGTCGCAATGCATGGCATGAGCAAGCATTATGGGTTACTCTGCTGCGTGTTGCCACCCCCATATTTTTGACCGAGATTGATATGTCCGTTACGCCCCCGATGTACAACACGATTGCCCTGGTTGTCCGACCAAACACCACCGGCATCGAAGAACCGGTGCGCGATGTCATCAACTTCCTGAAGCAGGGCGGCTACAGCGTTGTGCTGGAGACGGATACGGCGGAGCATCTGGGCATTTCCGACATTCCTTCGATGAGCGTGCAGGGCATCGGCGAGCGCGCCGACGCCGTGGTGGTGATGGGCGGCGACGGCACCATGCTGGGCATCGCGCGCCAGCTGGCGTCCTACGACACGCCGCTGATCGGCATCAACCAGGGCCGCCTTGGCTTCATGACCGACATCCGCCAGGAAGACATGCTGCCCGTGCTGGGCCGCATCCTCGGCGGCACCCACAAGGCCGAACGCCGTACCCTGCTCGAAGGCCGCGTCATGCGCGAAGGGAAGGCGATCTTTTTCGGCACCGCCGTCAACGACGTGGTGGTGTCGCGCGGCGCCGGCGCCGGCATGGTGGAGCTGAGCGTCGACGTCGACAACCAGTTCATGTACAACCAGCGTTCGGACGGCTTGATCATCTCGACCCCGACCGGCTCCACCGCCTATGCGCTGTCGGCCGGCGGCCCGCTGCTGCACCCGACCCTGGGCGGAATCGCTTTGGTGCCGATCGCACCGCACGCCCTGTCCAACCGCCCCATCGTGCTGCCCGACTCGAGCGAGATCGTGATCGAGCTTAAGCGCGGCAAGGACATCACGGTCAACTTTGACATGCAGACCTTCGCCAGCGCCGCGACCGGCGACCAGATCCACATCCGCCTGTCGCCGCACACCATCACCTTCCTGCATCCGGAAGGCTGGAGCTACTACAACACCCTGCGCGAAAAGCTGCACTGGAACGAATACCCTTCTACTGACGGCAAAATCTGATGCTTCGAACCCTGTCCATCCGCGACTTCGTTATTGTCGATTCGATTGAACTGGAATTTTCCCCAGGCTTCACGGTCTTCACCGGCGAAACCGGTGCCGGTAAATCCATCCTGATTGACGCACTGACGCTGGCGCTGGGCGGGCGGGGCGATGGCAGCATGGTGCGCGAAGGCGCGGCCAAGGCCGACATCACGGCGGACTTCGCGCTGACCGAACAGGCGCAGGCCTGGCTGGAGGCGAACGAGTTCGCGGTGGAGGAGGGCGGGGCGCTGCTGCGCCGCGTGATCGACAATGCGGGCCGCTCGAAGGCCTTCATCAACGGCATTGCTGCAACGGCGGGGCAGCTGCGCGAATTGGGCGATATGCTGGTGGACATCCACGGCCAGCACGCCCACCAGTCCCTGCTGAAATCCGATTCGCAGCGCGAGTTGCTGGACAACCAGTGCGGCGCCAATGTGCGCGACGTAACGGCGGCTTACCGCGCCTGGCGCGCCTTGTCGAAGCAGCTGGAAGAATACGAAGCCAACGCGGCCAACCTGCAGTTCGAGCGCGAGCGACTGGAATGGCAGGTGACCGAGCTGGATAAGCTGGCGCCGAAAAAAGGCGAGTGGGCGGAAATCGGCAACGAGCATTCGCGTCTGTCGCACGCAGCCAGCCTGCTGGAAGGCGCGCAGGAAGCACTCGGCGTGCTGTCGGAGTCTGACGAGCATCCGGTGCTGTCGCAAGTGACGGCCATCAGCTCGCGCCTTGGCAAGCTGGTGTCGGTCGACGCGGAATTGCAGCCGGTGGTTGAAATGCTCGAATCCGCGCGCATCCAATTGCAGGAATCGGTGTACGCGCTGAATAACTACATGGATCGTGTCGAACTCGATCCGGAGCGCCTGCGGCAAGTCGATGCGCGCATGGAGGCGCTGCATTCTGCCTCGCGCAAATTCCGCGTGCCGGCGGACGAGCTGCCGGACGAGCACGAGCGCTTGTCGGAAAAGCTGGCGCAGCTGGCCGATGCGGCGGACCTGGAGGGCTTGCGCAAGCAGGAAGAGAAACTGAAGGCGGCTTATCTCGCCGTGGCGGCCGATCTGTCGGCCACGCGCGCTGCGGCGGCGCAGGCGCTGGGTGCGGCCGTTACGCAGGGCATGCAGGAATTGAGCATGTCTGGCGGCCGCTTCGACATTGCGCTGCGTCCCTGCGAGCCGACCGCATATGGCGTCGAGCAGGTGGAATTCCTGGTGGCCGGCCATGCCGGCGTCGCGCCGCGGCCGCTGGCCAAGGTGGCGTCGGGCGGCGAACTGGCGCGCATCTCGCTGGCAATTTCCGTCATCGCTTCGCATGCGACGACTGTGCCGACCCTGATCTTTGACGAGGTCGATAGCGGCATCGGCGGCGGCGTTGCCGAAGTTGTAGGCCGCTTGCTGAAGCGCCTCGGCCAGGAACGGCAGGTGCTGTGCGTGACCCACTTGCCACAGGTGGCGAGCCAGGGCAACCAGCATTTCCAGGTTGCGAAGGGGCCGGCGGAAAATGGGCGTACTGCCTCGCGCATCGAAGTGCTGGACCAGAAGGCGCGAATCGAAGAAGTGGCGCGCATGCTGGGCGGGCTGGAAATTACGGCCACCACCCGCAAGCACGCCCGCGAACTTCTGGCTTCCTGAACCCGGTAAACCTGGGTCAGACCCAAGGGTCAGACCCTGTCTGGTCAACGGCCTGCGGCTGCGGCATACCTGGGTCAGACCCTTGGGTCTGACCCAGCCTTACCGGGTTTATAATAATGCGCCCCCGAATAACAAAAAGTCACTACGATGCCGTTCGCCAAAGAACCACCATTCCAGCCAGGCTCCGTCTCCAGAACCGCTGTGGTCCTGGTCAACCTCGGGACTCCCGATGAACCGACGCCCGGCGCCGTGCGCCGCTACCTGAAGGAGTTCCTGTCGGACCCACGCGTGGTCGAAATCCCGAAGGCGGTCTGGTGGTTCATCCTGAACGGCATCATCCTGCCTTTCCGCTCCAAGCAATCGGCGCAGAAATACGCCTCGATCTGGACCGGCGACGGCTCGCCGCTGAAGTTCCACACGCAAGCGCAGGCCAAGCTGCTGCGCGGCTTCCTCGGTGAGCGCGGCCACAACGACGTGACCGTGGCGATGGCCATGCGCTATGGCTCGCCGTCCCTGCCGGAAGTGCTGGGCAAGCTCAAGGCCGATGGCCACGACCGCATCCTGATCCTGCCGGCTTATCCGCAATACTCGGGCACCACCACCGGCTCCGTCTATGACGCCGTGTTCGATCATTACAAGACAGTCCGCAACATCCCCGAGCTGCGTTTCGTGCGCGACTACCACGACCACGACGGCTATGTGGATGCGCTGAAAAAGACCGTCCTCTCCCATTGGGAAACCCACGGCCGCGGGGAAAAACTGCTGATGAGCTTCCACGGCGTACCAAAACGCACCGTCGACCTGGGCGATACCTACCAGCGCGAGTGCATGGAAACGGCGCGCCTGCTGGCCAATAGGCTGCGCCTGAATGAAAACGACTACCTGGTCACCTTCCAGTCCCGCTTCGGCAAGGCCGAGTGGCTGCAGCCCTATACCGCGCCGACCGTGGCGCAACTGGCAAAAGACGGCCTGCGCAAGCTGGACGTCATTTGCCCGGGCTTTACGAGCGATTGTCTGGAAACCCTTGAAGAAATTGCAATGGAAGTGCGGCACGACTTCCTGTCCAACGGCGGCAAGGAGTTCAATTACATCCCCTGCCTGAACAGTCACCCGGCCTGGATCACAGCCCTGACCGAGGTCGCCGAGCAACACATGATCGGTTGGCCGACCATGTCCTCGATGCGCAAGCTGCGCAAATAAGCGCCGGCGTGCGTTGTTAGCACTTGCGGGTGTTGAGTGCTAACCTGCTAAAATAACAGGTCAGGGAAAGAGTTCGCTGAAGACGATCACCGCCGTTGCAAGGAAACTCCACGCGATGATCGATGCTGTAATAAATGGCAACTTCATGATGCGCTCCGAGGGAACGCGGCGTCCAGGCGCCGCATAGATTCATCTTAGTCAAAACCCCGGTTGTCGTATCACTGAGCTTTGTAAAAATTGTAACTCTACTGTTACAACAAGCTTCCCACCGGCGTGCGCCGGGCCTTCGCACAGAGGGGCAGAATACCCCTTGAAAAGATAGGGTTAAGCCCCATTTCTTGCACGCGCTATTGATTAAATTTGATTTTGTAGGAGTCTTTTAGATGCAAGACCAGGAAAACCAGCCAAGCCAGACCCCTGAAGTGGAACAGGCAGAAGAGCAAACGACTCAAGCCGAAGCACCGGCCATGTCCGACCTGGAAGCGCAGCTGTCCGCCACTGAGGCGAAACTGGCGGAAATGCACGACGCTTTCATGCGCGCCAAGGCCGAGAGCGAGAACATCCGCCGCCGCGCCCAGGAAGACGTGTCCAAGGCGCACAAGTTCGCCGTTGAAAGCTTCGCCGAAGCCATGGTGCCGGTAAAAGACAGCCTGGAAATGGCCCTGAAAGTCGAAAACCCGACCCTGGAATCGCTGAAAGAAGGCGTCGAAATGACCCTCAAACAGCTGAACTCCGCTTTCGAGCGCAACCGCCTGGTGGAAGTGATGCCGGCGGCGGGCGACAAGCTCGACCCGAACAAGCACCAGGCGGTGGCCATGGTGCCGGCCGAGCAGGAAGCGAACACCGTTGTAGCAGTGCTGCAAAAGGGGTACATGATCGCGGACCGCCTGCTGCGTCCAGCCATCGTGACGGCTGCCCAGCCAAAGTGAGCACTTGAAAAGAAATACGAATTCCACATATAAGAAGCATTCAAAACTTAGTACACAAGGAAGAACAAATCATGGGCAAAATCATCGGTATTGACCTGGGCACCACCAACTCCTGCGTCGCCATCATGGAAAATGGCACGCCGAAGGTCATCGAGAATGCGGAAGGCGCGCGTACCACCCCTTCCATCATCGCCTACCAAGAAGACGGCGAAATCCTGGTCGGCGCACCTGCCAAGCGCCAGGCCGTGACCAACCCGAAAAACACCCTGTTCGCGGTGAAGCGCCTGATCGGCCGCAAGTTCACGGAGAAGGAAGTCCAGAAGGACATCTCCCTGATGCCTTACGAAATCACCAAGGCCGACAACGGCGACGCCTGGATCGGCGTGCGCGACAAGAAACTGGCTCCTCCACAGATCTCCGCGGAAGTGCTGCGCAAGATGAAGAAGACCGCTGAAGACTACCTGGGTGAAGAAGTCACCGAGGCCGTCATCACCGTGCCTGCCTACTTCAACGACTCGCAGCGCCAGGCGACCAAGGACGCCGGCCGTATCGCCGGCCTGGACGTCAAGCGCATCATCAACGAGCCGACCGCAGCTGCGCTGGCTTTCGGCCTGGACAAGACCGACAAGGGCGACCGCAAGATCGCCGTGTATGACCTGGGCGGCGGTACCTTCGACATCTCGATCATCGAAATCGCGGACGTGGACGGCGAGAAGCAGTTCGAAGTGCTGTCGACCAACGGCGACACCTTCCTGGGCGGCGAAGACTTCGACCAGCGCGTGATCGACTACATCATCGAAGAGTTCAAGAAGATCAATGGCCTGGACCTGAAGAAGGATCCAATCGCCCTGCAGCGTATCAAGGCATCGGCCGAGCGCGCGAAGATCGAACTGTCGTCCTCGCAGCAGACCGAAATCAACGAGCCTTACATCGCCATGGCGAACGGCGCTCCAGTCCACCTGAACCTGAAGATGACCCGCGCCAAGCTGGAGTCCCTGGTGGAAGAGCTGATCACCGCCACCATCGAGCCTTGCCGCATCGCGATCAAGGACGCCGGCGTGAAAGTGTCCGACATCGACGACATCATCCTGGTCGGCGGCATGACCCGTATGCCTAAGGTGCAGGAAAAAGTGAAAGAGTTCTTCGGCAAGGATCCACGCAAGGACGTGAACCCTGACGAAGCTGTGGCTGTTGGCGCCGCGATCCAGGGTGCAGTGCTGTCGGGCGACCGCAAAGACCTGCTGCTGCTGGACGTGACCCCGCTGTCCCTGGGTATCGAAACCCTGGGCGGCGTGATGACCAAGATGATCCACAAGAACACCACGATTCCTACCAAGTTCTCGCAAGTGTTCTCGACCGCCGACGACAACCAGCCGGCCGTGACCATCAAGGTGTACCAGGGTGAACGCGAAATCGCCGCCGGCAACAAGGCGCTGGGCGAATTCAACCTGGAAGGCATTCCACCAGCAGCACGCGGCACCCCGCAGATCGAAGTGACCTTCGACATCGACGCCAACGGCATCCTGCACGTGGGCGCGAAAGACAAGGCCACCGGCAAGGAAAACAAGATCACCATCAAGGCGAACTCCGGCCTGTCCGAAGAGGAAATCCAGAAGATGGTGAAGGACGCGGAACTGAACGCGGAAGAAGACAAGAAACTGAAGGAACTGGCCGAGTCCCGCAACCAGGCCGACGCGCTGGTGCACAGCACCCGCAAGTCCCTGACCGAGTACGGCGACAAGCTGGAAGCCGGCGAGAAAGAGAAGATCGAAGCTGCGATCACCGCCCTGGAAGCCTCCATCAAGGAAGGCGACAAGGCAGCGATCGACGCCAAAGTGGCAGCGCTGTCCGAAGCTTCGCAGAAGCTGGGCGAGAAGATGTACGCTGACATGCAGGCGCAGCAAGGCGCTGCCGGTGCCGAAGGCGCTGGTGCCGGCGCCCACGCCGAGTCCAAACCAGCCCAGGACGACGTGGTCGACGCCGACTTCAAGGAAGTCAAAGACAGCAAGTAAGCTTCAAATCCGGTCAACTCTATGACCTGCCGAGCCGAGCATCCAACAGGGGCTCGCTCGGCTTTTTCGCATAAATTGGTACACCATGGCAAAGCGTGATTTTTACGAGATCCTCGGGGTCGCTAAGAACTCGTCCGAAGACGAAATCAAGAAAGCCTATCGCAAGCTGGCGATGAAATATCATCCGGACCGCAATCCGGATAACAAAGAGGCTGAAGAGAAGTTCAAGGAGGTCAAAGAGGCCTACGAGATGCTGACCAACCCGGAAAAACGCGAAGCGTACGACCGTTACGGTCACGCTGGCGTGGATCCGAATATGGGCGCAGGCGGTGGCGGCGGCTTCGGCGGCTTCGGCGACGCCTTCGGCGACATCTTCGGCGACATTTTCGGCGGCGGCCGCAGCCGCTCCTCCGGCCCGCAGGTTTACCGCGGCGCCGACCTGCGCTACAACCTGGAAATCACCCTGGAGCAGGCAGCCCACGGCTTCGACACCACGATCCGCGTGCCTTCCTGGGACAAGTGCGATACCTGCCACGGTTCCGGCGCCAAGCCGGGCACCTCGCCGGTCACCTGCTCCACTTGCGGCGGGCACGGCCAGGTGCGCATGCAGCAGGGCTTCTTCAGCATCCAGCAGACTTGCCCGAAATGCCACGGCACCGGCAAGATCATTCCGGAGCCATGCCCTTCGTGCTCCGGCGCGGGCCGCATCAAGCGCAACAAGACGCTGGAAGTGAAGATCCCGGTCGGCATCGACAACGGCATGCGTATCCGCTCCACCGGCAACGGCGAGCCGGGCACCAACGGCGGCCCGCCGGGCGACCTGTACGTGGAGATCCACATCAAGCCGCATCCGGTGTTCCAGCGCGAAGGCGACGACCTGCATTGCGAAATGCCGATCAGCTTCGCCAAGGCGGCGCTGGGCGGCGAGATCGAAGTGCCGACGCTGGACGGTAAGGTATCATTCACCATTCCGGACGGCACCCAGTCCGGCAAGACCTTCCGCCTCAAGGGCAAGGGCATCAAGGGCGTTCGCTCCGGTTATCCGGGCGACCTGTTCTGCCATGTCGCCGTTGAGACCCCGGTCAAGCTGACCGAAAAGCAGAAAGATCTGCTGCGCGAATTCGAGCGTTCCACCACCGAGGGTGGTGCGAAGCATAGCCCACAGACCAAGTCCTTCATGGACAAGGTCAAAGACTTCTTCGAGTGAATATATGAGCGATGACGTACTGAAGCACCTGCTGGAAAACAACCGTAAATGGGCCGAGGCCAAAGTGGCCAAGGACCCGAACTACTTCCACGACCTGTCGATGGTCGGTCCGGAATACCTGTGGATCGGCTGTTCCGACTCCCGCGTACCGGCAAACGAACTGCTTGGCCTGCCTCCGGGCAAAGTGTTCGTGCACCGTAATATCGCCAACGTGGTCGTGCACTCGGACCTGAATTCCCTGTCGGTGCTGCAGTTCTCGATCGAAGTGCTGAAGGTCAAGCACGTGATCATCGTGGGCCACTACGGCTGCAAGGGCGTGCACACCGCGCTGACCGGCGGCCGCGTGGGCCTGGTCGACAACTGGCTGCGTCACGTGCAGGACGTCGCGCAAAAGCATGAGCGCTACCTCGGCGCCGCGCTGAACGATGTCGGCAAGCAGAGCGAGCGCTTGTGCGAGCTGAACGTGGTGGAACAGGTGGTCAACGTCTGCTCGACCACCATCGTGCAGGACGCATGGGACCGCGGCCAGGAACTCACCGTGCACGGCTTCGTGTATGGCTTGAAGGACGGTCTGCTGCACGACCTGGGCATGAACATCAGCTCCCCGGCCGACCTGCAACCCTGCCTCGACGCCCGCCTGGCGGAGTACGCCAACGTCAAGTAAGCCAGAAAGCCCGCAGCTGCGGGCTTTTTTATTGCTATCAAAAAAGCATGTACACTTCCGTGCATGCTTAAATCCATTTCCAACTTGTTCGCTTCGCTCGGCAATCCGCAGGCCAGGGCCGCGGGAAAATTCCGACCGTCCCAGCAGCTCACCGTGAAGGCGGGCGATGTGCTCATCCAGCCGCAGCCTGACGGCCAGGCCTGGACCACGCTCAAGGTCTTCGCCGTCGAAGGCGCGACTGCCCATTGCCTGACTTACGAACCAGTGCAACGCAAGCCCACGCTGGAATCGCTGGCGCAGGCTGTGGTCCGCATGGCGCATTCGCCGCGCCCTGCCGCTTCCCTGGCCGAAGGCTGGGAGCTGGTCGGCACCCAGGCGGCCACAGCGGCCGAACTGCAAGGCTTGAAGTATATGGACTTCGAACTGTACGTTCGGCTGACGGGGCAGGACGTCGCCACCATCATGCGCAACGCGGAGGCGCATTTCGAGCGTGCAGGGATGCACGCTGCCGAGGGCCGCCGCATCGAAGCGATCAACGAGTACGGCAAGGCGATCGAACTCTATCCCGCTTACACCGACGCGCTGGACAAGCGGGCATTTTCTTTCATGGAACTGGGCCTGCACGAAAAGGCCCTGCGCGACCTCGAAGAGTCGCTCTACATTAACCCGGAAGGCATGACCGCATTCTTCTGCAAAGGCGAATGCCTGATGAAGCTGGGCCACCTGGACGCAGCGGAAGCGATCTTCATCGAAGGCCAGCAGCGCTTTCCCGAACACGCCACCCAGTTCAATGAATTCCTCAAACGCACGCGCGCCTTTGCGCTGACCGGCCGTCCAGCTTGAGCCCCATGGTCCCGGATGGGTTAAGATAGTCTCGACTTTGCGACACCTGGGGAATGTGTATGAATTCAATGTATTTATATCAAAAGGCATTCGCGACCGTTCTGGTCATGGCGATGTCCATCTTTAGCGCATCGGCGTCGGCAGCTGACGAACCTGCGGACAAAGGCTCCAGTGGCGTGCATCCCGTCGCCGCCACCAAGAAAGCTGCCAAGGCAGTCGGTCATACGACCAAAAAGACAACCAAGGCGATCGGCCACGGTTTCCGCGACGGCACCCGCGCCATCGGGCATGGAACGCGCAACGTCACGCGCGACATCGGCCATGCATTCCGCGACGGCGCGCACGAGTTAACCGGCAAGAAAGATTAACTGCAAATACATCGTGCGCCGCCCGGCCGGGCGCTTCGTACAATGGGCTGATGAAAGACAAGCCCGACGCGCAGCATCCGTCCACGCTGGATGAGTGCCGCCGCTGCGATCTATGGCGCAACGCCACGCAGCCGGTGGGAGGACAGGGCGCGCGCCATGCAAAATTGATGCTGGTCGGGGAACAGCCGGGCGACCAGGAAGACCTGGCCGGCAGGCCTTTCGTCGGCCCGGCCGGCGACCTGCTCGACGCTGCGCTGGAGGCCGCTGGCATCGACCGCCGCCAGGTCTACATCACCAACGCCGTCAAGCACTTCAAATGGGAGCCGCGCGGCAAGCGGCGCATGCACAAGACGCCGGCGCAGAAAGAGGTGGCGGCCTGTCATTACTGGCTCGAGGCCGAGCTGGAAAGCGTGGCGCCGGATGTCATCGTGGCCCTCGGCGCGACGGCCCTCAAATCCGTCCTGCAAAGCGGCAGCGTGGCGCTGAAGGACTATCTGGGCCAGCCCGTCGAACGCGGCGGACGCTGGATCGTCGCCACCTACCACCCCGCCTATGCCTTGCGCGTGCCCAGCAGCGAAGCGCGCGCCGAGGCGCGGCAAGCCATCATCGATGCCCTGCTCGAAGCAAAGCGCCTCCTTAGCTGAGGACTCGGCTTAACGGAATGGTCGCTGCCGCCAGCAGCGTTTGCAGCGTAATCATCGAGGCCATCAGCCTCGCGTCCCCACCGAGTTGGCGCGCCATGATGTAGGCGTTGGGTGCAGTCGGCAATGCGCAGTAGAAGCACGCCGCCAGCGCCACGGGTTCCGAGATTCCGAAAGCCACGCAGAGGCGCGCGGCCACCAGCGGCAGCACAAGAAGCTTGAGGAAGGACGCCAGCGCAAGCGCCGCAGGACGCAGGCCTTCCAGCGAAAATACCAGCCCGCTGCCGACGCACACCAGCCCAAGCGCAAGCGCAGACTTGGCCAGGATGTCGAGGGTATTCATCAAGGGGGCCGGCAGTGACAGGCCAAGCAGGCTCGCGCCGATGCCTGCCAGCGTGGAGAGGATGATGGGATTGGTGGCCAGCGTCTTCGCCACGGTGGCAAGGTCGGCCTTTCTTCCGCTCCACCACGACAGCGCCAGGACCGACAGCATGTTTACCACCGGCAGGCACAACGCCAGGGCCAGCATGACCAGTGCGGCTGTCTGCTGCGGAAAGAAGAGGGCGGAGACGGCAATGCCAAAGTAACTGTTCGGGCGCATCGCCCCTTGCACCACGGAAGACCGGCTGGCGTCGGGCAGCCGGCGCCAGAACAAAAGCACCAGCAAGGCAAGGCCCACGACGATGAGCGTGGGCAGCAGCGTCGCCAGCGCCAGTTCGCCTACCAGCCTGCCATGAAAATCCAGCTTCGCAATTCCAGTGAACAGTAAGGCCGGAAAGGCGATGTAATAGGAGAATTTTTCCAGCGAGGGAAAAAAATCGTCCGGCATCCAGTGCGCCCGGCGAATTGCCACACCCAGCAGGATGAGCAGGATTACCGGGGCGATCGATGCCAGCACGCTAGCGCCTTGCCAACTGGCGGTCGTGCACGCGCGTGAGCGTGAGCAGGGCCGCAGTGCCGCCCAGCAGCGCCATGAACATATCGGACTGGGTATCCCAAGGGTCGCCCTGGGTGCCGAGGAATTCATCGGCGCCCTGGCCCATCGCCACGGCCGCACCCCATTCGATCAGCTCATAGCCGGCGCTGATCGCCATCACGATGCAGATCACGATAAAGGCCAGCATTTTTCCGCGCTGAAGATAGCCTCCGCGCAGCAGTATTTCGCGCGCCACCATGGCCGGCACGAAGCCTTGTGCGAAATGGCCAATCTTGTCGTAAGGATTACGCGACAGCCCGAACCAGTGCTGCATGTCGAAGCCGAACGGCACGCGCGCGTAAGTGTAGGCGCCACCGATCATCAGGATCACGCAATGCACCGCAATCAGGGCGTACAGCAAGTCCGTGAGGCGGTAGCTGCGGTAAGTCGCCGCCATCAGCGGCAGGGCCACCAGCGCCGGCGCCACTTCCATCCACCAGGTGGTGCGGTCGTAGGGAGCAAAGCCGGACCAGGCCAGCACGATCAGGACAAAGGCGGCCAGCGCCAGGTGAAGAGGAGCGATAGTTCTGTTCATTTCCGAATATTAACGCGAAAGCTGGCGCGTTTCTTGCAGCTGTGTGGTCATGAGCCGCAATTTACGTATCGTTTTGATCCACCCGCCGCACGAAAGTGAGGCGCGCGCACAGGCCTTGAACACCGGTTTGGCGGAGGCGGGCTATGAGCTGGTGGCGTCTTTGCCAGCCGATTTCCACCTGCCGGAACACATCGCCCGCCTGCAGCCGGACATGATCATCGTCGATGCCGAATCCGATGCGCGCGACGTGCTCGAACACATCGTCATTGCCACCCGCGACGAGCGCCGCCCCATCGTCATGTTCACCGAAGACGACAAGGCCGATTCCATGGAAGCGGCAATGGCGGCGGGGGTTTCCGCCTATGTGGTGGCGGGTTTGCAGCCCGAACGCATCAAGCCTGTGTTGAACGTCGCGATGGCCCGTTTCAAGCGCGAACAGAAGCTGCTGGACGAGCTGGAAGGCACCCGTTTGAAGCTGGCCGAGCGCAAGCTGATCGACCGCGCCAAGGGCATTTTCATGGCGCGCCAGGGCCTGACCGAAGACCAGGCTTTCCAGAAGCTGCGCACCATGGCAATGAACAAGAACCTGAAGCTGGCCGAATTGGCGCAGCGCATCCTGGATGCGGAGGATTTGCTCGGCTGATGCACCGTTGTGGTGCGCCGCCGGCTGGAGTGAAGTATGCAGATTGAAAAAGACATCGTCAGGATTGGATTCAACCCGCTGACCGACTGCGCGTCGCTGGTGATGGCGTCCGTGCTGGGGCTGGACCGCAAGCACGGCATCCGCATCATATTGAGCAAGGAGACGTCCTGGGCCGGCGTGCGCGACAAGCTGCTGACGGGCGAGCTCGATGCCGCCCACGCCCTGTATGGCCTTGTCTATGCAACCCATCTGGGCATCGGCTCGGCGCGGCGCGACCTGGCCATCCTGATGAATCTGAACCGCAACGGACAGGCCATCACCCTGTCGCGGCGCCTCTTCGATGAGGGCGTGCACGATGGCGCTGGCGTCGCCGCGCTATCGCACGAGCGCGAGCTGCGCTGGGCCCAGACTTTCCCGACCGGCACCCACGCCATGTGGCTGTACTACTGGCTGGCAGCGCACGGCGTGCATCCGCTGCGCGAAGCGCGCGTGCTGACGGTGCCGCCGTCGCAGATGGCGAGCAACCTGGCGGCCGGCCATATGGACGGCTTCTGCGCTGGCGAGCCGTGGAACCACCGCGCGGTGATGGATGGCGTGGGCGTGACCATCGCCACCAGCCAGCAGATCTGGCCGGACCACCCGGAAAAAGTGCTGGCCACCACGGCCGACTTCGTGCGCCGCAATCCCAACACCGCGCGCGCCCTGGTCGCCGCCGTGCTGGAAGCGAGCCGTTGGATCGACGCCAGTGCCGCCAACCGCATGGCAATGGCGGAAATCATCTCCGCCGTTCAATACGTCAACACGGGCAAGGACGTGATCTGGCAGCGCATCCTCGGCCATTACGAGGACGGCATGGGCCGCTGCTGGGAGGATGCGCACAGCATGCGCTTCCACCAGGAGGGCGCAGCGAACTTCCCCTACCTGTCGGACGGCATGTGGTTCATGACCCAGCAAAAGCGCTGGGGCTTGCTCAAGGCTGCGCCGGACTATCTCGGCGTGGCCCTCAAGGTTCACCAGACCGCGCTCTATAAGGAGGCGGCGGAAATAACGGAGACTCCAATCCCCGCCAGCACCTTGCGCAGCTCGGTGCTGATGGACGGGACCACCTGGGATGGCAGGGACCCCGAGCGCTACGCCGGGTCCTTCGACATCCACATGTAGAAAAGGAGCATCCATGCAGGAGCCGGCCAAGCCCTTGTCGGGCGAAATATTCGGAGCGTTGATCAACCTGTCCGGCCGCCGCCGCTTCACCTCGCAAAGGCTGGTGCTGTACGCCGTGCTGGCGGCGCAGGGGCAGGAAGGCGCGGCGGAAACCGCGCGCGAAGCCCTCAAGCTGTTCCGCGAAGCCCATCACACGCTCTTGCATGGCAGCGATGCACTGCCGGGCATCTTCTGCATCGAACTGCAGGATGCATACTATGGCCGCCTCAATGGCGCGCACCAGATCGACGCCTTCATCGACACGGCGCAGCGCGCGCTGGACAGCGGCAAGCCCGGCGCCGCGCTGGAGCAGCTGGTGGCCACCGCGACTCCCGTGCTGTCGGTGCTGAACCAGCTCACCACCATTTATGAAGAGCAGTCGAAGAAACATGCAATCCTGATGAAAAAGCAATTGCGCGGCGTGATCACGGAAATCGAGACCATCGCGCGCCAGGCCAGGATGGTTACCTTCAACGCCCGCGTGGTGGCGGCGCGCGCCGGTCATGCCGGGCGCGAATTCGCCGTGGTGGCCGGCGTGCTGTCGAATATCACCACGGAAATCGACGACATGGTCAAAGCCGCGCTGCAGGCGGCCAACGCCTGAACAGCGCACCAAGGCGTGCGCTATTGCGGTGCACCATTCTTGGGCGCAGTGCACCGCCAGATGGCGAAAATCCCTCTCCGCCGGCGTTGGCGCGCCGGTTTACCCCCTCAAAAGGGCTGGCACAGCTCTTGCAAAGCATAGGTCAAGGGTCGGTCTAACGGAGGATCGGCAAAACCGGACAACGGCGTCCGCGCAGCGCAACCTTCGATAGGTGCGGCTGTGCGGACGCCTTTTTGTTTTCAGGGATAACGACATGGCCAACAAAGCGACCAGCATCAAACTGTTTTCGTTCTCAACGCCGCAGATGCGCGCCTTCCACCTCACGTGGATGGCCTTCTTCGTCTGCTTCTTCGCATGGTTCGCCTGCGCACCGCTGATGCCGGTGATCAAGGGTGAATTCGGCCTGACCCCGGCGCAAATCGCCAATATCAATATTGCCGCCGTGGCGATCACGATCATCGTGCGCCTGGTCATCGGCCCGCTGTGCGACCGCTACGGCCCGCGCAAGGCCTATACCGGCCTGCTGCTGCTGGGCGCCATTCCGGTGCTGGGCGTGGCCGCCGCGCAGACCTACGAGAGCTTCCTGTTCTTCCGCCTCCTGATCGGTGCAGTGGGCGCCAGCTTCGTGATCACGCAATACCACACCTCCGTGATGTTCGCGCCGAACGTGGTCGGTACCGCGAACGCGGCAGCAGCCGGCTGGGGCAATGCGGGCGGCGGCGTCGTGCAGTCCACCATGCCGATGATCATGGCCGCCATGATCATGCTGGGCGTGAACGAAACCATGGGCTGGCGCGCCGCCCTGGTGGTGCCGGGCGTGCTGATGCTGGTCATGGCCTTCCTCTACTACCGCTTCACCCAGGACTGCCCGGACGGCAACTACGCCGACTTGCGCGCCGCCGGCATTGCGCTGGAAGGCGGCAAGAAGGGCGGCTGGTCGAGCTTCAAGCTCGCTGCCGCCAACTACCGCGTGTGGATGCTGTTCGTGACCTACGGCGCCTGCTTCGGCGTGGAGATCTTCATCCATAACATCGCCGCCACGTATTACGTCGACACCTTCAAACTCACGCTGCCGCAGGCTGGCATGGCGGCCGGCAGCTTCGGCCTGCTGGCGCTGTTTGCCCGTGCGCTGGGCGGCTGGGTTTCCGACAAGGCCGCAGCCCGCGGCAGCCTGAATAGCCGCGTCACCCTGCTGTTCGTGATGATGCTGGGCGAAGGCGTCGGCCTGCTGTTCTTCTCCAAGGCGGACAGCGTGCTGCTGGCCGTGGTCTCGATGCTGGTGTTCGGCCTGTTCACCCACATGGCATGCGGCGCCACCTACGCCCTGGTGCCTTTCGTCGACAAGCGCGCCCTGGGCGGCGTGGCGGGCATCATCGGCGCCGGCGGCAATGTGGGCGCGGTGGCGGCAGGCTTCCTGCTGAAGGGCGTCGGCAACACGCAGCAGACGCTGTGGATCCTCGGCGTGCTGGTCGCCATCTCCGCCCTGTGCGCACTTGGCGCCCGCTTCAGCGAAACCACCGTCAAAGAAAACGCCATTGCAGGAGCAGCAGCATGAAGATCGTCGTCATCGGCCACGGCATGGTTGGCCACCAGTTCCTGAAGTCCCTGCCGGCGGGCAGCGCCGAAGTCACCATCCTGTGCGAAGAACCGCGCCCGGCCTATGACCGCGTGCACCTGTCTGAATTCTTCAGCGGCAAGAGCGCCGAGGAACTGTCGCTGGTGGAAGAAGGCTTTTTCGACCGCGACGACATGGTGCTCAAGCTGAACGGCCGCGCTGTCGCCATCGACCGCGCCGCACGCACCGTCGCCACCAACAGCGGCGAGATCCTCCCCTACGACAAGCTGGTGATCGCCACCGGTTCTTTCCCCTTCGTGCCGCAAATCGACGGCAAGGACCGCAAGGACTGCTTCGTCTACCGTACCATTGAAGACCTGGAAGCCATGCAGGAATGCGGCGCCCGCTCCAAGACCGGCGTGGTGATCGGCGGCGGCCTGCTCGGCCTGGAGTGCGCCAAGGCGCTGAAGGACATGGGCCTGGAAACCCACGTCGTCGAGTTCGCGCCACGATTGATGGCGGTGCAGGTGGACGACGGCGGCGGCCGCGTGCTGCGCCAGAAGATCGAAGACCTGGGCGTGACCGTCCACACCGGCAAGAACACCACCGCCATCGTGGACGGCGAAAACGGCACCCACCGCATGCTGTTCGCAGACGGAACTTCGCTCGACACCGACATGATCGTGTTCTCCGCCGGCATCCGCCCACGCGACTACCTGGCGCGCGAATGCGGCCTGGAAGTGGGCCCGCGCGGCGGCATCGCGATCAACAACCATTGCCAGACCAGCGACCCGGACGTATATGCGATCGGCGAGTGCGCGCTGTGGAACGGCCAGGTTTTCGGCCTGGTCGCGCCGGGCTACGACATGGCCCGCGTCACCGCGCGCCACATCGGCGGCGACGGCAGCGCCGAATTCACCGGCGCCGACATGAGCACCAAATTGAAGCTGATGGGCGTGGACGTGGCCAGCATCGGCGACCCGCACGCCAAGGCGGAAGGGGCGCGCAGCTACCAGTTCACCGACGAACGCAAGCAGGTGTACAAGAAGATCGTCGTCTCCGACTGCGGCAAGTACCTGCTGGGCGGCGTGATGGTGGGCGATGCGGGCGAATACGGCACCCTGCTGCAGATGATGCTGAACAAGATCGAACTGCCGGAAGCGCCGGAATTCCTGATCCTGCCGCAGTCCGATGGCGCAGCCAAGCCAGGCCTGGGCGTGGAAGCGCTGCCGGCCGGCGCCCAGATCTGCTCCTGCAACGATGTGTCCAAAGGCGCGATTTGCGACGCCGTCGCCGGCGGTGCGACCAGCATCGGCGCCATCAAGAAGTGCTGCAACGCCGGTACCTCCTGCGGCGGCTGCGTGCCGCTGGTGACCCAGGTCATGAAGGCGGAGATGAAGAAGCTGGGCATGGACGTGAACAATCACGTCTGCGAACACTTCCCGCATTCGCGCCAGGAACTGTTCCACCTGATCCGCGTGGGCCAGATCAAGACCTTCGCGGAGCTGCTGGCGCGCCACGGCAAGGGGCTGGGCTGCGACGTCTGCAAGCCGCTGGCGGCGAGCATCTTCGCCACCTGCTGGAACGACTTCGTGCTGAAGAAGGAACACGCCGGCCTGCAGGATTCCAACGACTACTTCCTGGGCAATATCCAGAAGGACGGCACTTATTCGGTCGTGCCGCGCATGCCGGGCGGCGAAGTGACGCCGGAAGGCCTGATCGCCGTCGGCCAGGTTGCCAAGAAATACGGCCTGTACACCAAGATCACCGGCGGCCAGCGCGTCGACCTGTTCGGCGCCCGCGTCGAGCAATTGCCGCTGATCTGGGAGGAACTGATCGCCGCCGGCTTCGAGACCGGCCACGCCTACGGCAAGTCGCTGCGTACCGTGAAGTCCTGCGTCGGCTCCACCTGGTGCCGCTACGGCGTCGACGATTCCGTCGGGCTGGCCATCGAACTGGAAAACCGCTACAAGGGCCTGCGCACGCCGCACAAGATCAAGTTCGGCGTGTCCGGCTGCACCCGCGAGTGCGCCGAAGCGCAGGGCAAGGACGTCGGCATCATCGCCACCGAAAAGGGCTGGAACCTGTACGTGTGCGGCAACGGCGGCATGAAGCCGCGCCACGCCGAGCTGCTGGCCTCCGACCTGGACAAGGCAACCCTGGTGGCCTATATCGACCGCTTCCTGATGTTCTACAGCCGTACCGCCGACCGCCTGCAGCGCACCAGCACCTGGCGCGAAAACCTGGAAGGCGGCCTGGATTACCTGAAGGACGTGATCATCAAGGACAAGCTGGGCATCAACGCCGAGCTGGAAGAGGACATGCAGCGCGTGGTCGACAGCTACGCCTGCGAATGGAAAGAGGCCGTCAACAACCCCGAAACGCGCGCCCGCTTCCGCCACTTCGTCAACAGCCCGGAAGCGGACAGCAACGTGGTCTTCATGGAAGAGCGCGGCCAGATCCGCCCGGCCACCGTGGAAGAGCGCAAGCGCATCCCAATCAAAGCCATCGCATAAGGAGATCAGCCATGCATCGTGACCAATCCGCTTCCGCCTGGACCGCCATCTGCGACGTCGACCAGATCGTGCCGAATACCGGCGTCTGCGCCTTGCTGCAGGGCCAGCAGGTTGCCGTGTTCCACCTGCACGACGGCGCCGAGCCGCGCGTTTTCGCGATCGGCAACTACGACCCGAACTCCGAAGCGTCCGTGCTGTCGCGCGGCCTGGTGGGCAACCTGGGCGAACGCCTGGTGGTCGCCTCGCCGATCTACAAGCACCACTTCGACCTGCAGACCGGCGAGTGCCTGGAAGCGCCGGAACACTCGGTGCCGACCTGGCCGGCACGCATCGAAGGCGGAAAGGTCTGGGTCGGGGCATGAAGCCCGCGCTGGTCGTCATCGGCAACGGCATGGCCGGCATGCGCACGGTCGAGGAGCTGCTCAAGCTCGACCCGGACATGTACGACATCACCGTTTTCGGCGCCGAGCCGCACGGTAACTACAACCGCATCCTGCTGTCGCCGGTGCTGGCCGGCGAGAAGACGGTCGACGACATCATGCTCAATACGCGCGAGTGGTATGAGCAGAATGGCATCACGCTGTACGCGGGCGACCCGGTTGAATTCATCGACCGCAAGCGCCGTCTGGTGCGTGCCCGTTCCGGGCTGGAGGTGCGCTATGACCGCCTGCTGATCGCCACCGGTTCGCGCCCTTTCATCATTCCGGTGCCGGGCCACCAGCTGCCTGGCGTGCTGGCCTTCCGCGATATCCAGGACGTGGAATCGATGCTGGAAGCGGCGCGCAACCACCGCCATGCCGTGGTGATCGGCGGCGGCCTGCTCGGCCTGGAGGCCGCCAACGGCCTGCAGCGCCAGGGCATGCACGTCACCGTGGTGCACGTGACCGACACCCTGATGAACCAGCAGCTGGACAAGCCTGCGGCGCAGCTGCTGCAGAAAGCCCTGGAAGCCAAAGGCCTGGTGTTCCGCATGGAAGCGCAGACCAGCGAGATCGTCGGCCCGGACCGCGTGACGGCGGTGCGCTTCGCCGACGGCAGCGAGATCCCGGCCGACCTGGTGGTGATGACCGCCGGCGTGCGCCCCAATATCGAACTGGCCCGCCGCAGCGGCCTGCATTGCGAGCGCGCCATCGTGGTGGACGACACGCTGCAGAGCTTCGACCCGCGCATCTACGCCGTCGGCGAATGCGTGCAGCACCGCCGCGCCACCTTCGGCCTGGTGGCGCCGATCTGGGAGCAGGCGCGCGTCTGCGCCGCCCACCTGGCAGGCGCCGGCCATCGCCGCTACGTGCAGCAGGCTACGCCGACCCGCCTCAAGGTAACGGGCGTCGACCTGTACTCGGTCGGCGATTTCATCGGCGGCGAAGGCAGCGAAGACCTGGTGCTGCGCGATCCGCGCCGCGGAGTGTACAAGCGCCTGGTGCTGGACGGCGGCCGCGTCACCGGCGCCGTGCTGTATGGCGACGTGCAGGACGGTCCGTGGTACTTCGACCTGATACAGAACCGCACCGACATCTCGTCGATGCGCAACCATCTTTTGTTTGGGCAGGCGCTCTGTGCGCAGGCTGCGTGAATACATGATCAAGACGACGTGCGCCTATTGTGGTGTGGGTTGCGGTGTCACGGCGACGCCGCGTGGCGATGGCGGGTTCGATATTGCCGGCGACGCCGCGCATCCCGCCAACCAGGGGCGCTTGTGCGTGAAGGGTTCTGCGCTGGGCGAGACGACCGGCCTGGAAGGGCGTCTGCTGTACCCCATGATGCGCGAGCGCGGCGGCGATGGCTCGCTGCACCGCGTGGCCTGGGGCGAGGCGCTCGACCACGTGGCCGACAGATGGCGCGCCATCATCGACGAGCATGGACCGGATGCGGTGGCTTTCTACGTCTCCGGCCAGCTGCTGACCGAGGACTATTACGTCGCCAACAAGCTGGTCAAAGGCTATATCGGCAGCGCCAATATTGACACCAACTCGCGCCTGTGCATGTCGTCCGCCGTTGCGGGCCACAAACGTGCGTTCGGCGAAGACGTGGTGCCGGTCAATTACGACGACATCGACCACGCCGACATGGTGGTGCTGGTCGGCTCCAACCTGGCCTGGTGCCACCCGATCCTGTTCCAGCGCCTGACGCGCGCCAAGGAAGCGCGTCCCGGCATGAAGATCGTGGTGATCGATCCGCGCCGCACCGCCACTTGCGAGCTGGCCGACCTGCACCTGCCGATCAAGCCGGGCACTGACGTCTGGCTGTTCAACGGGCTGCTGGGCTACCTGAACGGCATCGGCGCCGTGGACTGCGATTTCGTCGCCGCCCACACCAGCGGCCTGGCCGATGCACTTGCTGCCGCCACGCTGACGCCCGAAGAAGTGGCGCGCGTATGCCGCGTGAACCTGCAGGACTTGATGGAGTTCTACGAATCCTTCGCCGCAACCGCCAAAGTGATCACCGGCTTTTCGATGGGCGTCAATCAGTCCAGCGCCGGGACGGACAAGGTCAACAGCATCATCAACTGCCACCTGATCGGCGGCCGGATCGGCAAGCAGGGCATGGGTCCGTTCTCGATTACCGGACAGCCGAATGCCATGGGCGGCCGCGAAGTGGGCGGCCTGGCCAATATGCTGGCCGCGCACATGGACCTGGACAACACCGCGCACCGCGCTGCCGTGCAGGCCTTCTGGGAATCGCCGCGCATTGCCTCGCGCCCGGGCTTGAAGGCGGTCGACCTGTTCGAAGCCATCGAAGCGGGCAAGGTGAAAGCCGTATGGGTAATCGCCACCAACCCGGTGGTCAGCCTGCCGAATGCCGACCAGGTGCGCCGCGCGCTGGAGCGCTGCGAGCTGGTGGTCGTGTCCGACGTGGTGCGCGATACCGACACCAATGCCTACGCTGACGTCCTGCTGCCTGCGCTGGCATGGGGCGAGAAGGATGGCACGGTCACCAACTCCGAGCGCCGCATTTCGCGCCAGCGCGCTTTCCTGCCGGCGCCGGGCGAGGCGAGGGCGGACTGGCTGATCCTGTCGCAATTCGCGCTGCGCATGGGCTACGACGGTTTCGGCTACGCCAGCGCCGCCGAAATCTTCACCGAGCATGCGCGCCTGAGCGCATTTCGCAACAGCCCGCGAGAACTGCCGCGCGCCTTCGATATCGGCGCCCTCGCCACGCTCGGCGAATCCGCCTACGACGCGTTGCTGCCGACGCAATGGCCCGCTCCTGCCGGCGCGGGTGCGTCAGCAGCGCAGCGCCCCTTCGCCGATGGCATCTTTTCGCACGCCGACGGCCGTGCGCGTTTCGTCGCCACGGTGCCGCGCGCTCCGGTCAACCTGCCCGACGTCGAGTACCCGATCACCCTGAACACCGGCCGCGTGCGCGACCACTGGCACACGATGACGCGCACCGGCCGCGCGCCCAAGCTGGCTGACCACATTCCCGAAACCTTCATCGATATGCACCCGCAGGACGCCCTGCTGTGCGGCGTGAAGGAAGGCGAGCTGGCTCGCATCACCAGCCAATGGGGCAGCATGATCGCCCGCGTGCAGCACGGCGGCGGCATCGCGCGTGGCGGCGCCTTCGTCCCGATCCACTGGAACAACCAGACCGCCTCCGACGCCCGTGTCGGCGCTGTGGTCAATCCGGTGGTCGATCCGGTTTCCGGCGAACCCGAATTCAAGCACACGCCTGTCATCGTCGACCGCTTCCCGGTCAAGTGGCATGGCTTCATCCTGAGCCGTGCGCCGCTGCAGCTGGACGCGCTGGCCTACTGGACCAAGGTGCAAGGGAAGGATTTCCAGCGCTATGAGCTGGCCGGGCGCAACACGATCGACGACTTCGGCAAATGGGCGCGCACCTTGCTCGGCATCGAGGACGACGACGCCGACTGGCTCGAATACGCCGACCGCAGCTCCGGCGTGTTCCGCGCCGTGCACCTGGTGGACGAGCGCATCGCCCAATGCATCTTCATTTCGGCCCGGCCCGACCTGCCCGCGCGCCAATGGCTGGCCAGCCTGTTCGACCAGCCGCGGTTGGAAACGGCGGACCGCGCAGCATTGCTGGCGGGGCGCCCGATCGCGGCGGGCGCCGATACCGGCCCGACGGTGTGCTCCTGCTTCGGCGTCGGCCGCAACACCATCTGCAAAGCCATCCGCGAGCAGAACCTGACCACACCGGCCCAGATCACCGCTTGCGTGAAGGCCGGCGGCAACTGCGGTTCCTGCGTGCCCGAACTGAAGAAACTGCTGAGTGAGGTACGCGTGGAGGAAACCGCGTAAAACCTGCCTGTGGTAGAGTTGTCATGGGAGCGCATCATGAGCATCCGTGACAACTTCACCTACACGGACATGGATGAGTGGCTCAACGAAAAACGGGTCACCGAAATAGAATGTCTGGTGCCGGACCTGACCGGCGTTGCGCGCGGCAAGATCTTGCCGAGGGCGAAATTCACCGAAGAGCGGGGCATGCGCATCCCGGAAGCGGTGCTCGGCATGACGGTCACCGGCAACTCCCCGCAAGACGACGCCGCCTACGACCGCGCCATCTCCCCCACCGACCGCGACATGGTGCTGAGGGCCGATCCCAGCACCATCACCATGGTGCCATGGGCCGCGGATCCTACCGCGCAAGTGATCCACGACTGCTACTTCGCCGACGGCCGCCTGGTCGACTTCGCGCCGCGCTCGGTACTGCGCCGCGTGCTCAAGCTGTATGAAGACAAGGGCTGGTGCCCGATTGTCGCGCCCGAGCTGGAGTTCTACCTGACCGACAAGAATGCCGACCCGGACCTGCCGCTGAAGGCGCCCATCGGCAGGAGCGGCCGTGCCGAAACCAGCCGCCAGGTCTACAGCATCGACGCGGTGAACGAATTCGATCCCTTGTTCGAAGACATTTACGATTACTGCGACTTGATGGGCCTGGACGTCGACACGCTGATCCACGAGATCGGCGCCGGACAGATGGAAATCAACTTCCTGCACGGCGAGCCGCTGGGCCTTGCCGACAACGTCTTCTACTTCAAGCGCACCTTGCGCGAAGCCGCCATCAAGCACCACATGTACGCCACCTTCATGGCCAAGCCCATGGCCGGCGAACCCGGATCGGCGATGCACGTGCACCAGAGCGTGCTCGATTGCCGCACGCGGAAAAACATCTTCAGCGACGAAGACGGCGCGCCGTCCCAGCTGTTCAAGTACTACATCGGCGGCTTGCAGCGCTACATGCCCGCCGCGCTGGCAATTGCGGCGCCTTATGTGAATTCCTACCGCCGCCTGGTGCGCCACACGGCGGCGCCGATCAACATCCAGTGGGGCATGGACAACCGCACCGTCGGCTTCCGCGTGCCCGAATCGGGCGTGCAGGACCGCCGCGTGGAAAACCGCATCATCGGCGCCGATGCCAATCCCTACCTCGCCCTGGCGGTGACGCTGGCCTGCGGCTATCTCGGCATGACCGAGCAGGTCGAGCCCACAGCTCCCACTTCCGGCAGCGCCTACGACATGGCCTACGAGCTGCCGCAAGGCTTGCCCGAGGCCCTGCGCGCGCTCAGGGCCGAAGAAAAGCTGCATCAGGTGCTGGGCGAACGATTCATCGACGTCTACGCCGCGGTGAAGGAGCTGGAGCATCAGGAATTCATGCGCGTGATCAGCCCTTGGGAACGCGAGCACCTGCTATTGCATGTCTGATATCGAATCACGGAGCTGTTGCGCGCTCGGACCATTTCCGTTATATTGAACGTACTGTTCTGTATATCGGACTTGTTCAGCAAGTCGGCATATTGACGGAAATGCATCAAGAGTCGGTTTATCCGACGCCAACCTGCCTGCCCGGGCAAGGTGGAAGCCATCACGGCGATGCGGCCTATTAACGGCAACGAAGCGGGGTGCACATGGATTGCTCCGAATCGAGCCAAGTGTTCAGGAGAAAACCATGAGCAATCAAGCGACCCACACCCCAGCCCAAGACCTCAGCGCATGGCGCAAGCAGTTCCGCCTCACGCACACTTTCCATCTGTCCCTGGGTGCCAACCAGCCTGTCGCCGGCCAGCTTGATTCGATCCTGAAAAGCTCAAACGCGACGGTTGAGAAGTGGGTGATTTCGCGCCGTGGCGGCCATTACGACCACTGTATTACCGTCGAAGGCATCGGCGACGAGTCCGCGCGCGAGCTGCGCAAGGAGCTCGCCAGCCTCAATGGCGAGATCAAGGTGCACGTCGAACACATGGTCCACTTCGGCAATTAAATGCCGCCCATGCAGATATATTTGATGACGAGATAGTCCTCGATACCGTGGGTCGAACCTTCCCGTCCCAGGCCCGATTGCTTGACGCCGCCGAACGGTGCGATCTCGCTTGAAATGAGGCCGGTGTTGACGCCCACCATGCCGCTTTCCAACCCTTCCGCTACGCGCCAGATGCGGCCGATATCGCGGGAGTAGAAGTACGCCGCCAGGCCAAACTCGGTATCGTTTGCCAGCGCTACCGCCTCCTCGTCGTTCTTGAAGCGGAACAGCGGCGCCAATGGGCCAAAGGTTTCTTCGCGCGCCACCAGCATATCGGCATTGACGTTCGCCAGCACGGTTGGCTGGAAGAAGCTGTGCCCGAGCTCGTGGCGCTTGCCGCCCAACAGCAGCTTCGCGCCCTTGCCCAGCGCATCGGCGATATGCTCTTCCACTTTGACGACAGCCTTCTCTTCAATCAGCGGGCCCTGCGTCACGCCGTCATCGGCGCCATTGCCGACCTTGAGCTTGCGCACCGCTTCCACCAGTTTGGAAGCGAAGCTGTCATACACGCCGTCCTGCACATAGATGCGGTTTGCGCATACGCAGGTCTGACCGGCGTTACGGTACTTGGAGGCGATCGCGCCTTCCACCGCCGCATCCAGGTCGGCGTCGTCGAATACGATGAAGGGCGCATTGCCGCCCAGTTCCAGAGACAACTTCTTGATCGTCGGCGCGCACTGTTCCATCAGCAGGCGCCCCACGGCGGTGGAACCGGTGAAACTGAGTTTGCGCACGATCGGGTTGGACGTCATCTCGCCGCCGATTTCGCGCGAAGCGCCGGTGACCACGCTGAACACGCCGGCTGGTACGCCGGCACGCTCGGCCAGCACGGCCAGCGCCAGTGCGGAGAAGGGCGTAAGTTCCGCCGGCTTGACCACCATCGGGCAGCCCGCCGCCAGTGCAGGACCGGCTTTGCGCGTAATCATCGCGGAAGGAAAGTTCCATGGCGTGATCGCCGCGCTGACGCCGATCGGCTCGCGCGTGACGACCACGCGCTTGTCGGGCCAGGGCGAGGCCAGCGTCTCTCCGGCTACGCGCTTGGCTTCTTCGCCGAACCATTCGATGAACGATGCGGCGTAAGTGATTTCGCCTTTGGATTCTGCCAGCGGCTTGCCTTGTTCCGCCGTCATCAGCGCAGCCAGGTCGTCGGCATTGGCCAGGATCAGGTCATTCCATTTGCGCAGGATGGCGGCGCGCACCTTGGCGGGTTTCCCGCGCCATTCGGGCCATGCGGCATGCGCAGCTTCAATCGCGCGGCGGGTTTCGGCAGCGCCCATTTTCGGCACGCTGCCCAGTACTTCGCCGGTGGCGGGGTTGGTGACGCTGATCGTTGCGCCCCCGTCGGCATCGCACCATTGGCCAGCGATAAAACACTGTTGGCGCAGAAGGCTGGGATCTTTCAGGGTCAGCATGATTCACCTCCAAACTAAAAATCCAGTATACCGGGTATCGCGCTGCACGGTTGCCACATTCGCAAATTGGGAATAAGATCAAGCTGCACACTGATAGTTACCGAAGAACTAAAATGCGCCGCCCCATCGTACTGGTCCCCGCCTGCAGCCAGAAAATCGGCTCCCATCCCAGCTACGCCGCTCAAAACAAATACGTTGATGCGGTGGCTGTGGGAGCGCGCTGCCAGCCGTTGCTGATCCCTCCATTGGGCGACAACACCGATATCGAAAGCCTGCTGGCGATCGCCGACGGCATCATGCTGACCGGCGCCGCGTCCAATGTGCAGGCATGCCTGTATGGGCAGGACACGCTCGATCCATTGTTGCCGCAAGATCCTGCGCGCGATGCGACCGTTCTGCCTTTGATCCGGGCCGCGCTGGCGCACGGCATACCGCTGCTGGCAATTTGCCGCGGCTTCCAGGAAGTGAACGTGGCGCTGGGCGGCACGCTGCACCAGGCCGTGCACACTGTGCCCGGCTACTTCGACCATCGCGAAGACAAGACGCAATCGCTGGAACAGCAATACGCTGCGGCGCATCGCATCAAACTCGAACCGGGCGGCTTGCTTGCCCATATCCTTGATGGCGCTAGCGAAATACAAGTGAATTCCCTGCATGGCCAGGGCATCGACCAGCTTGCACCGGGCCTGCATGTCGAAGCGCGCTCCGACGATGGCCTGGTAGAGGCTTATTCCATCGCGGGTTCGTCCGCGTTTTCTCTGGCGGTGCAATGGCATCCCGAATGGCGCGTGGAAGAGAATCACGATTCCATGCGCATGTTCAGCGCCTTTGGCCTCGCCTGCCGCGTACACCGGGACCGCATCCCTTAGGTGGCTTTCCTTCAGTAGTGCTGTTTTCTAAACTACCTGAGAGGAAGCTATGGCAATCCGCGAAAATTTCAGTTACACCGATATGGACGAGTGGCTCAATGAAAAGCGAGTCACCGAGATCGAGTGCCTGGTCCCCGACCTGACGGGCGTCGCACGCGGCAAAATTCTCCCGCGCGGCAAATTCACCCAGGAGCGCGGCATGCGCATTCCTGAAGCGGTGCTCGGCATGACCGTCACCGGCAATTATCCAACGGAAGATGACGCCTACGACCGCGCCATTTCCAGCACCGACCGCGACATGATCCTGAAGGCCGATCCCACCACCATCACCATGGTGCCGTGGGCGGCCGACCCGACTGCGCAAGTGATCCACGACTGCTATTTCAGCGATGGCAGGCTGGTTGATTTTGCGCCGCGCTCGGTGCTGCGCCGCGTGCTCAAGCTGTACGAGGACAAAGGCTGGTGCCCGATCGTCGCGCCCGAGCTGGAGTTCTACCTGACCGACAAGAACTCCGATCCCGACCTGCCGCTGAAGGCGCCAATCGGCAGGAGCGGCCGCGCCGAGACCAGCCGCCAGGTCTACAGCATCGACGCAGTGAACGAATTCGATCCGCTGTTCGAGGACATCTACGATTACTGCGACATGATGGGCCTCGACGTCGACACGCTGATCCACGAAATCGGCGCCGGACAGATGGAGATCAACTTCCTGCACGGCGAGCCGCTGGGCCTTGCCGACAAGGTGTTCTTCTTCAAGCGCACCTTGCGCGAAGCTGCGCTGAAGCACCATATGTACGCCACCTTCATGGCCAAGCCCATGGCGGGCGAACCCGGATCGGCAATGCACATCCACCAGAGCGTGGTCGATGCGCGCGGCTGGAACATCTTCAGCAACAAGGACGGTTCGCCGTCGCAGCTGTTCAAAGCCTATATCGGAGGGCTCCAGCGCTACATGCCGAGCGCACTGGCGATTGTTGCGCCCTACGTGAATTCCTACCGCCGCCTGGTGCGCCACACGGCCGCGCCGATCAACATCCAATGGGGCATGGACAACCGCACCGTCGGCTTCCGCGTGCCGGAATCGGGCGTGCAGGACCGGCGCGTGGAAAACCGCATCATCGGCGCCGACGCCAATCCTTACCTCGCTTTGGCCGTGACGCTGGCCTGCGGCTACCTCGGCATGACCGAAGCGCTGGAGCCGACCGCGCCGACCACAGGCAGCGCCTACGAAATGAAGTACGAGCTGCCGCAAGGCTTGCCGGAAGCGCTGAAGATATTGCGCAGCGAAGACAAGCTGCGTTTCGTGCTGGGCGAGCGCTTCATCGACGTGTATGCCGCCATCAAGGACCTGGAGCACCAGGAGTTCATGACCGTCATCAGCCCGTGGGAGCGTGAGCACCTGCTGCTGCACGTTTGAGGAGTCGACCATGGACGATACCAAGACAATCCAGGCGCGCGACCACGCGCATTACCTGCATCCCTTCACCGACCACAAGGCGCTCGGCGAACGCGGCGTGCGCGTGATGGTGCGCGGCGAAGGCATCTACCTGTGGGACTCGGAGGGCAAGAAGATCCTGGACGGGATGTCCGGCCTGTGGTGCGTGAACCTGGGCTACGGGCGGCACAGCATCTCGAAAGCGGTGTTCGAACAGATGGAGACGCTGCCTTTCTATAACAGCTTCTTCAATACCACCACCGTGCCGGCGGTGCAGCTGGCCGCCAAGCTGGCGGTCATTGCGCCGTCCGGGTTCCGTCACGTGTTCTTTACCGGCTCCGGCTCGGAAGCGAACGACACCAATGTGCGCATGGTGCGCCGCTATTGGGACCTGAAAGGCCAGCCGCAACGGCACACCATCATCAGCCGCTTCAACGCCTACCACGGCAGCACCATGGCCGGCGCTTCGCTGGGCGGCATGGAAGGCATGCATGCGCAGGGCGGCTTGCCGATTCCGGGCATCGTGCACATCCGCCAGCCGAACTACCTCGAGTCGGGGCGCGGCATGAGCGAGGACGAATTCGGCATCGAGGCCGCGTCGTGGCTGGAAGAGAAGATTCTCGACGTGGGGCCGGAGAAAGTCGCCGCCTTCATCGGCGAGCCAATCCAGGGCGCGGGTGGCGTGGTGATTCCGCCTGCCACCTATTGGCCGGAAATCCAGCGCATCTGCGACAAGTACGGCATCCTGCTCATCGCGGACGAAGTCATCACGGGATTTGGCCGCACCGGGCGAATGTTCGCATCCGAGCTGTTTGGCATCCGGCCGGATTTGATCACCTTCGCCAAGGGCGTCACCTCGGGCTATATCCCCTTGGGCGGCGTGCTGGTCGGCGAACGCGTGGCGGAAGTCCTGATCGGCCAGGGCGGCGAATTCGCGCACGGCTTCACCTATTCCGGCCACCCGGTGGCTTGCGCGGCTGCGCTGGAGTCCATCCGCATCCTGGAGGAGGAACAGCTGGTGCAGCGCGTGCGGCAAGACACGGGGCCGTACCTGGCGCAGCGCTTCGCCACGCTGTCGGACCATCCGCTGGTGGGCTATGCCAACAGCTGCGGCTTTGTCGCCGGCCTTAACCTGGTGCGCCGCAAGGGCCCGACCATCCACGGCCACGAATACTTCGACCCGAAGCTGGAAGTGGGCATGGTGTGCCGCGGCTATATGTTCAACAACGGCATGATCATGCGCGCCGTGGGCGACCGCATGATCATTGCGCCACCATTGGTCATGACACGCGAACAGATCGACGAAATGATCGCCCTGATCCGGCGCTGCCTTGACGATACCTATGCGGACTTGCAGCAGAGAGGATGGATGTAAGCCATGGCAAAAGAGACAATCAACTGGCACGAGCGCGCCAAGGCGCTGACCCTTGACGGCCGCGCGTTCATCAACGGCGAGCGCAGCTGGTCGCGCAGCGAGCGCAAGTTCGACAACCTGTCCCCCATCGACGGCCGCTACCTGTCGCAGACAGCGCGCTGCGATGCGGCCGATGTCGACCATGCAGTGGCGGCGGCGCGCCGCGCGTTCGACAGCGGCCGCTGGGCCGGCCAGGCGCCCGCGCAGCGCAAGCGCGTGCTGCTCAAGTTTGCCGACCTGATGCTGCAGCATAAGGATGAACTGGCGCTGCTGGAAACCCTCGACATGGGCAAGCCGATCAAGTACAGCCAGGTGGTCGATGTTTCGCTGGCGGCCAATTGCATCCGCTGGTACGGCGAGGCGATCGACAAGGTCTATGGCGAGATCGCGCCGACGCCCGCCAATTCGCTGGCCTTGATCACGCGCGAACCGGTGGGCGTGGTGGCGGCCATCGTGCCCTGGAATTATCCGCTGCTGATGGCGGCGTGGAAGATTGCTCCCGCTCTGGCGGCGGGCAATAGCGTGGTGCTCAAGCCTTCGGAAAAATCGCCGCTGTCTGCGCTTCGGCTGGCGGAGTTGGCGGTGGCGGCGGGCATTCCCCCCGGCGTGTTCAATGTGCTGCCTGGCTACGGCAACGAGGCGGGAGCGGCGCTGGCCATGCATATGGATGTCGATTGCATCGGCTTCACCGGTTCCACGCGCACCGGCAAGCAGATCATCCAGATGGCGGGCCAGTCGAACCTCAAGCGGGCCTGGACGGAATTGGGCGGCAAGTCGGCCAATATCGTCTGCGCCGATTGCCCCGACCTCGATGCGGCGGTGTCGGCTGCGGTAGGCTCGATTTACTTCAATCAGGGCGAGAGCTGCAATGCGCCCTCGCGCCTGTTTGTCGAAGAGTCGATCAAGGACAGGTTCCTCGAAAAAGCGCTGGCGCTGGTGCCGGACTACGCGCCCGGCGATCCGCTCGACGAAAAGACCGTGATGGGTGCGATTGTCGATTCGATCCAGATGAAGACCGTGATGGGCTACATCGACGCGGGCCGCGAAGAGGGCGCGCAACTGCTTGCCGGCGGCAAAGCGGCGCGCAAGGAGACTGGTGGCTTCTATGTCGAACCCACGCTGTTCGACGGCGTGCAGAACACCATGAAGATTGCGCGCGAAGAGATTTTCGGGCCCGTGCTGTCCGTGCTGTCGTTTAAAGACCTGGACGAAGCCGTGCGGCAGGCCAACGATACGCCTTACGGCTTGCACGCGGCGGTATGGACATCGGATATCTCGAAAGCGATCCGCACGTCGCGGGCGCTGAAGGCGGGCACGGTGCACGTCAACCAATACGATGGCGACGACATCACGGTGCCGTTCGGCGGCTACAAACAGTCAGGCAACGGCCGCGACAAATCGCTGCACGCCTTCGACAAGTACACCGAATTGAAAACGACCTGGATCCAGGTCTAAGCGCCGCAGCACTTCTTGAATTTCTTTCCGCTGCCGCAAGGGCAAGGATCGTTGCGGCCGGCCTTTTCCACCTTGGGCTGCGGCGCGTGGAAGAATGCGTTGATCTTGATGACGGACGGCGTCACCTTGGCGGCGTTCACCGGCGCCTGGAACGGCACCAGCAATGCGGGCTGCTGGGCGCGCAGCGGCGCCCAGGCATCCGAGGCGAGGCCGACGCCGGCCATGAATCCCGCGCACCAAGCCTCAGCGGTCCAGCTGCCGCCGCAGTCGAAGATGGGCTCAAAACTGCCAGGATCCTTCTGCATCCACACGCGCATGTAGTCGTGGTGGCGCAAGACCAGCGCGGCCGCTTCTTCGCTGCCGGAAGCGCCGCCCCAGACCACGGGCAGCCAAGCATCCTGGGCTACTTCGGCGGGACCGATGACGAGAGCCGTCAGGAAGCCTTCGAGCTTGGCGACGTCCATGCTCTGCGGGCCCATGTCGGCCAGCAGGTCGTCGAGCAGGTCGTACTCGTCGTCGTTCAGCGGGTTCAGAAGCAGTGCTCCAGCGCTGGGAAGCTGCCGCCTTTTACCGCGTCGACGTAGGCCGATACGGCGGCCTGGATCGAGGTCTGGCCTTCCATGAAATTCTTCACGAAGCGCGCTTTGCGGCCTGGGAACACGCCCAGCATATCGTGCATGACCAGCACCTGGCCCGAGCAGTCGGGGCCCGCGCCGATGCCAATGGTCGGCATCGCCAGCATATCGGTCACTTCCTTGCCCAGCGCGGTAGGAATCGCCTCCAGCACCACCATCGCGGCGCCGGCCGCCTGCAGCTTCAGCGCATCCTGCTTCAGCAGCTCGGCGCTTTCCACGGTCTTGCCCTGCACTTTGTAGCCGCCCAGCGTGTGCACCGATTGCGGCGTCAGGCCGAGGTGGGCGCAAACCGGGATCGAGCGCTCGACCAGGAAGCGCACGGTCTCGGCAACCCAGGCGCCGCCCTCGATCTTCACCATGTGCGCGCCGGCCTGGATCAGCTGTACGGCATTGTTGAAGGCCGATTCCGGCGTGGCGTAGGAGCCGAAAGGCATGTCGGCCAGGATCAGCGCGTTCTTCGCACCGCGCGCGACTGCGGCGGTGTGGTAGGCGACTTCCTGCACGGTGACTGGCAGGGTGGATTGGTGGCCATTGCAAACCATGCCCAGCGAATCGCCGATCAGCAGCACTTCCACGCCGCAGCCGTCCATCATCGAAGCAAAGCTGGCGTCGTAGCAGGTCAGCATCGTGATCTTCTCGCCGGCTGCCTTCAGGGCGTTGATCGAAGGAATTGTGACGGCCTTGGTCGGTACGGCACGGGTAGGCGCCGGGTAGGGGTTTTGCATGGTGCCAGACATGGTATGTCCTTAAATTCGAAAAACGCTATTCTAACTGTGGAAAATAGAGGGGGTGTTCGGTAAACCCGGTAAACCTGGGTCTGACCCAAGGGTCCGACCCTGAATGATCTCGCTGCTAACGGTTGAGCAGACGGGGTCTGACCCTTGGGTCAGACCCTGGTTTACCGGGTTTAAAGGCGGATGATACCTTGGTCAGCAACACCAGCCGCGAAATCCGCAGCGCGCCCGATCCCGGGCAGCACAATGTCCGGCGCAAGTTCCAGCAGCGGCATCAGCACAAACGCGCGCTGGTGCATGCGAGGGTGCGGAACGGTAAGCGTCGGCGTGGCGATCTGCTCATCGCCATACAGCAGCAAATCCAGGTCCAGCGTGCGCGGTGCGTTGTAGTAAGGCCGCTCGCGCCCATGCGCCTGCTCGATATCGAACAGCGCCTCAAGCAGAACCTGCGCGGGCAGCGAAGTACTCAAGCGCGCCACCGCATTGATGTAGTCATCGCCCGAAGAATCGATAGGCGCCGTGCGATACAGCGAAGACACCGCCTCCAGCGCCGCCCCCGGCAACCTGCGCAGCCGCTCGACTGCATCGAGCACATTGGCCCGCGCATCGCCAAGGTTGGCGCCGATGCCGATATACGCGCTGACAGGCATCAAGCCTCGCCAGCGGGAGCATTGCCACCGCCACCGCTGCGGCGGCCGCGGCGTGGCCGGCGGCGGCGTTTGCGTGCCGGCGCTTCGCCTTCAGGGCGCGGATTCAGGAATTCGTCGTCGTCCGACTCGTCGCCTTCTTCGCCATCCGGATTCGCATCCAGCGGCGCGTCGTCGAGCGAGGCGGCACGGGAACCGCGGCGCGCCGGTTTCTTTTTCTTGCCGCCGCCCGACGATGCCGCCGACACCAGCTCGGCGCGGATCGTCTCGTCGCCCTCGTAGAAGGCGGTCCACCAGTCGCCCAGTTCGCGGTCGATTTCGCCGGACGCGCAGCGCAGCAGCAGGAAATCGTAACCGGCGCGGAAGCGCAGGTGTTCCAGCAGCTTGTAAGGATTCTTGCCGTTGCGGCGTTCGAAGCGCGGCTGCATGGCCCAGATGTCGCGCATGTCCGAACCGATCTTGCGCTGGATCGCCAGCTTCTCGGTCTGCGACTCCAGCACTTCGTCCGCCGCCAGGTGCAGCGCAGGAATCGGGAACTCGCCAGCCGCCTGGTATGCCTGCCACTTCTCCAGCACCTGGTGCCACAGCAGGGAAGCGAACAGGAAGCCGGGCGACACGGTCTTGCCGGCCATGACGCGCTTGTCGGTGGAGTCGAGCGCCAGGGTCACGAACTTGGTGCCCATCGGCTGCTCCAGCACCACGTCCAGCATCGGCAGCAGGCCATGGTGCAGGCCTTCCTTGCGCAGCTGCTGCAGGCAGGCCAGGGCCTGGCCGGAAGTGAGCAGCTTGAGCATCTCGTCGAACACGCGTGCCGCAGGCACGTTGTCGATCAAAGGCGCCATCACGCCGATCGGCGCGGCGGTCGAACGCTCGATGGAGAATTTCAGCTTGGCCGCAAAGCGCACCACGCGCAGCATGCGCACCGGGTCTTCGCGGTAGCGCGCTTCCGGCTGGCCGATGATGCGCAGCGTCTTGGCGCGTATGTCCTCGATGCCGCCGTGGTAGTCCAGCACTTCCTGCGTGGCAGGGTTGTAGTACATGGCGTTGATGGTGAAGTCGCGGCGCTCCGCGTCTTCCGCCTGGGTGCCGAAGGTGTTATCGCGCAGCACGCGGCCATGTTCGTCCTTCGGCGCGTTGTCGGTGGCGGTGCCGCGGAAGGTGGTTACCTCCAGCAGGTCCTGGCCGAACATCACGTGCACGATCTGGAAACGGCGGCCAATGATGAAGGCGCGGCGGAACAGGCGCTTGACCTGCTCCGGCGTGGCGTCGGTGGCAACGTCGAAGTCCTTCGGCTTTACGCCCAGCAGCAGGTCGCGTACGGCGCCGCCGACCACGAAGGCTTGGAAGCCGGCTTCCTGCAGCGTGCTGGTGACGCGGATCGCATTGTTCGACACCATGCGCGGGTCGATGCCATGCTCCTTGGGGCCCAGCACGACGGGTTCGTTGCTGGGCCGCGCGCTCTTGACGCCCAGGATCTTGCGGATGAATTTCTTAATCATTGAACAGGTGAATTGATGGCCAGCCTTGCGCGGTCGCGTGTTCGGACAGCTTGGCGTTCGGGTTGGTCGCAATCGGATGGCTGACGATCGACAGCAGCGGCAGGTCGTTATGGGAATCGCTGTAGAAGTGGACGCTTTCGAAG
>JBCNPK010000049.1:0-42269 GCA_039593355.1 Pseudoduganella sp.
CGAAACCGCCGGTATCGATGACCAGGAACGGACGATTGCCGATGCGGCCCTCGCCGTAGTGACGATCGCGCGTCAGGCCAGGGAGGTCCGCCACCAGCGCATCGCGCGAGCGGGTCAGTCGATTGAAAAGGGTCGATTTCCCGACGTTCGGGCGACCCACAAGTGCAATTACCGGCTTCATATTGTTTTTATTCGACCGCGATAGCGGCCACAGTCCCATTCTGGGTTTGGAAAATCACATTCGGACCGGAGAGCAGCGGCGCCGACTTGATGGCGCTGCCGTCCGTCGCGATCCGACCTAATACCGTGCCGTCTTCCCGCGACAGGAAGTGCACATAGCCTTCAAGGTCGCCCACGGCCACGAAGCGGCCATAGGAAACCGGAGCCGACAGGCGGCGGTAGGCCAGCTTGTCGTTCTTCCATGCGGAAGCGCCGTTTTCACGGGTGAACGCCTGCACGGCGCCCTTTTCATCGGCCACGAAGACGAAGCGCTGGTCAACGCCCAGGCCCACGTCCGACGATGCCGGCTTGGTCCAGCGCGCCACGCCGGTGTTCAGGTCCAGGCAGCCCACCTTGCCCTGGTAGCTCACCGCGCACAGGTCCTGCTCGAACACGGTTGGCGTGCCGCTGATGTCGGACACGCGTTCCAGTTCGGTGGCGCCGCGCGGTTCGGACAGCGGCACTTCAAAGCGCGGCACACCGTTCGACAGCGCCAGCGCCAGGATGCGGCCCGCAGGCTGCGCGGCGTAGACGTTGCTGTTGGCGATCACCAGACCCGGCATATTGCGCAGGGTCAGCGCAGGCGTCGGACGCTGGATGAACCAGCGCTTCTTGCCGTCCGCCGCGTCATAGGCGGTGACCTTGTTGTCCACCGTGCGCACCACGACCACGTCCGTGCCGACCGCAGGTGCGGACAGGATCTCGCTCGAAGCCTGCACCTTCCACAGCGCCTTGCCGTTGCCGTCGAAGGCCATCAGCTGGCCCTTGACGGCGCTCACCGCCACCAGCTTGCCGTCCGGGCTGACGCCCACGCCCGCAGTCAGGTCGGCGCCGGCCTTGCTGCGCCACAGCACCTTGCCGCTGGCGGCGTCCAGGCGCTCGATATTGCCGTCCGCATCGGCCACGAACACGCTGTTGTCGGCCAGTGCCGGCGTGAAGACGTTGGCGCCGGCCTTGCCGGTGCTGTGTTTCCACACGATGCGGGCAGGTACGCCAGGCTTCAGTTCTTCCAGCTTGGCTGGCGCGAACTTGTCCTCTTTCGCGAACGGATTGATCTTGTTCAGGGTGCTGCAGCCGGAAGCCAGCGCCAGTACGCCCAGCGCGATTACGGTACGAGTGGTCGCACGCATCAGATTAAGCCTTCACTTCCGGCACGGAGCCGCCGATGGATTCGAGCTTCAGCTGGATCAGCTGGCGGCCAGGGTTGTTCTTGTCGGCGGCTTCCAGCGCTGCCTTGTAGGCGCTGCGCGCCTCTTCCAGCTTGTTCTGCGCGGCCAGGATGTCGCCTTTGCGGTCTTCCACGTCGGCCTTGAATTGCGGCAGGGTGGCATTGGCCAGCGCCTTCAGCGCTTCGTCGAAGGCTTTCTCGTCCAGCAGCACGCCGGCCAGGCGGATGGCCGCGATGTTCTTATGCTCGTCGTTGCCGTGCGTGACCACCCATTCCAGCTGCGCCTTGGCGGACTTCAGGTCGTTGGCGTCGAAGAAGGACTTGGCTGCGCTCAGGGCGCCCAGCGAGGCGTAGGCCGAGCGGCCGAACTTGCCCTCGATATCGCTGGCCACGCGCGCCACCTTGGCGTTGTCCTTGGCGCTGACGGCGGTCTGCAGTTCATCGAACAGCACGGATGCTTGCGCCGCCTGGTTGCGCTGGTAGTAGTTCCAGCCGTTCCAGCCCGAATAGGCGGCCAGGCCTGCGATCACCACCCAGGTGGACAGGTTGCCGTACTTGGACCACCACTCTTTGAGGGTAGCAATCTGTTCTTGTTCTTCGAGATCGTATGCCATGTTTCAGTCTGCCTGTTTTCTTGATTAATGGTGGTGGTGATGGCCGTGGTCGTGATCACAATCGTCTCCGCATGTGATCTGGTCCACGACATAATCTACAACGCCTTCGAACGCGACGGTCTGCTGCTGGCCCTCGCCTTCTTCAGCACGCATCGCCTTGACGACGGCGGTGTTGTTGGCCACTTCGTCCTCGCCGATGATGACTGCGAAGGTTGCGCCGGTGCCGTCGGCTTTTTTCATCTGCGACTTGAAGCTGCCCGCGCCGTTGGCGCCGCCGCAGTGCAGGATCACGTCCAGGCCGGCGTCGCGCAGGCGCTCGCCGATGATGAAGGCTTGCATGCGCGCCGCTTCGCCCTGGTGCACCAGGTAGACGTCGCACTGGCGCGGCGCGGCGGTGTCGCCGGAGCCTTTCATCAGTTCGATCAGGCGCTCGATGCCCATGGCGAAACCGACCGCGGGGGTTGGTTTGCCGCCGAACATTTCGATCAGCGGGTCGTAGCGGCCGCCGGCGCACACGGTGCCTTGCGCCCCCAGTTCGTCGGTCACCCATTCGAACACGGTGCGGTTGTAGTAGTCGATGCCGCGCACCAGGCGGGGGTTGACGGTGTACTGGATCGCATTGGCGTCCAGGATCTTCTTCACGCCTTCGAAGTGGGCCAGCGATGCCTCGCCCAGGTAGTCCAGCAGCTTGGGCGCGCTGTTGACGATGCCTTGCAGGGCCGGGTTCTTGGTGTCGAGGATGCGCAGCGGGTTGCTGTGCAGGCGGCGCTTGGCGTCGGCGTCCAGGTGCTCTTCGTGCTGCTCCAGGTAGGCGATCAGGTCGACGCGGTGGCGCGCGCGCTCCTCGGCGTCGCCGATGGAGTTGATTTCGAGGCGGATGTTTTCCAGGCCCAGGTCATCCCACAGGCGGCGGCACATCACGATCATTTCGGCGTCCACGTCCGGGCCGGTGAAGCCGACCGCTTCCGCGCCGAACTGGTGGAACTGGCGGTAGCGGCCGCGTTGCGGCTTCTCGTGGCGGAACATCGGGCCCTTGTACCACAGGCGTTTCGGGCCTTCGTAGACCAGGTTGTGTTCCAGCACGGCGCGCACCACGCCTGCCGTGCCTTCCGGACGCAGGGTCAGCTTGTCGCCGTTCATCGAGTCTTCGAAGGAATACATTTCCTTCTCGACGATATCGGTCACGGCGCCAATGGCGCGCGAGAACAGGCGGGTCTCCTCCACGATCGGCGTGCGGATCTGCTGGAAGCCGTAGCTCTGCACCACGGACTGCGCGGTGTTCTCGAAAATTTCCCACAGGTGGGCGTCGGCCGGCAGGAGATCGTTCATCCCCTTGATGGCGACAATTTTCTCTACTTTTTTGTTTTCAGACATATTCTAGTTTCACTGAATTCTGTTGCGTACTAATGCTTGAATGTCGCTAAGGAATGCCGCCCAGCAGGGCGGCACCGCTCCGCCGGCGAGCGGCATGCCGCTCGAAACCCCGGCTCCGCCTGTGATTTTGTCTGCTTTGTTGGACATGGTTCTTTAAACTTTTTTAAGCTGCTTTGCTGTAGTTTTTCTGGACGTAGTCGAGCACGATGGCCTGGAATTCCGCAACGATATTATCGCCGCGCAGCGTCGCCACCTTCTGGCCGTCGACGAAGACCGGCGCGGCCGGCGATTCGCCGGTGCCGGGCAGGCTGATGCCGATGTTGGCGTGCTTCGATTCGCCCGGACCGTTGACGATGCAGCCCATCACGGCCACGTTCATCGCCTCCACGCCCGGGTAGGTCTTCTTCCATTCCGGCATCTGCTCGCGCAGGTAGCTCTGGATATCGTCCGCCAGTTCCTGGAACACGGTGGACGTGGTGCGGCCGCAGCCCGGGCAGGCAATCACCATCGGGGTGAACTTGCGCAGGCCCATGGTCTGCAGGATTTCCTGCCCCACCACCACTTCCTTGGTGCGGTCGCCGCCCGGCTCGGGAGTCAGCGAGATGCGGATGGTGTCGCCGATGCCTTCCTGCAGCAGTACCGACAGCGCCGCGGTCGAAGCCACGATGCCCTTGCTGCCCATGCCCGCCTCGGTCAGGCCCAGGTGCAACGGATAGTCGCAGCGCTTGCCCAGCTCGCGGTACACCGCGATCAGATCCTGCACGCCGGACACCTTGCACGACAGGATGATCTTGTCGCGCGCCAGGCCCAGTTCCTCGGCGCGTACCGCGTTTTCGATGGCGGACGTGATCAGCGCTTCGTACATCACGGCTTGCGCGCTCCACGGGTTTTCGCGGGCCGCGTTTTCGTCCATGATGCGCGCCAGCAGCGCCTGGTCCAGCGAGCCCCAGTTGACGCCGATGCGCACCGGCTTGTCGTACTTGGCCGCCACTTCGATCATCTGCGCGAACTGCGTGTCGCGCTTGGCGCCCTTGCCCACGTTGCCCGGGTTGATGCGGTACTTCGACAGCGCGGCGGCGCAATCGGGGTACTCGGCCAGCAGCGTATGGCCGTTGTAGTGGAAGTCGCCCACCAGGGGCACGTCGATGCCCATCTTGTCGAGCTGGTCACGGATGTAAGGCACGGCAGCCGCCGACTCGGGACGGTCCACCGTCAGGCGCACCAGCTCGGAACCGGCGCGCGCCAGCTCCTTGATCTGGATTGCCGTCGCCACCGCATCGGCGGTGTCGGTATTGGTCATCGACTGCACCACCACCGGCGCATCGCCACCGACCCAGATCTTGCGCTCGCCGTGCTGCACCAGCACGCGGCGGCTGGCGCGGCGCGCCAGTGGTCCGGAAGGGATCGGGTTGTTCGAAGAAGACATGCTTGGCTACTCTTGATTACTTGATGTTCACGAGGGCGTACGATTTGCCCGGACCTTGCGTCAGTTCCAGCTTGCCGCCGGCCAGGTTGGCGCTCACCGCGCTTGGCTTGCCGACGATCAGTACGTCATCCGCACGCACGTTGAAGGTTTCCGTCGCGCCGGCACGCACCATGCGCGCGATCAGCTTGGGCTGGCCGGCGCGGCGGATCTCGACCCACGAATCTTCCTTCACGTTCAGCACCAGCTTGCCGCCGGCAGTGCCCACGGCTGGCGCCTGGCTCGCAATGGCGGCCGGTGCGGCCGGGACGGCGGCTGGCGCTGCCGCAGGCGCGGTGCCTGGGGCGGCGCTGCCGGCCGGCTTGACCGGGATCAGTCCAGGCGAAGCCGGCATAGTGTTCGCAGTATTGGCGGCATTGCCCGGCGCCGTCGCAACGGCCGGCGCGCCGCCAACGGTCGGCGCCGCGCGATTCACCGGCGCCACGACGCCCGCGGGAGCGCCTGGAACCGCGCCTTGCGCCGCAGGCGATGCGACGGTCGCCGGAACGGTACCCGGCGCGGCGGCGGCCGCTCCGCCGGCAGGTTCGCCCGGGACGCCGGCACCCGGCACGGTAGCCTGCGCAGCACTGCCAGGCTGCGGCGGCACCGAAATCAGCGGCACGTTAGGCGATTGCAGCGGCGTGTCCACCGACTGCGGCGCCGGCTGCGTGACCACCACCGGCGGGGCCGCAGTTTCCGGCGCGGAAGCCGGCGTAGCAACGCCAACGCGCGACGGCAGGTTCAGCGACGGCAACAGGCCAAACTGCCAGGCCGCGGCGCCGCCGACCAGCGCGACCACGGCCACGCCGGCCACAATGGCGCCCAGCGGCTTGCCGTTATTCCGTTCGGTCAAGGAAGGGAAGCGCGATTCCTGGAACGACGCCGTCACCTTGGTCGGACGCACGGTGGCATCGGCGTGGCCGACTGCGCCCTCCACTTCCACCATCGCCACCAGCGGCGCAGGGTCCAGCCGCACCGCCTTGGCATAAGCGCGGATGAAGCCGCGCGTCACCGCGCGGTTTGGCAATGCATCGAAATCGCCGCGCTCAATTGCCTGCACCTGGCGCGGCGCCAGTTTCAGCTGGTCGGCAATCTGCTCGACCGACAGGCCCATGGCTTCGCGTGCCGCCGCCAGTGCCACGCCAGGCGCGGAAGCATGCTGCTGGCTGGCCGGCTTGTCCTGCTCAGAATCCATTCGTTCCCCGTTCTCACTCATCAAACGCCCCACGTTGATACGCAGCGTACTCCGGCGACTCCGCATGATGTCGCCGCAACTGGGTCGCAAAACCCTGTTCCATGCCCTGGTCGCCCATCTTGTGCTGCACTTTGATGGACAGCCACAACACGTCGGCCGGCAGGCTATCCAGCTTCGCTACCTTATGCAGCTGCTGGATGAAGAAGCTGGCGCGAGGATAATCGCGCCGCGCATAGTACACCCTGGCCAGGCCGATATTCGTTTCCGGAACATCCGGCGCCAGTTTCAGCGCCTGCAGCAGATAGCGTTCGGTCAGGTCGTAATCCTTGATCTTCAGCGCGCAGGAGCCCGCATTGTTCAACGCCCCCGCCGGCGACTGGTAGTTGGGATTCGCCAAGGCCGCATCGAAATGCCTGAACGATTCCTTGACGCGGCCGTTCTGGCACAGGAAGGAGCCGTAATTATTGTTCAGGTCCGGATCGTTCGGCGCCAGCCTCAGGGCCTGCAGGAAGTTGTCGTTCGCCAGTTCCTTCTCGTTCATCCGCATGTAGATGATGGCGCGCAGGCTGTAGCCATTGGGATTCTGCGGATCGGCGGCGATCGCCTTCTTCACCTCGTCGAGCGCCACCGGATAGTTGGCCTGCTCGAAATACCCTGCCGCCAGCTGCATGCGGATTTCGGCGCGCTTTTGCGCGGCGGTCTGGTCGGACAGGGTTTTCAGGTCTTCTTTGCCGCTCGGGCCTTCGCCAGTCGCGCAGCCCGCCAAAAAGCCGGCCAGCGCGACCGCGGCCAGGCACTTGAAGCGGCGCTGGGCGAAATCGGTCATCAGGAACGAATCTCCACAATCTTGCCGAAATCGGCGCCGTACTTCTTTTGATACTCGGACATCTTCTCCATCCGTTCAGCCACGCGGGTGCGGTCTTTCACTTCGCCCGCCAGCTGGCCGCAAGCCGCGTCGATATCATCGCCGCGGGTCTTACGGATGGTGGTTACGATGCCCGCATTCATCAGAATTTCGGCAAAAGCCTTGATGCGCGGGTTCTTGGAGCGCAGCAGGCCCGATTCCGGGAAGGGGTTGAAAGGAATAAGGTTGAACTTGCAGTTGACGCCAACCACCGGGTCGGTCACCAGCGCGATCAGCTCGCGCGCGTGCTCGTCCGAGTCGTTGTAATTATCGAGCATGCAGTACTCGAAGGTGATGAAGTCGCGCGGCGCGAACTCCAGGTAGCGCTTGCACGCCGCCAGCAGTTCCTTCAGCGGGTACTTCTTGTTCAGCGGGACCAGTTCGTCGCGCAGCTTGTCGTTGGAGGCGTGCAGCGATACGGCCAGCGCCACCGGCACATCCTGCGACAGCTTGTCGATCATCGGCACCACGCCCGAGGTGGACAGGGTCACGCGGCGGCGCGACAGGCCGTAGGCGTTATCGTCCAGCATCAGCTTGAGTGCGGTGGCGGTGGGTCCGTAATTCAGCAGCGGCTCGCCCATGCCCATCATCACCACGTTGGTGATCTGGCGCTCGCCTTTCGGGCCGGGCTCGATGCCTTTGGTTTTGCGCAGCGCGAATTCGGCCATCCACAGCTGGCCGATGATTTCGCCCACGGTCAGGTTGCGGTTGAAGCCCTGCTTGCCGGTCGAGCAGAAACGGCAGTTCACGGCGCAGCCGGCCTGGGTCGAGATGCACAGCGTGCCGCGGTTTTCTTCCGGGATGAACACGGTTTCCACGGCATTGCCATTGCCAACGTCCACCAGCCATTTGCGGGTGCCGTCGGCGGAAGTATGGTCGCTGATGACGGCCGGCGCCACGATGTGGGCGCGCGTCTTCAGCTTCTCGCGCAAGGACTTGGCGAGGTCGGACATGCTGTCGAAGTCGGAGGCACCGAACTGGTGGATCCAGCGCTGCAGCTGTTTGGCACGGAAAGGCTTCTCCCCCAGCTCGGCGCAGTAGGCGACTAGTTGCTCCGGATCGAAATCCAGCAGGTTGGTGAGGGATGTTTCCATGCTTTTTTACTCAATTTCAAAAACGGCTTTGCCCCGGACCGAGGGACCGGGGCAAAAGCGCAATACTACTTTACTACACTACAACCGTTAGGAAAAATTAACGGGAGTAAACGTTCAGTGCTGGGAAGAAGTAGGCGATTTCCACAGCAGCGGTTTCAGCGGCGTCGGAGCCGTGAACAGCGTTGGCGTCGATGGAGTCAGCGAAGTCAGCACGGATGGTGCCTTTTTCTGCCTTCTTCGGATCGGTAGCGCCCATCAGGTCGCGGTTTTTCAGGATCGCGCCTTCGCCTTCCAGCACCTGGATCATCACAGGGCCGGAGATCATGAAGTCAACCAGGTCCTTGAAGAAAGGACGCTCGCGGTGCACGGCGTAGAAACCTTCGGCTTCTGCGCGCGACAGCTGGGTCATACGGGCAGCAACGATCTTCAGACCTGCGCCTTCGAAACGGCTGTAGATCTGGCCGATCACGTTCTTGGCTACTGCGTCTGGTTTGATGATCGACAGGGTGCGTTCGATTGCCATTATGAAAAACTCCAATAAAAAGAAAGGTTTAAAACAAGAAATTAGATTCTCGATCAACCCTAGATTTTAACATAGTTCACCTTATATGCCCATGGAAACGCACCTATGGGATTCCCTTACGTAATTTTAAGGCATTCCTAAGGCAGAAAGTTCCCAGCCAGTCATCGTCATGCTATGCTTTTTAGTAAAGGAGGCATTTAATTATGCAAAACGTACATCAATTCGGTAGTGCAGTGGCAACGGACAACGCGCTGATCCGCAACCGCGTGCTGCGCAACACTTACTGGCTGCTGGCCCTGTCGATGATCCCGACCGTCCTGGGCGCCGCCACCGGTGTCATGTTCGGCGTGCCGATTCCGCGCGGCTTCATGGGCGCCCTGCTGTTCCTCGGTATCGCTTTCGGCTTCTTCTACGCCATCGAGAGGAACAAGCACTCCGGCCTGGGCGTCGCCCTGCTGCTGGGCTTTACCTTCTTCATGGGCCTGATGCTGACGCCGCTGCTCCAGCGCACCCTGGGCTTCGCCAACGGCGGCAGCCTGATCATGACCGCCTTCGGTGGCACCGCCGCCGTGTTCGCAGGCCTGGCCAGCTACGCCACCGTGTCCAAGCGCGATTTCTCGATGATGGGCAAGTGGCTGTTCGCCGCCGTGATCATCCTGATGCTGGCATCGATCGCCAACATCTTCCTGGGCATGAGCGCGCTGTCGATCGTGATCTCGGTGCTGGTGATCGCAGTCTTCTCGGCCTACATCCTGTTCGACGTGCAGCAGATCGTCAACGGCGGCGAGACCAACTACATCTCCGCCACGCTGGCACTGTACCTGGACGTGTACAACATCTTCACCGCCCTGCTGAACCTGCTGGGCCTGGCCGGCGACCGCGACTAAGCGCCTCCTGCCCAGCGAAAAAGCCGGCCACGCGCCGGCTTTTTCTTTGACTTTACGCCCGAAGCGCCGTGTTATCATAAATTCATGAAAACCCTGCCCTTTGCCGCCGCCGCCCTGCTGCCTTGCGCCCTGCACGCAGCCACCATCACTTCCGCCGACCTGCAGCGCCCCGAAGGCGCCCGCCACTACCTGCTGGCCGAGCCGCAGCAGCCCACGGCCGGCAAGCGCCCGCTGGTGCTGGTCCTGCACGGCCATATGGGTTCAGCCAACCTGGTCTTCGGACGCGAGCGGCTGCGCGACCCATTCCAGCAATGGCTGGCGATCGCCGACCGTGAGCAAGTGCTGGTGATCGCGCCGGATGGCGCCAAGGGCAGCGACAACAAGGCGGGCTGGAACGATTGCCGCGCCGACGCCACCACCAGCCCCAAGACCGACGACGTGGGCTTCATCAGCGCCCTGATCGACAAAGCCATTGCCGAGCACAACGCCGACCCGTCGCGCATCTATGTCATGGGCATGTCGAACGGGGGCGGCATGACCTACCGCCTTGGGGTGGAAATGGGGCAGCGCCTGGCCGCTATCACGGCCATCGCCGCCGTGTGGCCGGCGAAAAGCCTCTGCCCGGCGCCCAGCACGCCGCTGCCGGTGATGGTCATCCACGGCACATCCGACAAGATCGTGCCTTACGGCGGCGGGGACATCGGCGGCCGCATGCTGCACGGCCGTGGCTCCTCGCTCGGCGTGGAACAAACCCTGGCGTTGTGGCGCAAGCTGGACCGGTTGCCGGACGCGGCGGCGCAGGACGCCGCCCTGCCCCATCACAAGGACTCAGGCGACACTTCGGCCCACCGCTACATCTGGGGCAGCGACCCGCGCGGCCCGCAGGTGGAATTGATCAAGGTCGACAAAGGCGGCCACACCATACCGAGTATCCAGCACCGCATGCAATGGATCGCCGACCTGCTGCTCGGCGCGCAGAACGCCGACTTCGAATCGGCCGAGGAAGCCTGGCGCTTCTTCCGCGACAAACGCCGCAACTGAAACCCGCCCCGGCACACTTTTGCGCAGCCTCGAATACGCCTGATCTCGCCTGTTAGACCAGGTCGAACACCGCCATCGATTCGACGTGGGAAGTGTGCGGGAACATGTTCATCACGCCGGCCTGGGACAGGCGGTAGCCGGCGCGGTGCACCAGCACACCGGCATCGCGCGCCAGGGTCGACGGCGAGCAGGAAACGTAGACAATGCGCTTGGGCAGCATGTCCGGATTGGTTTCCTTGAGTTCAGCCAGCGCCAGCGACAGCGCCATCGCACCATCGCGCGGCGGATCGATCAGCATGCGGTCGAATTTGCCGAGGGCGATCAGGTCATCCTTGGTGATCTCAAACAGGTTACGGCACTGGAAGGTGGTGTGGCCGTCAACGCCGTTCACCTTGGCGTTGGAGAGCGCGCGCTCGGTCAGCGCGGTCGAGCCTTCGATGCCCACCACCTCGCGCGCCATGGTTGCCAGCGGCAGCGTGAAGTTACCCAGACCGCAGAACAGGTCGGCCACGCGCTCGTCCTTCTGCACGTCCAGCAGGCGCAGCGCCTTGTGCACCAGCACGCGGTTGATGTGGTGGTTCACCTGGGTGAAGTCGGTCGGCTTGAACGGCATCTTGATGCCGAATTCCGGCAGCGTGTAGTACAGCTCCTTGCCGGCCGGGTAGAACGGGTAGGCGGTGTCCGGGCCTTTAGGCTGCAGCCACCACTGGATCTTGTATTCGTCGGCGAAAGCCTTCAGCTTGTCTTCGTCGCCCGCGCCCAGCGGCACCATATTGCGCATCACCAGCACGGTGTTGTCTTCGCCCACGGCCAGTTCGATCTGCGGCACTTTGTCGAAGATGGTCAGGGAGTGGATCAGGGCGCGCAGCGGCATCATCATGTCCGACACGTGCTTGGGCAGGATCTGGCAGCTCTGGATGTCGGCCACGAAGACCGACTTCTTTTCGTGAAAGCCGACCAGCACCGTACCCTTCTTGGCCACATAGCGCGAGGACAGGCGCGCGCGGTAGCGGTAGCCCCAGGTCGGGCCGTACATCGGGCGCATCATGGTGTCGGATTTGACCTTGGACAGGTGCCACAGGTTGTCTTCCAGGACGCGCTGCTTGATCGCCACCTGGGCCGACGCCTCCAGGTGCTGCATGGAGCAGCCGCCGCAGATGTCGAAGTGCTCGCACTTGGGCTTGACGCGCATCGCCGATTCCTTGTGCAGGACGGTCATGCGCCCCTGTTCCCAGTTCTTTTTCTTGCGCAGCAGCTCGAAGCTGACCTTTTCACCCGGCAGCGCGCCTTCGATGAAGACCACCTTGCCCGGCGAGCCGTCCTCGTTTTCGATGTGGCCAACGCCACGGGCATCCATGTCCAGGGATTTGATTTCGACGATGTTGTCTTGCATAGCGATTAAGGTTGCAGCCGGCGCGGGGAGCGCCCAAAGCCCGCTATGATAGCAAAACCCGGAAGGTCTGGGTCAGACCCAAGGGTCCGACCCTGTCTGCGCAGCCTGCAGTGGAGGGGTCTGCCCCTTGCCGGATGGCCGTCCCGTCAGACCCAGAATGACCGGGTTTAGAGCAGAGAATCGCGCACCACGCCGCGCGCAGCCATGGCGCGTTTCAGCTTGACCAGCGCCTCCTGCTGAATCTGGCGCACCCGCTCCCGGGTCACGCCCATCTCCTCGGCCAGGGTCTCCAGCGTGGCCGGATCGTCGTTATCCAGCCCAAAGCGCCGCATGATGACGATGCGCTGCTTGTCGGGCAGCTTGGTCAGCCAATCGCGCACCAGGACCGTCATTTCGTGATGCTCGGCCCGCGCATCGGGCGAATCCTCCGAGTCCCCCGGCAGCATATCCATCAGCGAAGACTGCGGATCGTTATCCAGCGGCGCATCGAGCGAGGTGGCGTGCTCCGACAAGGCCAGGATATCCTGCACTTCCTCCACGGGCCTGCCCACCAGGTCGGCGATGTCCTCCGCCGTGGCGTCCTTGCCGTTGTGGTGCTGCGCCTCCAGGTGGTACTTCCCGCGCAGGATCTGGTTCAATTCGCGCACCATATGCACCGGCAGGCGCACCGTGCGCGCCTGGTTCATGATGGCGCGCTCGATGCTCTGGCGGATCCACCAGGTCGCGTAGGTCGAAAAACGGAAGCCTCGCTCAGGCTCGAACTTGTCGATGGCGCGCATCAAGCCGATATTGCCCTCCTCGATCATGTCGAGCAGGACCACGCCGCGGTTGATGTAGTGCTTGGCGATCGACACCACCAGCCGCAGGTTATGCTCGATCATGGTCTGGCGGGCGGAAAAATCGCCCTGCTTGGCCAGGGTGGCGAAGTGCACCTCCTGCTGCGCCGTCAGCAAGGGACGGGTGCCGATCTGGTTCAGGTAATGCTGGGTGGTGTCGGTGGAGAGTTCCGCCGCCAGGACTTTTTTCAGCTCGTCCACGGTTTCCAGGACGGCGCTGCCTTCGACCGCAACCTCGCCGTCCGGTTCCATGGAATCGATCGCTACTTCGTCGATCGGCTCGTCCGGGAATTCCTCAGGAATCGAGTCGTCTTCCAGTTGGTCATTCGGCGAGCGTGTCATGGGTGTATCTAGCGGTTAGGCAGGAATTTCGATGGATCCACCGGCTTGCCCTGCTGCCTTATCTCAAAGTGCAGCTTGACCGTGTCGGTATCGGAGTCCCCCATTTCAGCAATTGCCTGCCCCCTGCGCACCTCCTGGCCCTCCTTCACAAGGATGGCCCGGTTGTGGGCATAGGCCGACAACAGGCTGTTACTGTGCTTCACAATGACGAGATTACCATATCCGCGGATGCCGCTACCGGCATACATCACTTTTCCTCGTTCCGCGGCCAACACTTGTTGTCCGGCGCGGCCGGCAATGTCGATGCCCTTGTTCTTGCCCTCGTCGAATTGGGCCACCACGCGGCCGTCGGACGGCCAGGTCCAGGCCAGGTCGCGGTCTTCCGCGCTCATGGCGACGGCCGGTGCAGGAGCCGGAGCCGGGCTGGGCGCCAGGCTGGCCACCAGCGCCGGCTTGTCGCTGCGGTCATCGGATTTCTGCATTTCCGCCACTGCGGATTCAGAGTAGGGGCGCTTTTCGCCCTTCGGCGTGGACTTGCGCGGCGGCGGCGGGGTCTTTTCGATTTGCGGCGGCATCGGCACGGCGGCGGTTTGCACGCCTTCCGGCTGCGTCAGGCGCAGCACCTGGTCGACCTTGATGTCGTCAGGGTTGGACAGGTTGTTCCAGGCTGCCAGGTCGCGGTAATTCAGGCCGCGGTCGAAAGCGATGCGGATCAGGGTGTCGCCCTTGCGCACGGTGTAGTAGCCTTCCTTGTCTTTCGGCTCCTCCACCGGCGCAGCCTTGACCGGCTGGGACGGATGCGGGATCGAACGGTCTTCGACCGGGGCCTGGGTCGGCACGGACGGACATCCGGTCAGGAGGACCATCGAAGCTGCGATGAGCAAAAGGGAATATTTCTTCGTCATTCTATAAGTCTGTGTGTTAAACGGTGCCAGGGCGCAGCGGCACAAAGTGGCAGTCTTCCAGCGTCTGGCGCACCCATTCGTTCTTGCTGACGCGGGTCACCAGTTCGAGATGCTGGGTGCGGGCCCCGACCGGGGCGACCAGGCGGCCGCCGATATTCAGTTGATCCAGCAAGGCCTGTGGCACTTCCAGGCCCGCGGCGGCAAGGATGATGCCATCGAAAGGCGCCGCCTGCGGCAAGCCTAGCATACCATCTCCGTAGTGCAAACGCAGGTTCGGCACCCGCATCGGCCGCAGATTGGTCTTGGCCAGTTCGTGCAGCGGCTTGATGCGTTCGATCGAATACACCTCCTTCGCCACGCAGGCCAGCACCGCCGCCTGGTAGCCGCAGCCGGTGCCGATCTCCAGCACGCGGTGCAGATCCTGCCCAGCGCGCATCACCTCGATCATGCGCGCCACGATATACGGCTGCGAAATGGTCTGGTGGTGGCCGATCGGCAGCGAAGCGTCGATATAGGCCTGGGGCGCCAGGCCCTCGTCCATGAACAGGTGGCGCGGCACGGTGTCCAGCGCCCCCAGCACCACCGGGTCGCTCACGCCCTGCTTGGCCACGCGCTGCACCATGGCGCGGCGCACACCGTCCGACACCAGAGCGTGGGCGCGCGGCGGCGTGGCGGGCGCCAGCTGCACCTGGGCGCGTTCCTGGGCGTAGGAATGGGCACGCGAGGGCGATGCCACCGGCTGCGGCGGACGCCAGCCGCCGGGGCTGGCCGCCGCCGTGCGTGCGGCGTTCTGGGTGGCGGTTTGTGGCGTGGCCACGCTGTTGTAGACCGGCTTTTTCACCGGGCTCTTGTCGGTAATCGAAGACAGGGGCAGCGGGAAAGTGCGGGTCTTGTCGCTCATGCGAGGGCCTTTGCCAGGGAATCGAGTTGTTGGCGATGGGTCAGGTCGATCTGCAAAGGCGTCAGCGACACGCAGCCATTGGCCACGGCATGGAAGTCGGTGCCCTCGCCGGCATCCTTGCAGGCGCCCGGCGGGCCGATCCAGTAGATTTCGCGGCCGCGCGGGTCGAGCGCCTTGACCACGGGTTCGGCCTGGTGGCGGCGGCCCAGCCGGGTCGGGGTCAGCGGACCCAGTTGATCGTACGGCAAAGCCGGGATGTTCACGTTCAGCAGGTAGGGCCGCTCCAGCAGCTCGAGGTAGCGCTCGACCAGTTCGCGCGCAATCCGCGCAGCGGCATCGATATTGGCCCAGCCGTAAGAACCTTGCGAGAAGGCAATTGCCGGAACGCCGAACAGGTAGCCTTCGGTGGCGGCGGCCACGGTGCCGGAATACAGGGTGTCGTCGCCCATGTTCGGGCCGTTGTTGATGCCCGACACGACCAGGTCCGGCACATGGTCGAGCAAGCCGGTCAGCGCCACGTGGACGCAGTCGGTTGGCGTGCCATTAACAAAATAGAAACCATTTGCCGCCTGCTGCACCGACAAGGGACGGTCCAGCGTGAGCGAATTGGAGGCGCCGGAGCGGTTGCTGTCGGGCGCCACAACCACGATATCGGCGATTGGCTGCAGGGCTTCCGCCAGCGCATTGATGCCAGGCGCCAGGTAGCCGTCGTCGTTACTGATAAGGATTCTCATACAGGGAATTTTACCTGAAGCAACGAGAAAAAAATAAAAGGGGACGTACCCCTTTTTTTCGCACGGCGACAAAAAAAGGGGTACGTCCCCTTTTATTTTTTCTTACATTGCTGCAGGCAGCGGCCAGTAGCCGGCGCGGTCTTGCTGCAAGGGCAAGGTGTGGTGGTTATTCAGCACGCCCGGCTCGACCGAAGGCAGCCTTTGCCAGGGACAGAGCCCTTCGCCGAACCATCGCATGAAGGCGTGGTAGCCCTGCTGCAGGGCCGGCGCCGGCAGCGGTTCGCCGCAGGCCAGGGTGGCGCAGTGCGGCAGCTGCACGGCATCGAAATAGGCTTCCAGCGACAGCCAGGGCAGGCCGTAAGCCTCGGCCAGCATGGTTTCGAACAGCGGCTGGTAACCGCCCTCCCCGCGCCGCCATTGCTCGCAGCGCCCCACGTCCGCAGGCTCGATGCGCGAGGGCAGCGGGTAGACCAGCAACTGCCGTTGCTCGTCCTCGTGGCAGCTGCGGTAGCCGGTGGCCCGCCCCACCAGGTCCTGCAAGCCGTCCAGGTTTTGCCGGTTAGGCGCGAACACGAGCACCAGGCGCGTTGGCAGCAGCGTGGTGCAGATGGCCGCGCAGTCGGCACGCCCGCTGCGCGAATCCACCAGCACATGGCCGAAATGACGCGCCAGGCGTTGGGAAAAGGTGCGGAACAGCGCGGGACAAGCGTCGAACAGGGCTTGCCAGTCAAGCAAAGCCGCGCGTTCCGCGTGGCCGCCATCGCACCGCCCAGCGCGCAGCAGCCAGAGTGGCCGGTCATCGCAAGCCCTCACCAGATATTGCTCCCAGCGAACCGCGTCGAGCACCGCTTCGGCCAGCGCCTGGTCGCTGGCGTAGCGGCCGGCGCGCTCCTGCAACTGGTCGCGGCAGGCTTCGAACAGGTCCAGCACGCCTGGGGCCTGCGGCGCGCCGGGAAAGTAGTAATGCAGGCCCGGCGCCTCCAGGTCCCAGTCAATCAGCAGCACCGGTGCCGTTCGGTGCTGCGCCAGCAGATGCCCAAGATTGGCCAGCGCCATGGTGCGGCCCACGCCGCCTTTGTAGGAATAAAAGGTGGTGACTTCGCCCGCTGCGGGCAGCAGCGGCAGGTGCAGGCGTAGGTGTTCCATGGCGCTCTTTCAGTGGTTTTTCTAGCGAGGAAAATGCGGCGGCGCTGGCGGGCGCCATTCCGGCGGTGGCGGCGGCAGCACGAAGTTCCTGCAATCGTGGTCGGCTGGCATGCTCGCCTTCAGGCAGTGGTAGTGCATCGTGATGCGGTCCACGATGCGCCGGATATCGGGCAGGTAATCGGGGTTGGTCTTCAGCTCCCCGGTCGCCAGGGTGTAGCGCGAAAAGTCCACATACATGCCCGGTTCGCTGATCTGCCGCGGCAGGCTCAGTGGATGGCGGGTCATGATCACTGGGATGATCAAATGGCTTGGCAGCTCGTACCAGCCGCTGCGCTCGGCCTCGATCATCTGCATGGCGGCGAATTCGCGCCGTGTATATGGGTGGGCTTCGTACTTGGGCGTGTAGATCACGATCATCGACACGCTCTGGCACATGGCCAGGGCAAGCCGGCGGTCGATATCGTCGCCGCCACCCAGTTGCTCGCTGTCGACAAACAGTTCGGTCTCGTTGTCGAAGTGGGGCTCGAGATAGCACTTCAGGGCATCGACCAGGTCGTCCTTGAAGTGGCTCATATATGCGTGCTGGCCATGCGCGTAACTGAAAAAGCAGCCGTACCGGATACTCATGGCAATCGCCTCCCCTGCCAGCACAATGTATTCCCCTGCGGCGCGCTAGACTTTGTGCAGGCGCAAAGCGTTCTCGGGCATAATCGCACGATCGTTCGATTAAAAAGTGGAGACCAAATGAAGGCTATCGTTTGCAAGGAATGGGGTTTGCCCGACTCGCTGCTGCTGGAAGAGGTGCCGGATCCGCAGCCCGGCCCGGGCCAGGTGGTGCTGCAGGTGAAGGCGGCCGCCGTCAACTTCCCGGACGTTCTGATCATCCAGGGCAAGTACCAGTACAAGCCCGCCCTGCCCTTCACCCCGGGCAATGAGGTCTCGGGCGTGGTGCTGTCGGTGGGCGAAGGCGTGCAAGGCTACAAGCCGGGCGACAAGGTGATCGCCTTCTCCGCCCACGGCGGCTTTGCGGAGCAGCTGCTGGCGCCGGCCGCCGCGCTGATGCCGATGCCGCCGGGGATGGATTTCGACACCGCCGCCGCGATCACCCTCACCTACGGCACCTCGCACCACGCGGTCGCCGACCGCGCGCGGCTGAAGGCCGGCGAAACCATGCTGGTGCTGGGCGCCGCCGGCGGCGTGGGCCTGGCCGCCATCGAAATCGGCAAGGCGCTCGGCGCGCGCGTGATCGCCGCCGCCTCCAGCGAAGAAAAACTGGCAGTCTGCAAGGAGCACGGCGCCGATGTCCTGATCAACTACAGCAGCGGCGACTTGCGCGAGGCGATCAAGGCTGCCACCGACGGCAAGGGCCCGGACGTGATTTACGATCCGGTGGGCGGCGAATACGCCGAACCAGCCTTCCGCTCGATCGGCTGGCGCGGGCGCTACCTGGTCGTCGGCTTCGCCAACGGCGAGATTCCCAAGCTGCCCTTGAACCTCACGCTGCTCAAGGGCGCCTCGCTGGTGGGCGTGTTCTGGGGCGAATTCGTCAAGCGCGAGCCCAAGGCCAACCTGGCCGGCATGATGCAGCTATTGGGTTGGCTGGGCGAAGGCAAGATCCGCCCGCATATTTCGGCGCGCTATGCGTTGGCGGATACTCCACAAGCGTTGAACGCCATGGCGGCCCGCAAGGTGACGGGCAAGGTGATCATCAAGCCCTGACAGGGCTGCTAGTGTGCCGCGCCGCGCAGCTGCTCAAGCGCGGCCGACAAGGGGAGCGGCTTCCCCTTTGGCAGGGTCATGAGCAAAGTATCGTGACGGTACACGCGCCAGCCCTGCATATCCGCTTCCAAAGGCAAATTCTGAAGCTGGCTGGCATAGTGCCATGATCCCTGGATCTCCACGCCCGGTGCTTCCTGGATCGAATAGTCGACAGTCATCCCATTCCTGCGAATCCAACCTTTCTGCGCGGCCGGCTTTTTTTGGAGTACGTCACTCAGCTGCAAGGTCACCTTATCTTTCAGTGCGCATGGCCCGGCGAGCTTGGCCTCCGTCCAGAACGGGCCGGCTGCCAAAGCGCTGGCCTTCTGGAAATGGGATGGCTTTTCATCGTCTGACGCCCAGAGAAAACTGATCCCGTCATCATCGCCTTTACCCGTCAACATGATCATGCTCGACGTTCCCGCTCGCACTTTGAGGCCCAGGGCGATAGCATTCGCAAACTGCTTGATGACCACATGCCCCTGCTCGCCTTGTTCGATGTCCGTCCGCTCGATATATGTACCGTCCTTCCAGCGGAGGTTTGTCTGGCAGTCAGTGGCCTGTGCGGCAGGAAGCGCCGCTAACAGAAGCAAGATGAAAATCATGCGCATGGTGTCATGAGCCTTTCTTGTTATAAAAAAGACAATATAAGCGATGACACCGTTTGCTGCAAGCATGACCGCCATGTGGATCCCCATCGCGCCCAAGACGGCGAGCGCCGGTCCGACGGCCCCGCTCCCGCAGATCGTCATCAAGGACGGCACCAGTACGAAGCCGGCGCCGTGGGCGATGGAGATGATGAAGGCCCATAGCGCCATTCCTGCCTGTCCCGCCCAGGCATCTCCGCGCCGCAGGCGGCAGGCCAGTGCAATGACAAGCAGTACGCCCGCGCCAAATTGCAGCGCCGTGCGCTCCAGCGGCAGCCGGAACGCGACCGCCGCCGCCACCGCCGCCATTGAAGCCGAGTGGCCGCAGGCGATCGCGGACATGGTCCGCCAGGGCTGGAAGCCAGGCATGGCATCACCGCTTCAGCCGTCCGAGCAGCAGGATGCTGCAGCCGGCGCCTGCTCGTATCGGTCGTGATGCTTGACCCAAGCCATGGTGTATGGCAGGCCGTCTTCGTTGCGTCCCAGCGGTGTGATGTCGAGGAAGCGATAGGTATGCATCATCATCTCCACACCGCGGCCAAAGGTCGAGTAAGTGAGGTAGACCGTGCCCGATTCGTCCTTGTAGAACACACTGATGCCCGGCGCATCTTCCAGCGGGAAGGCCTGTTCCTTGTAGTTGTAATTGACTTCGCCTCCGGCCAGCTCGTCTTGCGTAAAGCTGACGTGGAAATCGTAGTTGAAATCGCTGTCGCCGGAGGAAACCCATTTGAACTTCCAGCCCATTTCCTTGCGCATCTTCTCCAGGCTGGCCATAGGTGCGCGCGACACGGCCACGAAGCTCACGTCGCGCTGCGCCAGGTGCGGCAATGCGCCATCCGTGTGATCGGCCATGTAGGAACAGTGCGCGCAGCCGCGCTCCTTGTCCGGTGCAAACATGAAATGCTGTACTACCAGCTGGCTGCGGCCTTCGAACAGGTCGGCCAGGGAGCGCTTGCCCTGCGGCGTATCGAACACGTACTGCTTGCCCACGCGCACCCACGGCAACGCGCGGCGGTCGCTGGCCAGCTTGTCCTGCAGGCGCATCAGGTCCTTTTCCCGCGCCAGCAGGTCGAGGCGCTGCGCCAGCCATTGTTCCCGATTGACGATTGCATTCATGATCATTCTCCTCGTGGACGACGCACTGCGCGCACTTTGCCGCTGCCCCCGCCGCCGGCGTAGAACAGGCCGGCGGCATCGGACTCCAGTCCGCTGACGAATGCCCCGGGCGGCATTTGCAGCAGCTCCAGCACCTCGCCCGTTTCGGGATCGATATGGCGAATGTCGCTTTGCTCGCCTTCCCACGTGGCGTGCCACAACTCGCCGTCGACCCAGGTCACGCCGGTAACGAAGCGGTTCGATTCAATGGAGCGGATAATGGCGCCGGTTTCAGGATTGATCTGGTGGATCTTCCGGTCGCGGTACTGGCCTACCCACAGGCTGCCCTCGGCCCAGGCCAGGCCGGAGTCAGCGCCGTGGCCGGGAGCGGGGATGCTTTTCACCACCTTGCCGCTCGCGGGATCGATCTTGTCGATGCGTTCTTCCGCGATCTGGTACAGGAATTTGCCATCGAAGGCTGTGCCTGCGTCGGCGGGAAGCTCCAGCGCGCGCGCCTGCTTGCCGCTGGCCGGATCGAAGCCAATCAGCCGCGCGCCGGTGGCGGCCCAAACCAGCTCGCCGTCGTGCGTCACGCCGCCCACATTCTTGACGCCTTCGAACGGGCCGTATTCACGCACGATTTCGGCCGTGCGTACCTTGCTTGTGTTGCTCTTCATTGTCCAGCTCCTTATGTGGCGCGCCTTGTGTGGCGCCGCAAGTGAACTTTATTCCAACGGCAGTGCAGCAGGGAGTAACAAGATTGTCGTGAATCCGGCGAGCGGCGGCGCGAGCCAGCGCCGCGTGCGGGTGTTGCCGATGGCGCGCACGCGTCCCTCGGCTTCCAGCTCGGCCAGGGCGCGCTGGACGGTGCGCTGGCTGGCATCCAGCGCCAAGGCCAGTGCCGAGGTAGACCAGGCGGCGCCGTCGGACAGCAGCGCCAGCAGCGATGCCTGTTCGCCGGCGATGGGCGGCTCCAGCACCGCCAGCGCACGGCCATCGCGCGGACGCATGGCAAAGCCGCGCGGCGTGGCTTCGATACCGGCCACGCCTTTGAGCAGCGCGCGCAGGCGGCCGATCTCGACCCGCAAGCGTGCGCGATGGGTTTCGTCTGGACGGCGGGTGTTGAAGGCTTGCTCGATCAGCACGTCGCGCTCGGCATCGCCGGGCCAGGCTTCGGCCAGCGTGCGCGCCAGCGCGAACAAGACCGGCCTGCGCGCCAGCGGACGCCAGTTTGCGCCGCTGGCCACGCCGCGCCGGCAGGCATCCAGCACCAGCGTGCCGGACGCCAGCAGCGCCGCCACCTCATCCAACGACATCGCCTGCCCTTCGCTTGTGCCATGGCGGCGCGCCGCCGGCCGCTCCAGCGCGGCGCCAGCCTCGGCCACCTCCGCCAGCAATTCCGGCACGCGCGAGCGCGCCGCCGCGGCATGCGCACGCGCAAGCGCCGCGCGTGCAGGTGCCGGACGCAGCGAACGCAGCGCCAGTTCGGCTGCCGCCAGCTCGGCCACCGCCGCCAGCGCAGGCGTCAGCGCGCGCATATCGAGGCGGGACATTTCGGACGCGGCGGCATCGAGCCGGCCAAGCAACAGGTGTTTGCGGGCCGCGATCAGGCGCGCCTGCAGCGCATTGCCGTAGTCGCCATGCGCTTCCAGAACCGCCAGCGCGGCGGCCAGCACGCGCGGCGGACTGGCCAAGTCGCGCATTGCCAGCGCCACCTCCGCTTCAGCGACAACGCAACGGGCGCGCGCCAGTTCTTCATGCGACCCGAAGCCTTTTGCGGCGCGCCGCAGCAATTCGCGCGAACGCGCGAAGTCGCCCAGCCGCGCCATGGCGACGCCGCGCAGTGCCAGCGCCGGCGGATCGCTACGCAGCGATACGTGCTTGAGCGCGCCCAGGACATCGCCGGTGGCAAGGCAGCGCGCCGAGGCGGAAATCAGGGAATCCATCAAGCCCGGCGCAGGCGGGACGCTGCTGCGCGCAGCAGGATACGCGAGTACAGCTTGTGAAAGCCCAGCAGCGCGCGGAAGGCGCCGCCCTGGCGCGAGCGCACTACGGCGGAGCCGAAATAGAGCCGCGTGCCAGCATGGCCCGGCGCCGGAACCGCCATCAGCCACGAGCGCGTGCTGCCGGCAAAGTCGCACATCAACAGCTGGCCCGGAGCGCGCGCCTCCACCGACCACGCTGCAAATTTCTCGCGGTGCCCACCAGCCAATTCACGCGCTTCCTCGTCGTTCGACGGACGCGCGACGAAGAGCGCCAGCAGCAGGCGCTCAAGCTTGAAAACTGCCGTGGTGTAGAAGGCTTCGACGAACGCGGCATGCGCCACCCGCCCCGGCACGTCGATGGTGAAGCAATCGGTGTAGTGGCCCTGCTCGCGGTAACGCTGAAGCAAAGCGTCCGCTGGCAGGTCGGCCATCACAGGTACTCCCAGGTATCGGCGCCATCGAAGCGGCGCACCTCCAGCGCAGCCACCACGTCCGGCTCGAAATTGGCCATATTGACGCCCATGCGGCCGTCGTCGCTGGGCTTGAGCGCCTTCCAGTGCGTGACGCAGCCGCACGAACGGCAGCGCACTGTGCGCAGCGATTTTTCGCCCCAGACGTAGTCTTGCGTGTGGGAAGGGTCGCCTTCGATGCGCACGGCATCCTCAGGGTAGAAAGCCCACAACGCCCGCGTGCGGCGGCAGATCGAGCAATTACAGTCGATCAAGTACGCCGGCGTGCCCGGCACTTCGATCGTGACAGCGCCGCAGTGGCAGGTTCCTTTGATCATTTGGCAAGCATAACACCGCGCTCGCTGATCTGCAGGCGTTCCGGGTCGGTCCGCAAAACAAGCTTCAGGTTTTCGCGCGCGCTGTTGCGCAGGTTGGCGGCGACGTTTGCCGGCTGCGCCTTTTGCTGCTGCAACTTGAAGGCCAGCGCCATGAAGGCGCCGACCATTGCGCTTTTTTCGTAAAGATCGCGGATCGCCTCGGGACTTTGCTTCTCCGATAGCCGGAGCGCACCGCCACCGCGCCGCAACTGCTCCGCCACAGCCGCGAATTCGGCATCCTGCACTTCGCGGTTGGCAAAGACCATGTAATTGCCGACGATGAAGGCCGCCAGCGCGCCATCCAGGTCGTCGCGCTGCCAGCCCATTTTCTCCGCCACTTGCTGGTACACGTCCATGCTTTGCTGGAAAGCCTGCGTCATCGCTGCCCGGCTCGACGCCGGGAACACCCGGGCCAGTTCCTGCGCATTGCGCTGCACCGCAGGCCGCGCCATCTTGCGTACCGGCCGCTCCGGGGCGGCTGCGCCGGTGTTCATGGAATTGTTGTTCAACACCGCCATATTGGCGAAGTTGATCAACGGCGCGGTGGTCATCGGGTAGTCAAGGCCCAGCCCCACCATGCCCTGCGCCCGGCACGCGGGCGCCGCCGCCAGCGCAGCGCACAGCAGCAATGCGGTGTACTTCATCTTCGCCTCCTGGAGAGTACTGACTTGCGGCGAAGGATAATCAACAATGCGCGGCGCGCCAACCAAATCCGGTGGCGTGCAAGTCACTTGTCTCAGGCTGCGCGGCGTTCGACCAGCAGGCGCAAGGGCCCAGGCAGCCATTCCCGCAAGGCGGCGCCGATGGCGGCTTCGCGGCGCTGCCAGAATACGCCGCCGGCGATGATGGCGATGCCGATTGCCGTCAGCGCGACGGGGAACATCAGGCTGTCGCGGAACACGGTATAGGACAGGTGCCCCAGGTAGCCGGCCAGGCCGAAGCCGCCGAAGACCGCGAACACCCGGCGCGACAGGGCGGCCCCCATGCCGATCATCAGCACGTTGATCAGGCAGTACACGAACTTGCCGAACTCGCTGCCGGAATCCATCGCCGACAAGGCGCCCCAGAATGTGATCACGCCCCAGATGTAGAGCCAGAATGCATAATCCTTGCTGCTGCGGTTGCGCAGGTCGACCCACAGGGCAAGCGCCGTCATGGCGACGCCGAACAGCGCCGACATGACCTTGCCTTCGTGCGAGAAGAAGCCGGCACTGCCGCCCAACAGCATGGCGGTGACGTCCATGCTCATGTACCACAGCGTGACCGCCAGCGGCATCACGGTGAACGGCATGCGGTAGCGCCACAGCACCACGGCGGCGGCGGCGAGCGTCGCCAGCTCCATGTAGATCCAGCGCCAGTCGATGTAGTAGTGGTAGTTGCGATACGAGTCGCCGGGACGGCCGTCAGCCCACAGGCCCAACATATGCTGCAGCCCATATACCGCCAGCGGCACCAGCACGACGGCGAAGGCGGCCAGCACGCCGGCGGGGAGCATCAGGCCGCGCATGCACAGCCATTCCACCGCGCCCAGCGCCGCCACCATATAGCAGATGGCAATGAAGAACAGGCCGGCGCCGCCGAACGACTCCCAGCCCAGCGTCATGAACAGGGTCATGGCGCCGATGGCGATCATTCCACCCAGGTAGTACAGGATGTGCGCCGGCTTGAAGCCGGGCGTGTGCTGTTCGCGTTCAAGCAGGAATTGCCACAGGCGGCCTGCCTGGCCGGAATCCAGCAGTCCCTGGCTTGCCGCCTCGTCCAGCATGGCGCGTGTCAGCTTCATTGCATCTCCCGATTGGTGGTATCGGGTGATTTTATTGCAACTGATGGCAGGAAGGCTATTTCTTCCTAGGCCGCGTCGCCCTGGAAGAAGGCGATGACTTCGGCCGCTTCCCGTGTGCGCTTGAATGGCGGCAGGCTTTGCCAGATGCGGCGGCCGTAGGGCTTGGAGATGACGCGCGGATCGCACAGCATCAGCACGCCACGGTCGCCTTCGTCGCGGATCAGGCGGCCGGCGCCCTGCTTCAGGTTGATGATGGCTTCCGGCAGGGTGTGTCCCATGAAGCCGTTCAGGCCCTGGCGCTCCATCACTTCGATGCGGGCGGCCAGCACCGGATCGTCCGGCGGAGCGAACGGCAGCTTGTCGATGATAACCAAGGACAGTGCGTCACCGCGCACGTCCACGCCTTCCCAGAAGCTTTGCGAGCCAATCAGGACGCCGTTGCCGGCCTTGCGGAACTGGTCCAGCAGTTCGGTACGGCCACGGTCGCCCTGCACGAACAGGGGGAATTTCAGGCCGCGCTTGTCGAATTCGTCGCGCAGGCGATCGGCGGCGCGCTTGACGGCGCGCAGCGTGGTGCACAGCAGGAAGGTGCGGCCGCCGGCCGCTTCGATGATCGGCAGCGCCGCGTCCAGGACGGCATCGGTGTAGCCCATCGAGTTCGGGTCCGGCAGGCCTTGCGGCACGTACAGGATGCCCTGCTGCTCATAGTTGAACGGGCTTGGCCAGTTGCGCGCGACTTCGTTCTCCAGCCCCAGTTGCTGGGCGAAGTGGGTGAAGTCGTTTTTTACCGCCAGCGTCGCCGAGGTGAAGATCCAGCTGCGCGGCACGCCTTCGCGCTGGCCGTTGAAGATGGGCGCGATCGACAGCGGTGTCTTGTGCAGCTGCAGCGAACTTTGGAACGCTTCGACCCAGAACACGGCTTCTTCGCCGGGCGCCACCTTGGCCTTGGGATCGAATTTCCAGGCTTCCAGGCGCGCCGAGAGCTCTTCGCCGCGCACGCGGCATTGTTCGATGGTCTCGGCGCGCTCGGCGTTCTTTTCGAGCACGGCGACCATGTCGACCAGTTCATCCTTCAGCGTCTGCAGCGCGGGGAAGAAATCGCTCGATGGCGCGATCTGCGGCAGCGACATGCGCACGATGTCCTGCGAGAAGGTCAGGCGCAGGTCGCGCGCCGCCTTTTCCACCGGGGTGACGACCTTGGCCCATTCGGCGCCGTCGCGGGCGTGGGCCAGGCCCTCGGCCAGCACGTCGCGGCACAGCTCCAGGATCTGGGAAGTCGAGACGCTGTCGCCGAAGAACAGCGTGGCGGTGTCGGGCAGCTGGTGCGCCTCGTCGAAGATGACGGTATTGGCGGATGGCAGCAGTTCGGCCACGCCCGTGTCCTTCAGCGCCACGTCGGCGAAGAACAGGTGATGGTTGACCACGACAACGTCGGCCTGCTGCGCTTCGCGGCGCGCCTTCATCACGAAGCAGTCCTGGTAGTACTGGCACTCCTGCCCCATGCAGTTCTCGCGGGTGGAGGTCACCAGGTTCCATACCAGGGCGTTTTCCGGCACGCGCGCCAATTCGGCCTTGTCGCCGGTGCTGGTCATCTTCAGGAAGCGCGAAATCTCGCGCAGGTAGCCCACGTCCTCGCGCGAGGTCATGCGGCCGTTCTGCAGCGTGCGTTCAAGGTGGTAGTGGCACAGGTAGTTGGAGCGTCCCTTGAGCAGCGCCACCGACACGGGCGCCTGCAGCGCCGAGCGGATGGTCGGGATGTCGCGCAGGAAAAGCTGGTCCTGCAGGTTCTTGGTGCCGGTGGAGACGATGGTCTTGCCGCCCCACAGCAACGCCGGCACCAGGTAGGCGAAGGTCTTGCCGGTACCGGTGCCAGCCTCGGCGATCAGGGTCTGCTGCTTGGCGATGGCGTCGGCAATCGCCTTTGCCATCTCGGTCTGCGATTTGCGCGGACGAAAACCGCCCACCGCCGGGCCCAAGGGGCCGCCGGGTCCAAACAAGCGCTCAATATCGGCGTCGTGCGCCCCCGGAGCAAAAACCGGTTCGTTCGGCGCGCCGGGAGCGGCGGTCGGCTGTTGTAAATCTGTCAAGTTCGTCGAAGAAGAGAATGGCCTGCTCAGGCCGGTACGTCGGGCACCAATTGCATTTTCAGCAGGGTGATATAGTCTTTCAATTGCAATTTACGCTTCTTGAGGCGGCGCAACTGAAGTTGATCGTGATGACCGTCCAGGGTCAACATTTCGATAACGGCATCCAGGTCACGGTGCTCGACGTCGAGCTCAACGATGCGGCGCTGGATTTCTTCTTTGTTGATCATAAGTGGAAAGTCGTCTGCACGATTGCGATTAGCGTTTACTTACAGTTTCGTATGGACAACAATCTATACTTGCAACAAAACTGCATACAGGTGCATAGTTTAACTCAGGTAGTCATTGGAAAGAAGCTGTCAACCCCCTATGAGCACGTACAAGATCGAGGCCGGAACCGCGCAACACATTGGTAGCCGGCCCCAGCAAAATGACCGTGTAGCGCTGTTTACCGCGCCGAAAGCACCAGGCTATGTGCTCGCCGTGCTGGCGGACGGCATCAGCGGCGGAGCCACGGGCGCTGAACAAGTGCTGCACACGGCCAAACAATTGTTTGATGAATATCGCGCGTCGGAGGTGGTGAGCCTGCCTCGGGTGGAGGAGTTATTGCGTGAAATCGCGCATGACGTACACCAGATCCTGGTGATGGATCCCCGCACCGGAGCCAGCGAGCCGCAATCGAGCATGGTGCTGTTGCTGCTCACTCCGGAGCGCCAGGCGGCTTGGGCCATCGTTGGGGATTCGCGCCTGTATCGTTTTGACCACAAGGAATGCGTGGGGCGCAGCAGCGATGCCGAGTATGTGGCGCACTTGATGGAAACCGAAAACCTGCCGGAGGAATCGGCGCGCAAGCACCGCCAGGCCAAGCTGCTGAATAACGCACTGGGGAATAAGCATCGGCAGCCGTTCGTGGTGTTCGGGCTCCAGGAGAACCTGAAGGCGGGCGATGCTTTCCTGCTTTGCTCGGATGGGCTGTGGTCTTATTTCGCGGATGTGGAACTCGCTTCGGTGATCGCCAAGAAGTCGCCGCGCGAGGCGGCGGAGATGCTGATCAATAAAGCGCGCGAACGGGCGCAGGGCAAGGGGGATAATTGCTCGATGGCGATCATCAAGCTGGTGGCGCCGCCGAAGGAAGAGGTCAATTACACTGTGCAGAAGATGCGCAAGGCTATCTGAAACCCGGTAAACCGGGGTCTGACCCAAGGGTCAGACCCCCAACGGTTTCCAAGCCGGCGGCTGGGTGTAAAGCTTTTGGCGTTCGGCGAAGATCGAGGGCGCACAACCGACACCCTCGGCCGCTGCGCAGACCCGGATTTACCGGGTTGGAGTCTCCTCAGCCTTCTTCTTTTTCGCTTCCTTCTCCGCCAGCTTGGCCTTCACGTCCGCCTGCCGCTTCTCCGACTCCGCCTTCTTCTTCTCGAACGCCTTCACATTGGCCGCGCGTTTCGGCGCCTCGGCCGCCTCCCGCTCTGCACGGGCGCGCTCCCTGGCATCGTGCTCCGCCTGCCGTTGCGCCACCGACACCGCCGCCGGTTTCGGCAGCGGCTTGGCTTCCGGCGCCACTTTCGGCGGCTTCGGGTGCTCGGCGTTGTAAGCCGCTTCCGCCGCATCCTTCTGCGCACGGTCCTCCAGCTCACGGTCGCGCACATCCACCGCGTTCTGGCGCTTGAAATGACTTGCTTCCACCTCGACTGCACGCAGCTCCGCCAGGCGCAGGCGGCGCTGTTCCTTGGCCTTGTCCAGGCAGGCGTTGACGAAGAACTTCTCGTAGCAAATCGCCTCGCTGGCGCTGAATTCCGCCTCCACCACTTCGCGGTCCTTCTTCACTTGCAGCAGGCGCGCGTCGGCCTGCTCGACCGAGTGGGTTTCGGGAATGCGCGGGGCGCCAGTCGTTGCCGGTCGGCCGATGTCTTCCTGCGCCAACACGGCGCCCGGCAACACCAAGGCCAGCCAGATCCAGTTCTTCAAATTCTTCTCCTTGTCAGGACAGCTTTTCGGCAGCGCCGCGCTGTTCCTTTTCCATATATTCCCGCGACTGCATCTCGACAATACGCGACACGGTGCGGTGGAATTCATTCGACAGCACACCGCTGGTGTACAGCTCTTCCGGTTCGACTTCGGCCGACATGATCAGCTTGACCTTCTGGTCGTAGAACACGTCGATCAGCCAGGTGAAGCGGCGCGCTTCGGACGACTGGCCGGCCGACATCATCGGAATACCGGACAATATCACGGTATGGAAGCGGCTGGCGATTTCCAGGTAGTCGTTCTGCGAGCGCGGCCCGCCGCACAGCGTGGCGAAATCGAACCAGATAATCGTGCCGGCGCGGCGCAGGGCTTTGAGCTCGCGGCCTTCCACATGGATGTGCGGGTCTTCGTCGGCCGTTTCGGCGATGCGGGTGAAGGCCTCGCGCAGGTGACGGTCGGTGTCGGCGTTGAGCGGCGTGTAATACGCGTCCACCTGTTCCAGCGCGCGGCCGCGGTAGTCGATGCCGGCGTCCACGTTCAGCACGTCCATCTTCTCCTTCAGCAGGGCGATGGTGGGCAGGATGCGGTCGCGGTGCAGGCCGTCCGGGTACAGGGTGGACGGCTCGTAGTTCGAGGTCATGATGAAGGACACGCCGTTGTCGTACAGCGCCTTCAGCAGGTTGTACAGGATCATGGCGTCGGCCACGTCCGATACGTGGAATTCATCGAAGCAGATCAGGCGGTATTTTTTCGCGATCCGCTTCGCCACTTCGTCCAGCGGATTTTCCACGCCGCGCAGTTCGTCGAGCTGCATGTGGACGTCGCGCATGAATTCGTGGAAATGCAGGCGCGTCTTGCGCACCAGCGGGATCACCGAATAGAACGAGTCCATCAGGAAGGACTTGCCGCGCCCTACCCCGCCCCACATGTACACGCCGCGCGGAGGCGTCGGGCGGTTGATCAGGCGTTTGAAGGAATTGGAGCGCTGGGACTTGTACTCGACCCATTCGTCGTAGCACTGCTGCAGGCGGTCGACGGCGCGCTGTTGGGCGGCGTCGGATTTGAAGTCGCGCTGTTCCAGCGCGTGCTGGTAAAACTCTTGGACGTTCATCTTTTTAACCCGGTAAAACTGGGTCTGACCCAAGGGTCAGACCCTGTCTGTGCGGCTTGCAGTGGATGGGTCTGACCCTTGGGTCAGACCCTGCCTTACCGGGTTTAGAAGTTCAGCGTACGCTTATCAACAGCCAGCGCCGCTTCCTTGGTCGCTTCCGACAGCGATGGGTGTGCGTGGCAGATGCGCGCGATGTCTTCGGCCGAGGCCTTGAACTCCATCGCCACCACAGCTTCGGAGATCAGCTCGGAAGCCATCGGGCCCACAATGTGCACGCCCAGGATCTCGTCGGTGGTGGCATCGGCCAGGAACTTCACCATGCCGTTGGTATCGCCCAGCGCGCGCGCGCGGCCGTTGGCCAGGAATGGGAAGGTGCCGGCCTTGTACGCTACGCCTTCTGCCTTCAGCTGCTGCTCGGTCTTGCCCACGGAAGCGATTTCCGGATGGGTGTAGATCACGGACGGCAGGGTGTTGAAGTTGGTATGGCCATGCTGGCCGGCGATGCGCTCGGCCACGGCAACGCCCTCTTCTTCCGCCTTGTGCGCCAGCATCGGGCCGCGCACCACGTCGCCGATCGCCCAGACGTTCGGCAGGTTGGTCTTGCAGTCGCCGTCCACGGTGATCATGCCGCGCTCGTCGACAGCCAGGCCTACTTTGTCGGCGCCCAGGCCGGTCGTGTTGGCGGTACGGCCGATCGACACGATCAGCTTGTCGAAGGTTGCCTTTTGCGCTTCGCCCTTGGCGTCCGTGTATTCAACGGTGACGTTGTTCTTGCCGGCTTCGACCTTGGTGATCTTGCAGGACAGGTTGATCGACAGGCCTTGTTTGGTCAGCAGCTTGTGCGCTTCCTTGGCGATCTGCTCGTCGACTGCACCCAGGAAGGTCGGCAGGCCTTCCAGCACGGTGACCTTGGAGCCCAGGCGGCGCCATACGGAACCCAGTTCCAGGCCGATGACGCCGGCGCCGATCACGCCCAGGTTGGCCGGCACTTCTTCGATGTTCAGTGCGCCGGTGTTCGACAGGATCAGTTTCTCGTCGAACGGTGCGCCTGACAGTGCGCGCGGGTTGGAGCCGGTGGCAACGATGATCTGCTTGCCGGTGATGGTGTCGGTGGTAGGACCGGAGATGGCGATCGGGTAGCCTTCCGCGCCAGCGGCGCCGGCGAATGCGCCGCGGCCGTGGAAGAAGGTCACCTTGTTCTTCTTGAACAGGAACAGGATGCCGTCGTTGTTCTGCTTAACAACGGTGTTCTTGCGCTTCAGCATCTGGGCCACGTCGAAGGACAGGCCTTGCACGTTGATGCCGTGCTCTTTGAAGCCGTGCGATGCGTGTTCGAAGTGCTCGGACGATTGCAGCAGCGCTTTCGATGGGATGCAGCCTACGTTGGTGCAGGTGCCGCCTGGCGCCGGCTTGCCGGCTTCGTTGCTCCATTCGTCGATACAGGCTACGGAGAAGCCCAGTTGCGCTGCGCGGATGGCGGCGATGTAACCGCCAGGACCGGCGCCGATAACTACTACGTCAAATTGTTTGTTGCTCATGTTCTTTCCCAATCATTGGTCGTCCGTGGGGACGAAAATCCACATAAGGATGTAAATCAGCCCGCCGAAGCCGAGGCATGTCGCGACCAGAACGAAGATCAGGCGCCAGATCCAGGACTCGATGCCGGTTTGCTTGGCGATGCCGCCGCACACGCCGCCTAGCCAGCGGTCGGTGGTGGAGCGGCGCAGCTTGCCCATCTCCGTGGCGAAATCGCCGCCTGGCTGTTGGCTGGTGCTGCCGCCTTGCAGCAGCTTTTCCTTGGCACGGGCGAATTCTTCATCGCTCAGGGCACCGGCTTGGTGCAGTTCGTGCAGACGCTTCAGTTCTTCGGAGACGCTCATGTGACTCCCTTCGAATTTTTAGACCCGGTAAACCTGGGTCAGACCCAAGGGTCAGACCCATCCACTACCGGTGGCGCTGACAGGGTCAGACCCTTGGGTCTGACCCCGATTTACAGGGTTTACAGGTCCAGCAGCAGGCGTGCCGGATCTTCCAGGGCTTCCTTCATTGCCACCAGGCCCAGGACAGCTTCGCGGCCGTCGATGATACGGTGGTCGTAGGACATCGCCAGGTAGTTCATCGGGCGAATCACGATCTGGCCGTCAACGACAACAGCGCGGTCCTTGGTGGCGTGCACGCCCAGGATTGCCGATTGTGGTGGGTTGATGATCGGGGTCGACAGCATGGAGCCGAAGGTACCGCCGTTCGAGATGGAGAAGGTGCCGCCGGTCAGGTCTTCCAGGGTCAGCTTGCCTTCCTTGGCTTTGGCGCCGAATTCGCCGATCTTCTTCTCGATCTCGGCGATGCTCATCTGGTCTGCGTTGCGCAGGATAGGCACCACCAGGCCGCGTGGGGAGCCCACGGCGATACCGATGTCGAAGTAGCCGTGGTAGACGATGTCGTTGCCGTCAACCGAAGCGTTCAGGATCGGGTACTTCTTCAGCGCGTGCACAGCGGCCTTCACGAAGAAGGACATGAAGCCCAGCTTCACGCCGTGCTCTTTCTCGAACTTGTCCTTGTACTTGTTGCGCAGGTCCATGACCGGCTTCATGTCCACTTCGTTGAAGGTGGTCAGGATCGCGTTGGTGGACTGGGACTCAACCAGGCGCTCGGCGATACGTGCGCGCAGGCGGCTCATTGGCACGCGCTCTTCCGGACGGTCGCCCAGGTTGGCGGCGGCAGGAGCGGCGATCTTTGGCAGTTGCGCCTTAGGAGCGGCAGGAGCCAGAGGTGCCGGAGCGGCTGGTTTCGGTGCAGCGGCAGCAGCCAGGGCGTCGCCCTTGGTCACGCGGCCGTCCTTGCCGGAACCGGCAACGTCGGAAGCGGCGATGCCGGCTTCGGACAGGATCTTGGCGGCGGCTGGCATTACCACGCCGGACTTGTCGGCGGAAGCGGCAGGAGCGGCGGCAGCTGGTGCAGCGGCTGCGGCAGGTGCCGAAGGAGCCGCGCCAGGCGCAGCGTCGGTATCGATGATGGCGATCACTTCGCCGGCAACCACGGTGGCGCCGTCGTTCTTGATCACTTGCACAACCACGCCGGCGGCTGGTGCTGGCAGTTCCAGGACGACCTTGTCGGTCTCGATGTCGATCATGTTTTCGTCGCGGGCCACTGCCTCGCCGACTTTCTTGTGCCAGGACAGCAGGGTCGCTTCAGCGACGGATTCCGACAGTTGAGGAACTTTGACTTCGATTTGTGCCATTTGTTTTTTACTCCGAATTTTGTGTATTTTCAGCGCCGCCCGCTCGTGGCGGGCGGCTCACCCGCTCATGCGTGAATTACTTGGTCAGAATGAAGCCCTTCAGCTTCGAGTACGCGGTTTCCAGCAGGTCTTTCTGCTGCGCGTAGTGCTTGTCGTAGTAACCCACGGCAGGCGAAGCGGAAGCAGGACGGCCGGCGTATGCCAGCTTCTGGCCCGCTTCCATGGCCTCGAAGATGTTGTGCTGGATCTGGAACCATGGACCCTGGTTCTGCGGCTCGTCCTGCGCCCACACCACTTCGGCCAGGTTCGGGAACTTCTTCAGTTCAGCAGCGAAGGCCTTGTGCGGGAACGGGTACAGCTGCTCGATACGCACGATGGCGGTATCGGTCACGCCGCGGGTCTTGCGGGTGTTGACCAGGTCGTAATACACCTTGCCGGAGCAGGCGATCACGCGCTTGACCTTCTTGGCGTCGATGGACTCGTCCACTTCGCCGATCACGGTCTGGAAGGCGCCTTTGGCCAGTTGCTCCAGCGGGGAACCTGCATCCTTGTTACGCAGCAGCGACTTAGGAGTCAGGATCACCAGCGGCTTGCGGAACTGGCGCACCATCTGGCGGCGCAGCACGTGGAAGATCTGCGATGCGGTGGTCGGCTGCACAACTTGCATATTGTTGTCAGCGCACAGTTGCAGGAAGCGCTCTGGACGGCACGACGAGTGCTCTGGGCCCTGGCCTTCGTAACCGTGCGGCAGCATCATGACCAGGCCGGAAGCACGGCCCCACTTCACTTCGCCGGAGCTGATGAACTGGTCGATCACAACCTGGGCGCCGTTGACGAAGTCGCCGAACTGGGCTTCCCAGATGGTCAGGGTGTTAGGCTCGGCGGTCGAGTAGCCGTATTCGAAGCCCAGCACCGCCTCTTCGGACAGCACGGAGTCGATCACGGTGAACGGCGCCTGGCCTTCCGCGATGTTCTGCAGCGGAATGTAGGTGCCGGCGTCCCAACGTTCGCGGTTCTGGTCGTGCAGCACGGCGTGGCGGTGGGTAAAGGTGCCGCGGCCGGCGTCCTGGCCGGTCAGGCGCACTGCGTAGCCGGAGGACACCAAGGACGCGAAGGCCAGGTGTTCGCCCATGCCCCAGTCCAGGTTCATTTCGCCCTTGCCCATGGCGGCGCGGTCAGCCAGGACCTTCTCCACCAGCGAGTGCACCTTGAAGCTCTCAGGCACGGTGGTGATGGCGGCGGCCAGGCGTTTCAGTTCGGTCATCGGCACGGCGGTATCGGCCGCGTCGGTCCACTTGCGGTTCAGGAACGGCAGCCAGTCGACGGCGAACTTGTTCTTGAAGTTCGAGATCACCGGATCGATGGTGTGCTTGCCCTGGTCCATCGCGGCGCGGTAAGCGGCCACCATGGCGTCGCCACCGTCGGCCGGGATCACGCCCTGGGTTGCCAGCTTGTCGGCGTACAGCTTGCGGGTGCCTGGATGCTTGGCGATCTTCTTGTACATCAGCGGCTGGGTCAGCGCCGGGGTGTCCTGCTCGTTGTGGCCCAGTTTGCGGTAGCAGATGATGTCGACAACGATGTCCTTCTTGAACTGCAGGCGGTAATCCAGGGCGATCTGGGAAGCCAGCACCACGGCTTCAGGATCGTCGGCGTTCACGTGCAGCACAGGCGCTTCGATCATCTTCACGACGTCGGAGCAGTAGATGGTGGAACGTGCATCGCGCGGATCGGAAGTGGTGAAGCCGATCTGGTTGTTGATCACGATGTGCACGGTGCCGCCGGTACCGTAGCCGCGGGTCTGCGCCAGGTTCAGGGTTTCCATCACAACGCCCTGGCCTGCGAATGCCGCGTCGCCGTGCACCAGGATAGGCAGCACTTGCGCGCCGTGGACGTCGCCGCGGCGGTCCATGCGGGCCTTCACGGAACCTTCAACCACTGGGTTGACGATTTCCAGGTGGGACGGGTTGAACGCCAGCGACAGGTGCACAGGGCCGCCTGCGGTGGAGATGTCGGACGAGAAGCCCTGGTGGTATTTCACGTCGCCGGCCGGCAGGTCGTCGGCATGCTTGCCTTCGAATTCTTCGAACAGGTCCTTAGGCGCCTTGCCCAGGGTGTTCACCAGCACGTTCAGGCGGCCGCGGTGGGCCATGCCGATCACGATTTCCTGCACGCCTTTTTCGCCGGCACGCTGGATGATCTCGTCGATCGAGGCGATGAAGGTCTCGCCGCCTTCCAGCGAGAAGCGCTTCTGGCCGACGTACTTGGTGTGGAGGTAGCGTTCCAGGCCTTCTGCGGCGGTCAGGCGCTCCAGGATGTGCTTTTTCTTGTCGGCGGTGAAGTTAGGGGTCGAACGGATCGACTCCAGGCGCTCCTGCAGCCAGCGCTTTTCGGCCGGGTCGGAGATATACATGTATTCCGCGCCGATGGAACGGGTGTAGGTGTCCTTCAGCAGGTTGATCAGGTCGCGCAGGGTCGCGTTCTCTGGGCCGAAGTAGGTGTTGCTGATGTTGAAAACGGTATCCTGGTCGGCGTCGGTGAAGCCGTAGAAGGATGGCTCGAGTTCAGGGATGTTCGGACGTTCCTGGCGCTGCAGCGGATCCAGGTTGGCCCAGCGAGAGCCCAGGTAGCGGTAGGCTGCGATCAGCTGGGTGGCTGCGACGCGCTTGCGGCCCATTTCGGCGTCGGACGACGCGACGATGGTGCGGATCGGGCCGGCTTTCGCGCGTTCGGCGAAGGAGGCGATGACGGACGAGTGAACGACGTCTGGTTTGCTGCTGCCGTCGACGGCTGGCACATTCTGCATGGCGTCGAAGTACTGGCGCCAGTTGTCTGGCACGGAGCCAGGATTCTCTAAGTACGCCTCGTACAGTTCTTCTACGTACGGCGCGTTCCCACCAAACAGGTAGGAATTGGACGTCTGTTGTTGCATCATTTTTTGCTCACCTTTCTTCGCGCTTCGCGAGGAATTAGCGGGTTGTTCAAACCTTCCGCGACACGGCCTGACCGGTTAGCGGATTGCACATCAAGTTGTGGGGAAGGGCTCTGTTGTTTCCAGATTTTCCAAAAACGGTCGCCTAGCATAGCACTGTCATTGAACTGAAACAACTAAAAGGCGCTGGCGTACGTAGTCTCCCGCAGGCGAATTATCAATCAGTTAAGCCGCGTCAAACCAGCCGGGATCGGTGGCGAACCAGTCGGCCAGGTAATCGAGCATGGCGCGCAGCACGGGCGGCATGTGCTGGCGCGAAGTGTAGATGGCGTGGATGCCCAGTGTCTGGGGTTGCCACTCCGACAATACCTCGACCAATTCCCCTGCCCGCATCAGCGGCTGGGCGGCAAAGCGCGGCTGCATGGCGATGCCGGCGCCCTGCCCCGCTGCGGCCAGCAGGGCCATGGATTCGTTCGCGCTGAGGTTGCCGCCCACCGGTACCTCCACCGGCGGCGCAGCGCCATCGCGCGTGAACTGCCATGTGCTCTTGCCGAAATAGCTATAGGTCAGGCAGTTATGCCGCGCCAGGTCCTGCGGCTCGGCGGGCAAGCCATGCTCCGCGATATAGCCTGGCGCGGCACACAGCAAGGACCTGCATTCGCCCAGCTGGCGCGCGATCAGCCCAGGTTCCAGCGCATTGGTGATGCGGATCGCCAGGTCGATGCGCTGCTCGACCAGGTTGACCGCGCGGTTATCGACTTGCAGGTCCACCCTGGCCAGCGGGTAGCGGCGCAGGAAGCCCACCATCGCCCCGGCCAGCGCCGTCTGCGACAGGAATTGCGAGCATGCCACCCGGAGCAATCCGCGCGGCTCGCCGGCACCGGGATCGCCAGCCGTGGCGACTTCGCCGGCCAGCGACAGCAGTTCCCGGCAGCGGCCCAGCGTCACCTCGCCCGCCGACGTCAGGCTAAGGCGGCGGGTAGTGCGGTGCAGGAGCCGCGCGCCGGCCCATTCCTCCATCTCGGCCAGGTAGCGCGTCACCATGGCGCGCGACATATCGAGCGCCTCGGCCGCGCCAGCCAGGCTACCGCGCTCGGCGATGGTGACAAAGACGCTGGCGGAGGTAATGCGGTCCATATGCTCGAATTGCGCAATAAATCATTTCAATATACCCTATTTTTCGATCATGTCGATGCGCCTACACTGGCGTCATCCAATCAACGAAAGGAATTCTTCATGATCAAGCACACCCTGGCCGCAGCAGCCCTCGCAACCGCAACCGCCGGCGCCTCCGCCGCCCCGCTGACACTGGAAGTCTTCAACCCGGGCGAAGCCGCCATCTTCCCCGTTGCCTCCGTGCTGGTGAAAGGCGAGAAAGACGCCGTGCTGGTGGACGCGCAGTTCTCGCGCGCCGAAGCAGAAAAGCTGGCCGCCCAGATCAAGGCCAGCGGCAAGCGCCTGACAACCATTTACGTCAGCCACGGCGACCCGGACTTCTACTTCGGCCTGGACGTGCTGAAAGCAGCTTTCCCGCAAGCCCGCATCGTCGCGCGCGGCACCACCATCGCCGCCATGGAAAAGAAAGCGCAAGCCAAGGTCGCGTACTGGGGCCCGATCCTCGGCGCCAACGCCCCGAGCGGCGTTGTGATGCCGGAACTGCTGCAAGGCGACATCGAACTGGAAGGCCAGAAGCTGCAAATCAAGGGCCAGGGCGACCGCAGCTACGTGTGGATCCCATCGATCAAAGCCGTGGTAGGCGGCGTGGTGCTGTTCAAAGGCCTGCACGTATGGGTGGCCGATACGCAAACCCCGGAGTCGCGCGCCCAATGGCTGTCCGTGCTGGACGACATGGCCAAGCTGAAGCCGGCGACCGTCGTGCCCGGCCACTTCGCCCCAGGGATCAGCTACACGCCGGATGCCATTGAATACACCGCCGGCTACCTGCGCCGCTTCGAAGCCGCCACCCCTGCCGCCGCCGACAGCGCCGCCCTGGTCGCTGCCATGAAGTCCGCCTACCCGCAAGCCGGCCTCGAAAGCGCCCTGCAACTGAGCGCTAAAGTCGCCAAAGGCGAAATGAAGTGGTAAACCGCCAAAACCTGCAAATCTGGGTCAGACCCAAGGGTCTGACCCATTCTGCTCAACTGCTACCGGGCTTGGTTCGAAGTCTTTGATTTTCGCAATAGGTCAAGGCCTGGAACCAATCCCCGTCTGTGAAACCGTTGGGGGTCAGACCCTTGGGTCTGACGCCGGTTTACCGGTTTAGGTCTAGACTTCCGCGTCTAGATCATTTATTCTAGATCCATCGAAGTTTCCCCTGGATCTATCATGTCCCTGCCAAAACCTACGCCTAGCGAACTGGAAATGCTGCGCCTCTTGTTTGCATTGGGCCCGGCAACGGCGCGGCAGGTGCACGAAGCGGCCATCGAAACACGTCCGGACATGCAATACGCCACCGTCCTGCGACTGCTCCAGGTCATGCACACCAAGGGCCTGTTGAACCGCGACGAGAGCCAGCGCGCCCACGTCTACTCCCCGATCGAGCAGCAGGACACCATCCAGACTTCCCTGCTGAAGGACTTGATCCACAAGGCCTTCGCCGGCTCCGGCAAGGCACTGGTGCTGGCCGCGCTGAAAGGCGGGACCGTCAGCGCCAAGGAACGCGCCGAAATCCGCGCCCTGCTCGACGACGAAAAGTAATCCCTGATGCAAACACTGGAACAACTGCGTGCCGGCGACCTCGCCGGCGCCGTGCGGCTGCAATTGCGCTGCGGACTGACTGAATTTCCTTGCGAGATTTTCGACCTGGCCGACACGCTGGAAGTCCTGGAACTTTCCGGCAACGCCCTGACCTCCTTGCCGGAAGATTTGCCGCGCCTGCACCGCCTGCGCATCATCTTCTGCTCGAATAATCCGTTCACCGAACTGCCTGAAGTGCTGGGCCGCTGCCCGTCGCTGACAATGATCGGCTTCAAAGCCTGCCAGATCACGAACGTGCCTGCAGCCGCGCTGCCCGCCAAGCTGCGCTGGCTCATCCTCACCGACAACCATATCGAGCAGCTGCCCGCCGAAATCGGACGCTGCCCCGACTTGCAGAAGCTGATGTTGTCGGGGAACCGCTTGCGCAGCTTGCCTGCGGAGCTGGCGCGCTGCGGCAAGCTCGAACTGCTACGCATCGCCTCCAACCAGCTGCCGGAACTGCCTGAATGGTTATTGGCGATGCCGCGCCTGGCCTGGCTGGCCTGCGCCGGAAATCCATTCAATGAAATTCACTCAGCGGCATCGGGCCAAGCCCCAAGCATCGCCTGGGATCAACTGCAAATCCAGAACAAGCTTGGCGAAGGCGCCTCCGGCGTCATCCACCAGTCCATGTGGAATGACATGGCGGTCGCGGTCAAAGTCTTCAAAGGTGCGATGACCAGCGATGGGTCCCCCGCGCACGAGATGGCTGCCTGTATCGGCGCCGGCCAGCACCCCAACCTGGTTCCCGTACTGGGCACGATTCCAGACCATCCCGAGCGCCTGCCGGCATTGGTCATGCCGCTGATCGATCCCGGCCTGCGCAACCTGGCTGGCCCGCCAAGCTTTGCCACCTGTACCCGCGACGTTTATACAGATGGCCAGAGATTCAGCGAGGAGGCCGTGCTCGCCATCGCGCGCGGCATCGCTTCGGCCGCCGCGCATCTGCATGCGCAAGGCATCATGCATGGCGACCTGTATGCGCACAACATCCTGAACTGCGGCAAGGGCAATGCCGTATTAAGCGACTTGGGCGGCGCGTCGATGTTTACCCCTGGCACCGGTCTCGCAACCGCCCTGCAGCGCCTGGAAGTAAGGGCCTTCGGCTACCTGCTAGAAGAGCTATTGGAACGCTGCGATGCTGATCTGCCGCATCTGCAAAAGCTGGCACTGGAATGCCTGCAGCAACCGCCTGTTGTCCGGCCGTTGTTTGCCGATATTCAGTCACGCCTGTCTGCCGCAGTTTAGCCAAGTCTAAAGCAGTCCTGGGGAAATGCGGCTTGCGTCACGCGCCAGGACGTCGAGCCGATCTACCTGGAAGACGGCAAATTCCGCGATTTTGCCAACCATGCCCAGTTCCTGTGGCGCATAGGTTTCGCTCCGTGCCAGGCCCACGGCATGCCGGCGTATCCCATCGCGCAGCCGACGGCATTCGCGCACCAGCAATTGCCGGTCGATTCCACAGCGCTGGGCAAAATCGGCTAGCGCGAAAGCGCTGATCCGGTCCAGGTTGAACTCATCTCCAAAAGCCATGGCCAGGCCGTGCGAGAACTGCGGATATTGGACGACACTGACCAAGTCGTACCAGGGCGCCGCTTCCAGTCCTGCATTGTGCACGAAGAACGAAAAATTCTTCCCATGGGCGTCACTGTTCCCGATAGCGAGCTGAAACAGCGCCCAACGCAGCATCACCAGCTTGTCTGCTGCTTTGCGGGTGACGTGACCCAGCAAACCGAACAGCTTCTCCAGGCTGACGCCATCTCGATATAGCGCGGCCTCGCCTACGCTGCCTATATTCCGTTCGTATTTATAACTCGCCGGCAGGTCGCTCGCCTGGCAAGCATCGATAATGTGCTTTCGCTCGACCCACATGCCGCCGCCCTCATTGCGCACCACGCGGTCAAAGCGGGCGATGGCCAGCACCGGCCGGGGCGTGCGCAGGATGCTGACGCTGGCAACAGGCAACCCAAGGCGCCGTGCAAGCGTCATGCAGAAATGTTCGTTGGCCACCATGTAAGGAAGGCGCGCGTCCGCCGCTTCCGGCTTGAGGATGTGCGTCGATGCCAATGGAAATTCCGGCAGAAAGATAGGCACTTTGCCCGGCTCCCCGTTAGCGTAGACCAGCAGCTTGTCCTGATAGCCCGCCACAGTCATGCGGACCTTGCCGTCCCATTCCACAAACGGCCGCGACTCACGTTCGCCAATGCGATGATCCAGTTCCTCGAGCGTGATTTCGCGAGGCCGGGTCTGCACCGGCTCCGCAGTACCATCTTCTCCGAATGGGAGGAAGCGAAATGCGCCAGTGGTTTCGGCGCCCAATGCGCGAATCAGGCCATAGACATTGCTCTTTGCGACGCCTTGAGTGGATGCCACGATGTCCAGCGCGCGCCCTTCCGGCAGCAGGTTTTCGATGAAACGCCGGATCGAGGCGGAACTACAATCAGCGCCAAGCGGCAAGGCCGGCGAGAGCGCAAAACCCTTCCGGTCTGCCTGCCATTCAGCGGTATACCTCAGTGTCCAGGATTCATTGAGCGGATCGTAGCCAATGTCCGCGACACGGCGCTTGTGCAGCCAAAGACTTAGCTGGTGCTTGGCCTGGTTCATTTGGACTCAATGTCGCCCAAGCTGTCTTTGGGCAGGTGCCCCAAAAGCTCATGGTCTTTCGGTGCGATCACCAGTGCCATGCCTAGTCCATCCAACACTGCCAAAAGCTTGTCTGTGCGGATTCCACCAGCGCCATTCTCAAGGCGAGAAAGCAGGTCTACCGAAACGCCATTGAGTGCTGCTGCATCATCGATGCGCAGGCCTTGCAGCTTACGGGTTGCCCTCACCTGCCGGCCAAGGTCGGCCAACTCACGGACAATCTGCACCGCCGGCAGGGTTGCAGGGTTGATCTGGGTCATATTTCGGAATTTCAGAAATTTTGTTGATAAGTCCAAGTATAGGCCAATAATTTCCGATATACCGAAATATTTTGCGTTTGACTGACTTTAGCTGCGAAATTTCTGATATTCCGAAATGGACGGTCGAGGCAATAAAAAAAGCGAGCCGAAGCTCGCTTTTTTGTTACCGGGAAGGCGGCAAGGATTACTTGCGGTCTTTCAGCGGAGGCACGTCGCGCACTGGCGAGCCGACGAACAGCTGGCGTGGGCGGCCGATCTTCTGTTCCGGGTCGGCGATCATTTCGTTCCACTGGGCGATCCAGCCGATGGTACGGGCCATGGCGAAGATACCGGTGAACAGCGACACTGGGATGCCCAGGGCCGACTGCACGATGCCGGAGTAGAAGTCCACGTTCGGGTACAGCTTGCGGGACACGAAGTATTCGTCGTTCAGCGCAATCTTTTCCAGTTCCATGGCCAGCTTGAACA